>NZ_CP033898.1:1800000-2100000 GCF_003814005.1 Corynebacterium pseudopelargi | reverse complement strand
GTCAGACGGTGCAGTGGCAGCCGCAGGATCCCACCTTCTTCCTTTCTTCCGGCGTGATGCGCTTTGATCCGCCGGCGGGGATGTACCCGGATCTCTATGAGCGACGCCAGCACCAAATCGCCATCGAGGGGCTGTTTGCCCCAACCGCGCAGTGGGAAGGCGAGAACAAGAATCTGCTCACCTCCTCCTATCCGGCCATGACTGATCCGGCCGTGGCCATCGATGTGTATCGCGGCGATAACGGCCTCGATACTGGCCGTGGCCAGAGCATCTTCTCGCTTGATCAATCACTGGTGCATTCTGGTGCCTTGCAAAAGCTTGAGCGCGTGAACCTTGGCGTGGGTGAATCCATCACGCTTGACGACGGCACGAAGATCACCTTCGACGGGGCAAAAGAGTTTGCGAACTACCAAGTCAGCTACAACCCCACCCAAGTGTGGATGCTGGCCTTCTCCTTGATCTCCTTGACCGCCTTGGTTGGTTCTCTCATGATCAAGCGCCGCAGGATCTGGGTGCGCCTGTACCCAGAGGGCGAGCACACCACCCGCATTGAAACGGCCGGGCTTTCTCGCACCGACCGTGCAGGTTGGGGTGAGGAATATCAGAAGATCCACCGGCACCTTCTGGGATTGCCGGAACCCGAAGATGATGATTAGCCACCGGCCTTGGCGTTTGGCTGGGGCTAGGCCATATTTCAACTTTTAGTCGAGCACGAGTAGTGTGTTCGATACTGAGATGCAATCCCGAAGGATGAGGTGACATGCCAATCAATTCGAGTCTCGCTTCGCTGTCAGACATGGCGTTTGGTACAGCGTTCGTGATCTACCTCTTGGCGCTAGTGCTCTCGGTGATCTTCTACGTGAAGGCCGCTGGCGAAAAACCAGAAGGTGCCACCAAGTTCATTGGCATGACCCAAACACTGGTGTGGTTGGGCATTTTGGTGCACATCGTCTCTGTGGTGACCCGTGGCTTTGCCACCCACCGCTTCCCCTTTGGCAACCTCTATGAATACATCGCCATGATCACCCTGTTTGCCATGGTGGCAGCGGCGGTGTTCATGCAGCGCAGAGAGTTTAAGCCCCTGTGGCCTTGGGTGCTCGTGCCGGTGCTCTCGCTGCTGTTCCTCGGTGGCAAGAACCTCTATGCGGATGCAGCCCCGGTGGTGCCTGCCCTGCAATCGGTGTGGCTGCCCATCCACGTCTCCATCGTCTCTTCTGGTGCATCCATCGGTTTGATCTCAGGTATTGCCTCGCTGGCATATCTGCTGCGTCGCTGGCAGCCCGAGGGCAAAGAAAAGGGCTTCTTTGGCAAACTCGCCCGACCCTTGCCCAGCGCAAAGCGCCTAGATCTGGTGGCGTATCGCACGGCGATTATTACCGTGCCCGTGTTTGGCCTGGGCATTATCTTGGGTGCCATTTGGGCAGAAAGCGCCTGGGGACGTCCCTGGAACTGGGATCCTAAAGAGACGTTCTCGTTCATCACCTGGTTTTTGTATGCGGCGTATCTTCACGCCCGTGCAACCTCGGGTTGGCAAAACACCAAGGCGGCCTGGATTAATATCCTGGCCCTAGCTGCGATGACCTTCAACCTCTTCTTTATTAACCTGGTTACCTCGGGCCTGCACTCTTATGCGGGGCTGAACTAGAGCTGGTCAATCAGCGCTGCAATGCGCTGATACTCGCCGGGATTGACCTGATACCTCGTCCACTTGCCTTGGCGGTGGCGTTGCACCAGGTTGACCTCGGCGAGTTTTTGCATGTGGTGCGTCACCGTGGGTGCGGTGATGGCCAAATGCTCTGCGAGGTCTACTCCACAGATTGATTCTTGCTCGGCCACGAGCTGAAGAAGTTGTAGGCGCGTAGGGTCGCCAAGCGCCTTGAAAATTTGCGATGCGCGGTCGAGCGTCATGCCTCCAACTATAGAGGCAAGGCTAGGCTAAGTAAATGATTATCCTTCATCATTCTTTTGTTTATCTTCGCCCTCGCCGCGCTGCCGGCGCTCCTTTTCTAATCGCTCCTGCTCACGCTGCTGCTTAAAGCGTTCCTTTTCCAGCTTCCACAAGAACTCAGGATCATCATCAGGGCCTTTAATGGCCTCAGGCTCCACAGTGTTCTTCTTCCAAGAGGAAGGCCCAAATGCCCGCCACGCAATCCAGATCGCGGCAATGAGCAAAATGATCAAAATGAGACGTCCCAAGAGTTCGCTCCTAACTTCAAGTCTTGATCCACAACCGCCACTCAGTTTTCGTACCAGACTACCTTTGCGCCAGCAGGGTTGAGTAGGCTACGAGGTTGTGAATGAGCAAGCACCCCAAGCCCCTGATCCGCAGCTCAAGCGCGAGGCGCGCCGTGCGGTAATCGTCTACGGCCTCGCAAGGCTCGCGCTATTTATTGGCCTTACCGCCCTAATCCAGCTTCTAGCCGTAGCCATCGGCGCGCCCGTGCCGCTGCTCATCTCGGCCACACTCGCACTCATCGTTGCCATGCCACTTTCCATGTTCGTATTCAAAGGCATGAGGCTGCGAGCCACCCAAGCCGTGGCCGGATGGGACGCACAGCGCAAAGCGCACAAGGCTTGGCTGCGCGAAGAACTTTCCAAGCGCTAAATCAGCGCCAAGGCCACGCTCGTGGCAATCGACCACACCAGCATCGCCCTGCCACTGAGCCCAAGCACCGGGATAAGTGCCTTGCCCTGTTGCTGCGATCGAATCGGCTGAGCAGCAGCCAGGGCAAAAGGCAAGGCAAGCACACCTGCTGCGGCCCAAGGCGCGGTGGCAGCCAGAAGCAGCGAGATTACAAAGGGGGTTGCCATTAACCCCAGGTAGAGTTTCCTGGTCGCGGCGTCGCCAAGCTTGACCGCTAGGGTGATCTTCCCGGCCTCTCGGTCGGTGGGGATATCGCGCAAGTTATTGGTGAGGTTCACGGCACTCGACATCGCCCCAACGGCTACCGCCAAGCCAAGACCCACCCAGGAAATAGCCCCGGATTGGGTGTATTCGGTGCCGAGCACAGCTACCAGCCCAAAGAACACAAACACGGCGATCTCTCCAAAACCCCGATAGCCATAAGGGTTCTTGCCGCCGGTATAAAACCACGCGCCTGCAACGCAGAGGATGCCCAGCAGGATCAACCAAGGGGCAGAAAGCAAAGAAAGCCAGATGCCGGCGATGCCTGCCAGGCCAAAAGCGCCGAAGGCGGCGAACTTCACGTGCTCGGGCTTGGCAATGCCAGAGCCTGTCAGGCGCAGAGGACCAGAGCGATCATCATCGGTGCCACGAATGCCATCGGAGTAGTCATTGGCATAATTCACGCCCACGATCAGCGCCCACGCCACGATGGCGGCCAGCAATGCGCGACCAAGGTGGAACTGGCCGGCATACGCCGCAGCGCCGGAACCTGCTAGCACTGGTGCGAAGGCATTTGCCCAGGTATGAGGCCGCGCCCCCTCGAGCCAATCGGCGGGGGTGGCGGTGTGTGGCTTAGAAGAACTCATAGGCGATATTGTTCCACGCACGCCCGCCTACGCGGCAGAACGGGTAGCTATTGCCTGGTCTTGTCGCTGTTAAACAAAGCCGCGATGGCCTGCCGATCCACCTTGCCTACCCCAATAAGCGGCAAAGCATCCAGCTTGAGCATTCGTTTGGGAAGCTGCCAGCGGGGGAGATCATCAAGAGCCTCAATCAGATCCTCTGGGCTGGCATCGCCCTCAAAAGCACAGACGATGGCCTGACCAAGACGCCGATCAGGAATGCCCACCACGCACACCGCCCGCACGCCGGGCACATTGGCCAGGCGATGCTCAAGGACTTCCGGGTGAATCTTTAACCCCCCAGAATCAATGATCGTGTCCATGCGCCCAGTAATGCGCAAGACACCATCTTCCACCACACCAGTATCACTGCTGGCAAACCAACCAGGCTCAGCAAAGGCCTCATGGTCTGGCATATTCCTATACCCTCTAGCCACCATCGGCCCGCCGAGGATAATGCGCTCGCCGCGCAAGCGCACCTTCGCCCCAGGAATAGGCTTGCCGTTATACACACAGCCACCGGAGGTTTCAGAAGAACCGTAGGTGCTAATCAACGTGATGCCCAGTTCCGATGCGGCACGTTGGTCGTCGACAAGCAAAGGCGCGCCACCAACAAGAATGGCATCAAAGCTACGAAGCGCATCGATGCCCTCCAAACTATCCATGGCCTTGAGCAACTGCAGGGGAGTAAGCGAGGTATAGCGCCTGCCCTCCAAATTGCCCGCGGCCTCGGCAAAGGCATGCACCTGGAAGCCCTGAGCCACATTGAGCACCGCCGGGGTAAAGCCTGCAACCATCGAACGGATCAACACCTGCAGGCCAGCAATATGATTCGGGGGCATCGCCAACAGCCACTGCCCCTCACCGCCGAGATACTGGTGGGTGGCATCGGCAGAACTGATCACATTGGCGGGGCTGAGCATCGCCCCCTTGGGAGTTCCCGTAGAACCCGAGGTGGCCACCACCAAGGCAACGGAAGGATCGATATCGTGCCCGGCGCGCTGCGAAGCACGCAACACCGCCTCGTTTTCTTCAGAAACCGGCAAGAGGGTGCGCTGGCCTGCAATGGCAGACTCTAAAGCCCCAAGCACTTCCTCTGTGGCATGTGCCTGGGCAAAGCCCAATCCCGATTCAGGGAACAGCAGACGGTGGATAGGGAATGTTTCCAGGGTATGCATCGCGGTGGCAGGGGCTCGCAAACTAGTAGTAGTAGGGGAATGCGGACCAATCGGGGTCGCGCTTTTCTAAGAAACTATCGCGGCCTTCCACGGCCTCATCCGTCATATAGGCAAGGCGGGTGGCCTCACCGGCGAATACCTGCTGGCCCATCAGCCCATCATCGGTGAGGTTGAAGGCAAACTTCAGCATGCGCTGGGCCGTGGGGGACTTGCCGCAAATCTCGCGGGCAGCCTGAATGGCCTCCTGCTCCAGCTCGCCGTGATCGGCAACGATATTCACCGCACCCATGCGCTGCATCGTCTCTGCATCATAGGTGCGGCCAAGGAAGAAGATCTCGCGGGCAAATTTCTGCCCCACCATCTTGGCCAAGTAGGCCGAACCATAGCCGGCGTCGAAGGAACCAACATCGGCGTCCGTTTGCTTAAAACGTGCCTCTTGGCGTGAAGCGATGGTCATGTCGCACACCACATGCAGCGAGTGCCCGCCACCTGCAGCCCAACCATTGACCACAGCGATGACCACCTTGGGCATGGTGCGAATCAAACGCTGCACCTCGAGAATGTGCAGGCGCCCACCCTCGGCCTGCTCGCGGGCCGTATCGACGGTATCGGCTGTTTCGCCCTCGGCGTAGCGATAACCCGAGCGGCCACGAATGCGCTGGTCGCCACCGGAACAAAAGGCCCAGCCACCATCTTTTTCGCTCGGGCCATTGCCGGTGAGGAGCACCGCGCCCACATCGGGGGTGCGGCGAGCATGATCAAGCGCCCGGTAGAGCTCATCTACCGTGTGAGGGCGAAAGGCGTTGCGCACCTCGGGGCGATCAAAAGCGATGCGCACAATGCCGTTCTCGCGCCCCTCACCCACATGGCGGTGGTAGGTGATGTCGCTGAAATCCTCAAAACCTTCCACCAGTTTCCACTGCGTGGGATCAAAGGGATTATCCGTGGAGTATTGCTTGGAGTTTTGGGTGGCTTCGCTCATACCTAGCAAATGTAGTCGCTTCAATCCTGGCGATGGCGCAAGGCATTGCCGCGAGCCTGCGCGGTGATGGGGGCTGCGCGGCGGCGGAGCCTGAGGGCGCGCATGTGGGGAGACCCAGGTGGTGTTTAGACTCTGCAAGTATGGCGATTGCTTTAGAAGACGTCCTCGAACGCAGCTATGTCGTAGCACTGCCGATGCGAGTGCAGTTTCGCGGGATCCAAACCCGCGAGGCGCTGCTGATCCAAGGGCCTGCCGGTTGGGGCGAATTCTGCCCATTTGAAGATTATGCGGCACCCGAGGCCGCCCACTGGTTAGCCAGCGGCTTGGAAATGGCCTATCAGGGGCCACCGCCTTTGCTGCGCGAGTGGGTCGATATCAACGCCACGGTGCCAGCGGTACAACCCGAAGATGTGGCAGGAATCCTTGAGCGCTTTGAGGGCTGTAGCACCGTGAAAGTGAAAGTGGCAGAGCCTGGGCAAAGCCTTGCCCAAGACGTAGCCCGCGTGCAGGCGGTGCGTGATCTGTGGCCTTTGGCCAAGATTCGTGTGGATGCCAATCGTGGCTGGAGCGTGGATGAGGCCTTAGAGGCCGCCAAGCAGCTTGGCCCTTTGGACTATATGGAACAGCCCTGTGCCACGGTGGCCGAACTTGCCCAACTGCGCGATCGTCTGGTCCGCAGTGGCATCTTTCTCAGAGTCGCGGCCGATGAATCAATCCGAAGAGCAGAAGATCCCTACGAGGTGGCGCGCGCCAAAGCCGCTGATGTGGCCGTGGTAAAGCCTGCGCCGATCGGCGGAGTGCGCAAGGTGTTGGAGGTAGCGAAGTTTATGCGCGCCCAAGGCCTCGATATCACCGTTGCCAGTGCACTTGATACCGGCGTGGGCATCAACGCCGGCCTTGCGGCAGTGGCCGCCTTGCCGCGGCATAGCGATGATGAGGAATTCGATGTGCCACCTGCGGCCGCGGGCCTTGGCACCCAGCGGCTATTCCTTGAAGATGTCACCGCCAGCCGCGAATTGGTCGATGGCCGGCTCAAAGCCGAAATGTTGGCACCTGAGCCAGAGCGCTTAGAAGCACTTCAAGCTAGTGGGGCGCGCAAAGATGCCTGGTTGAAGCGTTTGGCGCAGGCATGGGAGTACCTGCCAGATGAGGCACTAGACTGCTAAACCATGACCTCCTCGCCAGAGCTTGCACGCCTTTTTGCCGCCGAACTCGCCCGCTTTGTTAGCGACGTAGTGATTTGCCCTGGTTCGCGGAACTCCGCGCTTTCACTTGCGGTATTAGCGCGCAATGATCTTCGCGTGCATACCCGGATTGATGAACGCTCCGCCGCTTTCTTGGCTTTAGGTATGGCACGGGTGCAAGGCCGCCACGTTGCCATCATCACCACTTCGGGTACTGCGGTGGCTAATTGCGCCCCGGCGATGGTGGAGGCCGCCTACTCCCATACGCCTTTGGTGATGATCTCTGCTGATCGTCCGGCGCGTTTGCAAGGAACCGGCGCGAATCAAACCATCGTGCAAGACGGCATCTTTAATGTCGCACCCACGGTGAATATCTCCGAAGCTGCCCACTTAGAGCAGCTCGACCAAGCATTTACAGCGCACGCGGTACACCTCAACGTGCAATGCGATACCCCACTGGTGGAAGATTCGCTGCTCGAAGCACCTTCGCAGGCAGAGCAGCCCCAGCGCGGAAGCAACCAGAGCCTTTTTAAAGATCACGGCGAAGTAGCCATTGATCTTAGAAAGCCAACCTTGGTTATCGCAGGAGATGAGGCCTGGGAGGTGGCAGGCTTAGAAGATGTCCCCACCATCGCAGAACCCAGCGCGCCCGCGCCTTTTCACCCGGTGCATCCGCTGGCTGCCGGGGTGTTTAGCAAGCAGCAGGTTTCCGCAGAAGGCTATGTAGTAAACACCAAGCCTGAGCAGATCATTGTGGTAGGCCATCCCACCTTGCACCGCGAGGTGATGGCGCTGCTATCTGATCCCGCCATTGATCTGTATGTGCTGAGCCGAAGCAACACCATCACCGATCCAGCCCAGCGGGCCAAGGCCGTGGGCTCCCGGGTGAAAGCTAGCGGTGCGCCAAGCAAAGAATGGCTCAATATTGCCCAGGCCGCTGCAGAGCTTGGGGCAGAAGCGGTGCGCGATACTTTGGCCGAAGATCACGGCTTGAGCGGATTGCATGTAGCAGCAGCGGTAGCAGATACCCTCGGCACCGGAGACACGCTGTTTCTCGGCTCCTCTAATCCGGTGCGCGATGCTGCATTTGTGGGCCTGCCTTTCGCGGGTGTGGATACCTTCGCCGCCCGCGGTGCTGCAGGCATTGATGGCAGCGTTTCGCAAGCCATCGGCATTGCCCTTGCCTTACAGCAGGCACACCCGACGGAGCTTCGTCCGCCGCGCACGGTGGCGTTGATGGGTGATGTGACCTTCTTGCACGACATTGGCGGCCTGCTTATCGGTGAGCAACCCCGCCCAGAAAACCTCACCATCGTGGTGGCAAATGATGATGGCTGCGGCATTTTCGAGACCTTAGAGGTTGGCGCCCCGCAGTATCGGGAGCGCTTCGAGCGTGCCTTTGGCACTCCCCATCACGCCGACCTTGAGGCGCTGTGCCAGGGCTATGAGGTGGAGTATCAGCAGGTGGATTCGCTGCAGGATCTCATCGTGGCATTGATTGATAGCACTGAGTACGGCGGTTTCCGGGTGATCGAGGCCAAAACCACCCGCGCTACTCGCCGCGATATCCATGCAAGCCTTCAGGCTCGGGTGAGCATGTGAGCCCGCTGCACCGACCAGGCATCACCCCAGCTATTCGACGCCGCGCTCACCAATTAGTGCTGGTGTTGTACATCTTTGCTGTGCTCGGTTGTGCCGCCATGGTGATTGGGCCTGCATTAAATGACCGCACCATCAATAACAACCCCGGGCGTGCCCTGGCCACGGTGGTTGATGTGGGAACTTTGCGCACATCGGTGGAATACCAAGGCGATGATGGGCGCTTACATTCGCCGAAAACGGGGTTGCTCTATCCCAGCGACTTAGGCGAAGGCCAGCGAGTGTGGGTGACCTACGCGAAAGACAACTACGACTTAGCCAAGGTTGAGGGAAGAAAGTGGACGCTTTCGCTGATTCCCGCCTTGAGCACGCTAGCGGTCGCGAGTGCCATAGCCGCCGGGTTATGGTGGCTGGTGAGCAGGTGGCCTGCTACGCAAGCCGCCAAGGCCCCCACTATTCGCACCACCGTGAGGTAAGCGTATGCGCGTGGCGATCATCGCCGAGTCCTTTTTGCCCTACGTCAATGGAGTAAGCAACTCCGTGTTGCGCATCCTCGACTATGCCTCGCGCCACGGGCACGAATGCATCGTGATCGCGCCGGGTAGCGCCCAAGACATCAGCAACGTAGGCACCACACCGGTCATTCGAGTACCGCAGATCCGAGTACCAAGAATTAACTCCCTGCCGGTAGGAGCCCCGAGCCCGAAGGTGCTTTCTGCCTTACGTGAATTCCAACCAGACGTCGTGCACCTGGCAAGCCCCTTCGTGCTTGGCGGCGCCGGTGCTTGGGCTGCAAAGCACCTCGATGTTCCCTGCGTGGCGGTATTTCAAACAGATATTGCAGGCTTTTCACTTCGCTATCGCCTGAGCTGGCTCTACCAAGCCTCCTGGCGCTGGATTGCCACCTTGCACAATGCCTGCAGCCTCACACTGGCCCCCAGTAGCGTGGCCGAGCAGGAACTGCGCCGCGCAGGTGTGCACGATATTCAGCGCTGGGGCAGGGGAGTAGACGTAGCGCTTTTTCACCCCAAGAAGCGCCGCCGCCAGAAGTCACAAGACCAACCAATCAGGGTGGGCTACGTGGGCAGGCTCGCCGCAGAAAAAAGCGTGCACCGCCTGGCCTGCCTGGATCAAGACCCAGCCTTTGAGCTGGTGATCATCGGTGATGGGCCAGAACGCGGCGCGCTGCAAAGAGCGATGCCCAATGCTGAGTTCCTCGGTGCACGGTATGGCGAAGAGCTCGCCGAGGAGATGGCGAACCTGGATATCTTCGTGCACACCGGGGAATTTGAAACCTTCTGCCAAACCATTCAAGAAGCTCACGCCAGCGGTGTACCAACCATCGCCCCGCGCGCCGGTGGCCCGATTGACCTCATCGACCCAAGCGTTGGGGAACTGCTGCCTGTTGCATCATTTGAGCAGGAATTGCCTGACGCGGTGCGTCGACTAGCTAAGCAACACGACGCGATGAGCAAAGCAGCCAGGGCGAAGGTAGAGCCGCGAACCTGGGACGCCGTGTGCGAAGCATTATTTGAGCACTACGCCCAGGTGCGTGCCTGTTTTGTGGCTTAGCGCCCAAAGGCAGAAGCGGCGTTGACTACACTTACACAGCGTGGCTAAGGCATCTTTGGATAAACAACCCAGCGACGTGGCAAAAATGTTTGACGCGGTGGGCAAAAAATACGACCTCACCAACACCATCTTGAGCTTTGGTCAGGATCGGCACTGGCGCAAACGCACCCGCGAGCGCCTAGACCTGCGCCCCGGCGAGCTCGTACTCGACCTTGCCGCCGGCACCGCAGTATCTACCGAGGAGCTAGCCAAGTCCGGCGCCACCGTGATTGCCTGCGACTTCTCCCAGGGCATGCTCGCAGCAGGTGCCGAACGCGACGTGCCCAAGGTCTGCGGCGATGGCATGCAACTGCCCTTTGCCGATAACACCTTCGACGCGGTCACAATCTCCTACGGCCTGCGCAATATCCACGATTTCCGCGCCGGGCTGCGCGAAATGGCGCGCGTGACCAAACCCGGTGGCAGGCTGACGGTGGCGGAGTTTTCCAAGCCCGTGGTGCCGGTATTTGGCACCGTGTACAAGGAATACCTGATGCGCCTCTTACCGCCGGTGGCTCGCCTCGTATCTTCCAACCCCGATGCCTATGAGTACTTAGCCGATTCCATCCGCGCTTGGCCGGAACAAGAGGCCTTGGCGCGTGAGATCAACGCCAATGGTTGGTCGGATTGCGGCTGGCAAAACCTCACCTTCGGCATCGTGGCCATGCACTCTGCCATCAAGCCTGCCTAGTAGTGCCAGGTAGCCTCGGGGCATGCAAAAAATCGTCCCGAATATTTGGTGTAACGGCAATGCCGATGAAATGGCCGAGTTCTACTTGGCCGCCTTCGAAGATGCCCACGTTGTTGAGCACCAGCGTTACCCCGAGGAAGGCCTGCTGGATTTCCAGCAGCCCATGGCCGGGCAAACGCTATTGATCGAGCTTTCCCTGCGCGGCTTTCACATCATGCTCATCAACGCTGATGACACCTTCACCCCCAACCCCTCGATCTCTTTGATGGTGAGCAACCCCAGCGTCGAGGCCACCGCCAAGCTCTATGAGCACCTCACAGATGGTGGCTTTGCCCTCATGCCCTTGGGCTCTTATGACTTCAATGAGCATTACGCCTGGGTGCAGGACAAGTTTGGTGTGAGCTGGCAGTTGTTCAGCCACACCGAACCCACCGACCTCCCCGCCATGTACCCCAGCCTCATGTTCTGCGGCGAGGCCCAGAATCGCGCCGGGGAGGCCATCGAGCGTTATACCAAGCTTTTTAGCGGCCGCGTGAACCAAAAGGTGACCTACGGTGAGATTGGCCAGGATGCTAACGGGGTGATTGAGCCCGAGTCGGTGGTGTTTGCCACCTTCGAGCTGCTCGGTGAAACCATCGGTGCCATGGACTCCGCGGTCAAGCAACCGTTTAGCTTCGATGGCGGCGTGGCGCTGCTGGTCAATGCCCACGGCCAGGAAGAAATTGACCACTACTTCGATGGCCTCAGCGCCGTGCCGGAGGCCGAGCGTTGCGGTTGGCTTCGCGACGAATTCGGCGTGAGCTGGGAGATCGTGCCAGACAACATGGGCGAACTCATGACCAAGCCCAATGCCTATGAAAAGCTCATGGGCATGGGCAAGATCATGATTGAGGAGTTTTAGCAGGTTGTTGCACGATCCGCGGAACTGCCCCCGGCCTGCTACTGCTTGGTGTTCTCCACGGTGTCGAGGATGAACTTGGCCGAGTGATGCAGTTGCTCAATTTCCCAGTCGTTGAGCTGGGGTTGGAGGCGTTTTGCCCAACCCTCGGGTTCGATGAAGGTGGGCAGGGACAGTGAGACTTCGGGCAAGTCGTAGATGCCGTCAGTGATCAGCGTGCAGATGGGGTGCACGGAGCGTTCGCCGATGAGCAGGCACTTGGCCAGTGCGTTAGCAGAGCGTGCCACACCGGCGTTGGTCCAGCCTTTGTTCAGCAGCACGTCGTAGGCGGAGCGGATCACGCGTTCTTGCATTTCTGGTGCGCTTGGCAGCGCGCTGCCGCGCCATTGGCCGAGTTCTTCCCAGCCAAGGCCAAAGACATTGACTTGTGAAAGGGCTGGCAGGGCGGTGGAGCCGTGCTCGCCGATCATGTAGCCGGTAACGGATTTGGGGTCGATACCGAGCTCTTGGCCGATGGCGTAGCGCAGGCGCGCGGAATCGAGCATGGTGCCGGTGCCGAAGATCTTGTGGGTGGGGTAGTCGAATTCGGTCACGGCCACATGCACCACGGCATCCAGTGGGTTGGTGATGAAGATAATCACCGCATCCTTGGTGTGTTGGACGATATTGCTCATCACATCGCGCACCACCACGCCGCTGAGCCCTGCCAGTTCGGAGCGATCGGGTAGGCGCTCGGGATCGTTGGGGTCTGGCACGATGGAGGCGCCGGCGGCCACGATGATGATGTCTGCATCTTTGCAGTCGCTGTAATCGCCTGCGTGGCAATAGGTGTGCGTAGTGCCCATCACGCCGGTGGATTGCGCTTGGTCTACTGCTTCACCGAGCGCGATCTTCGGCTCAATATCGATGGTGACAATTTCTGAATACAGGCCTGAGTCCATGGCATAGCTCAACACATAAGAACCAACATGACCCAGACCGACGACGACGAGTTTTGATTGCTGCATGCCTTTAACTCTAGAAAGCGTCGTTGCGTTTGTGTGCCCTATCGCCTGCGTTTATCCCCACAGCACCCTATCGCCGCGCAAACGCATGCTCATCCCTGAGGCCGCGCGCCAGCAACGAGCCACCAGGTCGCGGTCTTGTTCTACCACGAGGTTGCCCATCAAGCGGGCGGCCGTGGGCATGATGTACTTCCCCAGCGGTTTGCGCAGCGCGAATGGACCTGTAAGTGGCAAGAATTGTGGGTAGGTCAAAGCACGAGCCAAGGTGCGCGCCAGCAGGAAGGCCTCGCCATAGTGTTCGCGCAAGACAGCAGGCCATGTATCGCTGAAGTCTTCGCCTTGGCCCAGGATCGCTACTGCCATGCGGGCAGTTTCTAATCCATAGTCGATGCCCTCGCCGTTGAGCGGGTTCACGCAGGCGGCTGCATCACCAATGAGCATCCAGTTCGGTCCTGCCACGCCAGATACTGCGCCACCCATGGGCAGCAGCGCGGAGGTGACGTGCTGGGGCTTAGCAAACTCCCAGGCAACGCGTTGCTGATCGGCATAGAGATGCAGCAGCTTTTTGGTATTCACTTTCGCTGGGCGCTTGTCAGTGGAAAGGGCGCCGCAACCGACGTTCGCGCGGCCGTCGCCAAGCGGAAAGATCCACCCATAGCCTGGCTGAATCGTCCCTTCGGCGTCGCGAAGCTCAAGGTGCGAATGGATCCAGGGTTCATCGCAGAAGGGCGTATCGCAGTAGGAGCGCGCGGCAATGCCAAATACTTCACCTTTATGCCAGGTGCGGCCGAGCTGTTTGCCAAAGGTGGAACGCACCCCATCGGCCACGATGACAAAACGCGGATGGATCTGGGTGCCGTCGCTCAAACGCACCTGCTTGATCGACCCCTCGACTGTTACCTCCGTAGCGCCTGCGCCACCAAGGAAACGAACACTGTCCTGCGCCACGGCGTGATCCAGCAGGGTTTGATCCAGCTCGGTGCGGGGCATGGCCGAGCCGAGGGTGCCGAAGGGGGAGTCGGGCCAGGGTGCTTCAACGGAACCGCCGAAGCCGTGCAATTTCAGGCCCTTGGAGTGGTAGTGGGAGGTGACGTCGATGCCCATCAACTCAAGCTGGTGAATCGCGCGAGGGGTGAGGCCATCGCCGCAGGTTTTATCGCGGGGGAATTGTGCTTGATCAACGATCAGCACGTCGAGGCCTTGTTGCGCGGCGTGCCAAGCAGCGGCGGATCCGGCTGGTCCTGCACCGATCACGAGCAGCTCTGGGCTTAATTGCGTAGGAGTCACAGGGGTTATTGTGGCAGTTCAACTGCTGGCCGTGCACCCCGGGGTGTGTGTATGTGGGCGTTTCGACTACGGTAAAGGGGTTAGTTGGAACATGCTTCACGTGGCACGACGCTTTGAGCCCCTCGGCGCCGAGCCCTCGACCTCAATGTAAGGCAGTGTGGAAATGAGCAACGGCGCCGAAGGATCGCAGCCAGTGGCGGCGGCACACGTCGATCTTGGCGACGACACCCTAAACAAGGCCGTAGCCGATGGCATGGAGCGCGTAGAAACGCTGCTGATCGAGGAGCTATCGAAAGGCGAGGCCTTTGTTTCCGAGAAGGTGCTGCACCTGACCAAGGCAGGCGGCAAGCGCTTCCGCCCCATGTTCGCGCTGCTGGCCTCCCAATACGGCAGCGAGCCGATGAATGATCGCGTGATCAAGGCCGCCGCGATTGTAGAGATGACGCACCTGGCCACCCTCTATCACGATGATGTGATGGATGAGGCCGATAAGCGCCGTGGCGTGCCCAGTGCCAACGCCCGTTGGAATAACTCGGTGGCCATCCTGGCTGGCGACATCCTGTTGGCGCACACCTCGCGCATCATGAGTGAGCTGGGTGTGGAAACGGTGGCGCACTTTGCCGAGACCTTCGGGGATCTGGTTACCGGCCAGATGCGCGAGACCATCGGCGCTGGCGACGGGGATCCGGTGGAGCACTACATGAATGTGATCCGCGAAAAAACCGGCGTGCTGATCGCCTCTGCTGGCTTCCTTGGCGGCCTGCACTCCGGGGCAAGCCAGGAGCACATCAAGGCCTTGCAGGGTTACGGCTATGCCATCGGCATGGTCTTCCAGATCGTGGACGACTTCATCGACATCTTCTCTGATACCACCCAGTCCGGCAAGACCCCCGGCACGGACCTGCGCGAAGGCGTGTTCACCCTTCCTGTGCTCTACGCGCTGCAGGAAGACACCCCGGTGGGTGAGGAGCTGCGCGGCATCCTCACCGGCCCCATCCATGACGACGCCACGGTGGAGCATGTGCTGGGCCTGCTGGCGAAGTCGCAGGGGCGTCAAAAGGCGCTTGACGACGTCTCCGCGTACCTCAACGAAGCCGAGCAGCACCTCGAGGCGCTGCCTGCATGTGCCACCACGGATGCACTGCGCAACTTGGCTCGCTTTACTGTCGCACGCGTTGGATAATGGCTGTTGTAGTGCGAATTTGCAATGTTGCGGGATGGGCAGTGTAGAGTGTTCAACGCACGCCAGGTTGCCCGAGCGGCCAAAGGGAGCGGACTGTAAATCCGTCGGCATTGCCTACAGAAGTTCGAATCTTCTACCTGGCACAGCAATGTAAGGAGCCCGTCACGAAAGTGACGGGCTCCTTCGCGTTTCCCAAAAAACCTTGACCATAGTTCGATCAAGCCTACAATGAGGTGACCTACGACACGGTGGAGGGGTTATGAAGCGGAAAATTCTATTGGCTTCGGGATCGATGGGCGCAATACTTGCGGCGACTGGCGTCTTTCCCGTATTCCTGCCGGCATGATGCAGCGCAAGGTTGCTAAGCGTTCAGAAGAGCATGATCCCCAGGCGCGTCAGGCGGCGCTGGACTTCCAGCGGGACTTCGATCGAGGGCGCGCTGGCTTCTGGCGCGGCCGTGGTGATCAGGGGCGTTGGAAACGGAAGCGTTGGGGCGCTGAAAAACTAGGCTGTAGTGCAGATTTGTGTTCTTTCAATGCTTCGGGTTAATCTTTATCAGGCTTCAACAGGAGCGGGTCGGAAAATACCGGCACAATTCAATGAGGCTAGCGCCCCCTTAGCTCAGTCGGCAGAGCGTTTCCATGGTAAGGAAAAGGTCGACAGTTCGATTCTGTCAGGGGGCTCTGTTCTTTTATCTAGGGTAACCTAGTTGGAAGATCGTGGCGGTGTAGCTCAGTGGTAGAGCAAGCGACTCATAATCGCTGTGTCGCGAGTTCAATTCTCGCCATCGCTACCAAAGGGGCGTGGCTCAATTGGTAGAGCATCGGTCTCCAAAACCGAAGGTTGCAGGTTCGAGTCCTGTCGCCCCTGCAAGAGGAAAATAGAGAACACCCGGTTGCCTTGAGGCACCGGGTGTTCTTGCGTTCTATTGGCACCACCATCAGCGTGCTATAGTTGCCAATCTGAACGTGGTGTACCTGGCGGTGCGCCAAAAGGTCCCGATAGGCAACATGATTAAGGGAATGCAGTGAGCGAAGAACAACGGCAACCTACCTCGGCAGCCCGGCCCACCGGCAAGCGCCAACTCGCCGGAACGAGCACCGTTGATGCTTCCCAAGCGGAGGCCAAGAAGGTAGCCAAGCGCGAGCATGATGATCGCCCCGGTGGTTCCGTCGTGCAATTCCTGCCTGAGGTGGGCAAGGAAATGCGCAAGGTGATTTGGCCTACCACCAAGCAGATGGTCAACTACACCATCATCGTGTTTGCCTTCCTGATTTTGATGACGGCTCTTGTGGCAGGCGTGGACTTCATCGCCGGCTTGGGAGTTGAAAAGGTGTTGAGCCAGTAGTTATACTGACACCCACAAAAAAGAAGATCCCGCCTCACCGAAAGCACTGGTGAGGCGGGATACTTTATGTCAGCGAGCAGGCTAGGCTTAAAAAGCAGCACGGCCACCACGCTGGCAGGAAGTACGACACACCTTCAAAAGGATGGAACACAGTATGAGCGATGAGCACAATGGCTCCTTTGCTGATGCCTTCGGCGAAGCCGTCGAAGCATCACTAAGCGCCGAGCAAGAGCAAGAGCAGCAGACCGAAACCTCCAACGAGGTTGAGGTTGAAGAGCAAACGGTGCAGGAAGCCGACTACGAGGCTGCCATCGCTGAAGACTCCGAGGAACTCGACGCCGATGCCGAGTACAAGGCTCGCCTGCGTAAATTCACCCGTGAGCTGAAAAAGCAGCCCGGCAAGTGGTACATCATTCAGTGCTACTCCGGGTATGAGAACAAGGTGAAGACCAACCTGGACATGCGTGCCCAGACCCTTGAGGTAGAAGATTCCATCTTCGAGGTCGTTGTGCCCGTGGAGCAGGCCGTGGAGATCCGCGACGGCAAGCGCAAGATTGTCAAGCGCAAGCTGCTGCCCGGCTATGTGCTGGTGCGCATGGACATCAACGACCGCGCCTGGTCCGTGGTACGCGATACCCCTGGTGTGACCAGCTTCGTGGGCAACGAAGGCAACGCCACCCCCGTCAAGCACCGCGACGTGGCCAAGTTCCTCATGCCGCAGGAATCTGCGCCCGGCACCGACAAGGGTGCAGCGACCGAAGATGGCGAGCAGGTTGTGGCAATGCCCACCGAGGCCACCAAGGCTCCGGTGCAGGTGGACTACCAGGTTGGCGAGGCCGTGACCATCCTCACCGGCGCCCTGGCATCGGTATCGGCCACCATCTCCGAGATCGATGCCGAAAACGGCAAGCTCCAAGCGCTCGTGTCGATCTTCGGCCGCGAAACTCCTGTGGAGCTCGGCTTTGATCAGGTAGAAAAGATCACCTAGGCCTTTTCAAGTCCTGATTGCACTAGGAAAAACCCCGGCTGCTTTGGTTGCAGGCGGGGTTTGAGTGTATTCTGGTTGATCGCGTGTGTTTGAGGCATGCGCGAATAAGAACATATACATCCCCGGTGGCTGGATGAATGAAGCACAGGCACGCTTTTTCGCCTCGTTTCATGTCTCTGGCATCCGGACGTCGAAAAGCTAAAAAGGCGCATCGGCGTTAACACGGAAAGTTGGTAGAAGTCTCCATGGCTCCTAAGAAGAAGAAGGTCTCCGGCCTGATCAAGCTGCAGATCGAAGCAGGCCAGGCAAACCCGGCTCCCCCGGTTGGTCCTGCCCTTGGTGCTCACGGCGTGAACATCATGGAATTCTGCAAGGCTTATAACGCTGCAACGGAAAACCAGCGCGGCAACGTTGTGCCTGTAGAGATCACCGTCTACGAAGACCGCTCCTTCGACTTCAAGCTGAAGACCCCTCCGGCAGCCAAGCTGCTGATGAAGGCCGCTGGCATCAAGAAGGGCTCCGGCGTTCCTCACACCCAGAAGGTGGGCACCGTCACCCTCGACCAGGTCAAGGAAATCGCCCAGACCAAGCTTGAAGATCTCAACGCATACGACGTTGACACCGCAGCCAAGATCATCATGGGCACCGCACGCTCCATGGGCATCGAGGTCAAGGAATAAACAAGGAATAACGTGCTGCACCTTTTCGCAGCACCTTCCTTTCCCGTGGCAGGGCCAGCTTCGGCTCGCACCACACAATCCGAATAAGAACCACAGAAGGATTTTTCAACATGAGCAAGCGTTCTAAGGCATACAAGGCCAACGCAGAGAAGGTAGACAAGAGCCGCGTGTACAGCCCCATGGCTGCTGCAGAGCTGGTGAAGGAAACCTCCTCCAAGAACACCGACGCCACCGTTGAGGTTGCACTGCGCCTCGGCGTTGACCCCCGCAAGGCTGACCAGCTTGTGCGCGGCACCGTCTCCCTGCCCAACGGCACCGGTAAGACCGTGCGCGTGGCCGTATTCGCCGAGGGTGAGAAGGCAACCCAGGCTCAAGAAGCTGGCGCCGACATCGTGGGCACCACCGAGCTGATCGAGCAGATCACCGCTGGCACCATCGACTTCGACGTTGCCATCGCAACCCCCGACCAGATGGCCAAGGTTGGCCGTGTGGCTCGCGTGCTCGGCCCCCGTGGCCTGATGCCGAACCCCAAGACCGGCACCGTGACCACCGACGTGGCAAAGGCTATCGCCGACGTTAAGGGCGGCAAGATCTCCTTCCGCGTGGACAAGGCTTCCAACCTGCACGCCATCATTGGTAAGTCCTCCTTCGACGCCAAGGCATTGGCCGAGAACTACGGCGCACTGATCGACGAGATCCTGCGTATCAAGCCTTCCTCCTCCAAGGGCGTCTACCTGAAGAAGGTCACCATGGCCTCCACCTTCGGCCCTGGCGTTCCGGTTGATCCTTCCGTTCAGAAGAACTACACCGAGGCTTAAAGCACTCGCACGTGAGTGCACACTGCTAGCGCAAAACCGCGGCCAGCCCACTGTAATTGGGGCTGGCCGCGGTGTTTTGTATTGAATTAGCTCGTGGGGAAGCGCATTCCGTCGATGATGACTTCCTCTGTGCCCTTAGGTACTAGGAATTCGCCGAACACCTTCACCTTGCTGCCAACTGGTGTTGGAGTACTCCAATTCTGTTGTCCATCGTCTGGCGCCGCGCAGCTCACCAAGGTCTCTGCGTCCTGAGTGAAACCATCGGCGGTAACTACCATGGGGGTGCCTGGCATGGCGGGTAGCACCTGAGCCATTGGCCCTTCATAGCGTTCGACTTCGAATACGCCAGAGATCTGCATGATTTCTTGATCAGGTCCGACCTGTGGAGCTTCCTGGAATTCAGCCACACCAAACTTGCACTCAGAAGCGAAATCTACGGAATTGACTGTCATGAAAATGTCGTTTTCCGGTTGAATGGAAGTTTCCACACGCTCGCCTAGCGCGGCTCGCTTGTCATTGGAAGCGTTGTTGGGAGCGTCATTGCTGCCTGCGTTTTCCTGCGTCTGTGAGCTTTCTTGCTTCGCGGAGTTTGCATCGTCGGAATCGTTCGAGCAGGCGCCGAGCGCGAGAGCAGGGACGAGCAGATATGCAGCGATCTTTGCAGTTTTCATCTACATCTTTCGGTCATGTTCGAGGGAATGAGGGAGGGAGCCATCAATTGGCTTCACTTCGGAATATCGTTTCCAAGCCGGCGAATGTTATTTTCGCCTTAGAACTGAGTGCTTCGACTGTGCTTCTCCGATGTTGAGGGCACTAGCTACCTCAGGGGTGGTTCGGGAAAAATTCCAACTGTCACCTGGACTGGCCCCTCCTTATAATTCTTCACTTCTCAATTTGGTACCGACCAAAGGCTTCATGTGTGTTGCTTGAATCGCGGGGGCGTCGAAAAGCTCGCCCCCGAATAGGGGAATACTTGATCGGTTCAGTGTTAAATCTGAATCGGTTAAGCCCTTGAGCTGCATGTTTTAGGCAGCTTGGAGGGGTTAGTCTCGTGGGCATGGCAAAAATCAATGTGGCTATTGCAGGCCTAGGTAACTGTGCAACCTCCCTGATTCAGGGGATCCATTACTACCGTGATGCAGACCCGGCATCTGAAGTTCCTGGACTCATGCACGTCCAATTCGGCGATTATCACGTTGGTGATCTCAACGTGGTGGCAGCCTTCGATGTGGATGCAGACAAGGTAGGCAAGGACGTTTCCGAGGCGATCCAGAGCGGCCAGAACTGCACCATCAAGATCTGCGATGTGCCTGAGACGGGAGTGAAGGTCCAGCGTGGACACACCCTGGATGGCTTGGGCCGTTACTATCAGCAAACCATCGAGGAATCCGATGCTGAGCCGGTCGATGTAGTGCAGGCTCTCAAGGACGCCGAGGTAGATGTGCTGGTGAGCTACCTGCCGGTGGGCTCTGAGGAAGCAGACAAGTTCTACGCCCAGTGCGCGATTGATGCTGGCTGCGCCTTTGTCAACGCCCTGCCGGTCTTTATCGCCTCTGATCCTGAGTGGGCTGAGAAGTTCCGTGCAGCCGGTGTGCCGATCGTCGGTGACGATATTAAAAGCCAGGTGGGTGCCACCATTAGCCACCGCGTGCTGGCCAAGCTCTTCGAGGACCGCGGTGTTCGACTTGAGCGCACCATGCAGCTCAACGTCGGCGGCAACATGGACTTTAAAAACATGCTTGAACGCGAGCGCCTGGAATCGAAGAAGATCTCCAAGACCCAATCGGTGACCTCGAATCTGCACTCCGGGCCTTTGGCCGGCAAGATCGAAGACCGCAACGTGCATATCGGCCCTTCCGACTATGTGGAGTGGTTGGATGACCGCAAGTGGGCCTATGTGCGCCTTGAGGGCACTGCCTTCGGCGATGTGCCGCTGAACCTGGAGTACAAGCTGGAGGTGTGGGATTCGCCGAACTCCGCCGGCATCATCATCGACGCCATCCGTGCCGCAAAAATCGCCCTTGACCGTGGCATTGGCGGGCCGGTGGAGTCTGCTTCTTCCTATCTGATGAAGTCTCCGCCTACCCAGCTTGGCGACGACACCGCTCGTGCCGAACTCGAAGCGTTTATCGCAGGCAAGACTGAAGAATAATCCCCTCGGGGGCCAAGCAGGAGCCCTGTTTCAGCCGGAATTTGCGCTGTAGTGCGTGTGTGCTGTAGCCTCGCAAGTCGAAGTTTGAAACGGACCGCTTGGTCCCCGCTCAAGTTTCACCGAAGACCGTCGGTTAGCCAATGATTGGCTCGAAGGAATCCAAGCAATTGGATCAGCCCACGCAGGAGACACTGAAGCGTTTTACTCCTTCCAAGGAGAACAACGTGCCCTGTGCTCTTGCACGGGGTTTTTGTTTTGTCTCAAGCGCTAGCGCTTTCAGGCGAGCAGAAGCCCCGGCGGATCAGAACACGATCTATACGTACATGAGGAAGGAGGCGAAGTAATGGCAAACCCGAAGAACGAGCAGTCCCTCGCTGAGCTGAAGAACCGCTTTGCAGAGGCTGACTCCGTCGTGCTCACCGAGTACCGCGGCCTGTCCGTGGCTCAGACCACCGAACTGCGTCGTGCACTGGGTGCAGATGTCCAGTACTCCGTCGCCAAGAACACCCTGGTCAAGCTTGCCGCTAAGGAAGCTGGCATCGAGGGCCTTGATGACCTCCTCGTAGGCCCCACCGCTGTTGCCTTTGTTAAGGGCGAAGCTGTGGACGCTGCGAAGGCGATGAAGAAGTTCGCTTCTGACAACAAGGCATTCGTAGTCAAGGGTGGCTACATGGACGGCAACGCCCTGAGCGCTGCTCAGGTTGAAGCCATCGCCGAGCTGGACAACCGCGAGACCACCCTCGCAAAGCTGGCTGGCGCCATGAAGGGCAACTTGGCAAAGGCTGCAGGCCTATTCAACGCCCCCGCTTCTCAGGTTGCGCGCCTCGCAGTTGCGCTGCAGGAGAAGAAGGAAGCGTAAGCCTTGCCCCCAAGCGGGCAACACACGTTTTACACATAACACTTTGGATGCGAACCTGCGGACGAGCATCCGCCTTAAGAAAGGAATACCACCATGGCTAAGCTCACCAAGGACGAGCTCATTGAAGCTTTCAAGGAGATGACCCTGATCGAGCTCTCCGAGTTCGTTAAGGAATTCGAAGAGGTCTTCGAAGTTACCGCTGCTGCTCCGGTTGCTGTTGCTGCCGCTGGCGCTGCAGGTGGCGACGCTCCTGCCGCTGAAGAGAAGGACGAGTTCGACGTTGTGCTCGAGGACGCCGGCGCCAAGAAGATCGGCGTGATCAAGGCTGTTCGCGAGATCGTTTCCGGCCTGGGTCTGAAGGAAGCTAAGGAGCTCGTTGAGTCCGCTCCTAAGGCTATCCTCGAGGGCGCTAACAAGGACGACGCTGAGGCTGCCAAGACCAAGCTCGAAGAGGCTGGCGCTAAGGTTACCCTCAAGTAATATCCCCTCGGATATTCACTTCAAATCCCCCAACCGGCATCACGCTGGTGGGGGATTTTTTGCTTCTCGACGCTCACGCTTTCACAATCAAGCGCATGACACCCCATCCCACGCCTCCAGCGATCCTGGCCGACGTCGATACCGGCATCGACGACATGCTCGCGTTGATCTACCTTTGCGCCCTGCACCGTACAGGAGCAATCACCCTTGCCGGGGTAAGCGCAAACGCAGGGAATACCACCGCCACCATGGCGGCCAATAACACCCGCTACATCCTCAACCTGATGCAATGCGAGGATGTACCAGTAGCGCTCGGAGCCCAAGCACCGCTGAATGTGGCGCTAACGATCACCCCAGAAACTCACGGCCCGGCAGGTCTTGGCTACGTCTTAGCCCCCGGCAATGAGCACGCCCAAAACCTCAGCGTTACAGCAGGAGTAGTGCCGAATGCTCAAGTAATGCAGGCCTTGGAAGAACCAAGCCCACTGGCCCCGGGCATTATGAACGACGCCCCCAAACTGTGGAAGCAGGTACTTGACACCTACCCCCAGTGCCGGCTGCTGATCAGCGGGCCTTGCACGCTTGCCGCTAAGAATATGGATCTTGCCCGCGCTTTCTCCCATATCACCGTCATGGGTGGGGCAGTGGACTATCCCGGCAACACCACCGAACATGCCGAATGGAATTTTTGGTCCGATGCTGATGCAGCCCAAGCGCTACTGAGCCTAAATCCCACGCTGCTGAGCCTGCAGATCAGCGAGCAGATCACCATCACGGCAGAAGAACTAGACCTGCTAGCCTTGCCGCCCAAGCCGCACCAAGTAGTAGCCGAGGCACTGCGTTTTTACTTTGAATTCCACCAGGCAATGGGCGAAGGCTATCTTGCCCAAGTCCACGACCTGGCAGCGGCCATGATTGCCTGCGACACCGTCTCCTATTCCACCACCACCTGCAAGCTCAGCATGGACCCGGAGGATCGTGGAGCCGTCATACGCGGGCACGGCGATGATGTGGACGTTGTAAGCAGCCTGGAAAAAGCATCGGTACTAGAAGAATTTCGCCGGGTGTGCGCGCTGCTTGGCACGTAGGCAGCAACTATCCCGAGAGTGCGTTGTGGAGGTGTACGCGGGGCGTCGAAAAGCTTTTTGGGGGCACCCATGTGGAAAGCCCAAGGCCCAACGTGGTTGAATGCCCAAGTGTTGAGCTCGAGGTGACATAGAGCCAACCTGACCCAAGCCCAGTGGCTGCAAGCCCATCATCGGAGCTAACGCAAAGGTTATCTATGTCTGAAATCTCGAATCGTCGCAGTTATATCCTCACCGGTGTAGCACTTGCCATCATGGCGCTCACCTGGCTGATCCTGGTGCTCATGCACCCCGAAGATCAATGGGATTCTCTGGCCCAAGGCCCCGGAGCCGTAGTGGCACTGCTTGGATTTAGCCTCGGAGCCATCGTTGCCCTTGTGGCCGTCATCCCCGTGCTACACCCCCGTGCACTCGCACTGATCCCCGTGGCACTGGTGCTCAATATTGTGCTCGGGCAGATCGTGGGCACCAACCCGCTGCCCATTCCGCTCTACCTTGACTCCATCGGAACGGTACTGGTGGCAGCACTCTGCGGCCCGCGCGCAGGCATGGCTACCGGTGCGCTCTCGGCCCTGGTGTGGGGTACTTTTAATCCCACCGTGGTGCCCTTCGCCGCCGACTACGCCATGATCGGCCTGCTCGCAGGTCTGGCTCCCTGGGTTACCCGCCGCTGGCTCGTGCCGATCTGGGGCGCATTCGTTGGTCTGCTTTCCGCGCTCATGGCAGCACCCATCGCCTCCTTCATCTTTGGTGGCACCGCCGGCACCGGCACCGGGCTGCTGGTGAGCTTCTACCGCCAGCTCGGACTTTCGCCCATGTCTGCGGTGTATGCGCAGTCGTTGAGCTCTGATCCCATTGACAAGGTGATCGTGTTTAGCCTGGTGCTGCTGATCGTGGCTGCCCTGCCCAAGCGCACCATGCGAGAATTCCGCCCCAAGGATGCCGCACCAAAAGCCGTAGCAACCAACACCAATCCCGCCTAGTGCCCCTAGGTTTGCCTGCCGTGCGTCTGCACCCATTTACGCTGCTTACCTTCGCCGGATGCTCCATGGTGCTGCTCAGCGCCTTAAACAATGTGGTGGCATCCGCCATTGGGCTTGCCGGAGTGATCGTTGTAGGCCTGCTGGCTAGGCGCAAGGCAGTGCTGCTTGCCACCGCAGCACTCGGGCTTCCAGCAGTGGCCTCCTTTAGCTTGATGTATGGCCTGTTTGGCCAATGGCAATCGGCAGCAGAACTCAGCCTCCGCTTCGCCGCGATCCTAGGCTCAGGGCTGCTCTTTTTTAGCTTTATCGACGCCGACGAGATGCTTCGCGCCATGAGCACCAAAGTGCCCGCACCGGTGGTTTTTATCCTGGGCTCCATTAGCCGAATGACCCAACTAGCCCAGCAGCGCCTGAGCACCATTGAAGAGATTCAACGCTCGCGAGGCATGAAGGTGCGCAAGTTCTCGTGGAATAACGTGCTCTTGCCCCTCATCGTGGGCATGGTCACCGACGCCGCAGTGCGCAGCAGACCCCTCCAACGCACCGGCATTGCCAGGCCAGGACCACGCACCGTGCTCTACCCAGTAGCTGACCGCACCGCCGAGCAGGTCTTAAGATGGCTTTGTGTACTCATTACTGCCTTGGTCTGCATCGCGGTGGTGATCTGATGCAAGAGCAGCAAGGACAGCACTCACGCCGATATATCTGGGGTGCCTCTGGCAGCGGCTTGAGTCAATACGCCTGGGAGATGGCAGAACACACGGGGGCGGCGTGGGTTGGCAATGATGCAGCGGCACACATCAGCCTGCTGAGAGCCACCGTTGAACAAGAGCTGGCCTTTGGCATGGAGCAATTGGCAGTGCCGCGCGATGAGATGTTTGCACGCATTGCCAAGGCTGCCGAGCAATGGGGGCTTACACCGCTGCTCCAACGAGACCCAGCGAGCCTTTCTACCGGCCAAACCCGCAGAGTGGCCATCGCCAGCGCCTTACTCGTGCAGCCGTCTGGCCTGGTATTAGATTGCCCCCTCGATGGCTGCGATACCGCAGCGCAAGCAACACTCGCGCAGGTGATAAACGGCTTTGATGGTGAGGTGAGCATCTGCGATCGCCGCTGGACCGTGCTGGCCGATGATGCCGAAAGCTTTGAATACCGCGAAGGTGTGCTGCACCCGATGCAGCCACCGCGGCCGCAACTGCAACAGGGTTCATACCTGCCGCTGGAACAAGGCGTAGAGGCTGCGGCGCAAGACAATGACGTTGTCTTAAACGAGGTGATTGTGCACCGCGGGGAGCGCAAGGCTGGGCGCGGTGGTGGGCGCAGTGGCTGGCGCGGTGCTGGGTCTAAGCCAGGACGCGGTGCTGGGCCTAAGGCTGAGCGCGGTGCTGCACCTACCTTTGCCTTAGGCCCTGTGAGCCTGCGCTTTCCGGCAGGGGCTATCACGCACCTTCGAGGCGCAAATGGTTGCGGTAAAACCACGCTCATGCTCGCAGCAGCAGGGCTGATTCCGCACCAAGGCCAGGTGCAGGCTCCAACCATTGGCTGGGTGCCAACGGCGATGGACCAAGCCTTTTCGCAGCCCAGCGCATTGCGGGAGGTGTCTTTGGGTAGCGATCAAGCCCATGCCGAGGCTGCACTTGCTTGGTGCGGTTTAGAGGAGGTTGCCCAGTTGCACCCCCTTGATCTGCCGAGCTCTCAGCGACGCTTATTGGCATTTGCGTGTGCCATCGTCCGTGGCCCGGGCGCGATTTTTCTGGACGAACCTACCGTGGGCCTTGATACTGCCGGCATTGAGCAGCTTGCGGTGTTGATGCAGCGCTTTGTTCAAGGAAAGTGGCATGAGCACTTACGCGAACGTGGCCTTGCTGCGCTGCATGAGGGGCTGCCGAGCGTGGTGTGGAGTTGTCATGAGCAAGACTTCGCTCATATTTCTGATTTTGTTGTGGATCTGCCCTTGAGCTGATGGCTTTCGGGCTTTCCTGATCTCCTTCTTCCTCGTTAATGCGTTCTTGCAGGCGCGGTGGGTTCCTTGTGCTTGCTGCACAGCTCGGGGTGGATATATTGTGCATCACTTGAAGCGCAATGTGACCGGCGTTATAGTCGCAAGTGACACCGAGCACACTTGGTGTTCTGTGAATTTCCTACACAAGCACCACCCGGCTTGTTTTCTTCCGATAACTGCACCGCCCCGAATGCCTGTAAGGAACCACCATGAACGCGATCAACGAGCTGCCAACGCTTCCCCGCTCTGAGAATCCCTACGAGGACTTCCGCTACTTCTACCGCGACGGAATGCCGCTTCGCCCTTCGCCACGACGCCGCACCGAACGACCCTCTTGGAGTACTGTGCGCCACAACCTCTTTGATAAGTGGCACCATGTGCGCGATGACTGGAGCTACGACACGGCACAAACTCGCCTGCTCGACGACCACATGTGGCAAACCGACGAGCTAGGCGCCGCCGTGGCCGAGATGTTCAAGCGTGTGGGATCCAAGCAAGCTCGCGCCGATTTCGAGTTGGCCTTAGAGCAGGGCATTGACAAGGTAGAAAACCCCGAGCCCGAGCTCGTTGCACTCTTTGAACAGCTCGACCATATTCCTGAGTGGATCGACTTGGAGGCCGCAGAACGCGGGCGCGTGGCCTACTGCAACACCACCGAAACCTCAGAGTTTCTCACCTTCGCCTTCGGCTACTGGGCCACCACCATGGAGGATCGAACCTCCGCCGCTACCGGCGAAACCCAGATGTTTGAGCTGCGCCCACTACAGCGCGCGATGGAAACCAGCGAGTTCTTTGTCAATACCGGACTCCACGGCGTATTCGACCGTTATAGCGAGGGCTTTAAATCTGCCGTTCGTGTCCGCCTCGCGCACGCACAGGCAAATCGCTACCTAGAAAAGCTCTGGGGTCCGGAGCACTTTAATGAGTTCGGCCGCCCCATCGGATCAAGCTTCCTGGTGTCTGGAGAAGGGTGGTTCGCCCTGCTGCCGCTGGCCTTAGATGAATTCTTCGGCCGCCCACACTCCGGGCAGGAATGGGACGATGTGGCCATGTACTGGGCGTACATCCTCTACGTGATGGGCGCAGAAGAGCGCATCATCCCCAAAAACGGCGATGAGATGCGCAAGATGACCGACTTCATCTTTGCCAATGGCGGTATGAGCTCAAGCTATCGCCAACAAATCGCCACCGCGTTATTCGAGATCTTAGAAATGATGAACCCCGAAGCACCGCTAAAGTCACTGGCCGGGCTCTCTTTGATCGTGGGTGAAGAAGATACGCGTTTTATGATCAGCGGCACCCGATGGGCCGAGCTGGATTGGTCTGAGGAAGCCAAGAAGCTGGAAGCTGAGGCGCGCGAGCAGGCTGCGCAAATGCGCGAGGAAGATGCGCACACCGATGCCTGGCAGCGCATGGAAGCACGCTCCCGCGAAGGCAACCCGCCGTGGATGACCGCCCTGCGTGAGCAGATCCACCACGCCGAAGAACACGGCTTGGATGTGCCCAGCAACTTCCAATTACACGACGCCACTACCGACGCTCACTAGTGCCAACTCCGCCGGCGACACCGCAGCCTCCACCGATCACAGTGGGGGCTGCGGTGTCAGTATTTCGGCGCATTGGCCTTGTGCTTTGGCATGATGGGGCACATGAAGATCGCATGGCTTGGAACTGGACGTATGGGCACCGAGCTCGCCCTGCATTTGCTGGAAGATCATGAGGTGACGGTGTGGAATCGCACCGCTGCGAAGGCACAGAAGCTTGTCGACGCCGGCGCGACCCTCGCCAACTCTCCCGCAGAGGCAGTAAGTGGTGCTGATCTGGTGGGGACCTGCCTTTTCGGCCCGCCGCAGATCAAGGAAGTTGTGCTCGATGCCAACCTAATTCCCGATGGGGTGCCCTGGGCGGACGCCACCACCGTATCCCCAGCAGATACTTCCGATTTTGCAGAGGCCGTTCCCACTTACGTGGCAACTCCCGTGGTTGGCTCACTTGGCCCTGCTCGTGAGGGCAAGCTGGGCGTCTACGTTGGCGGCGCCGACGCCCAAGCTCGTGAGCTGGTGGCCAAAGTTGTGGCTCCGTGGGCCGCTGCCAATCCTGAGCGCCTCAAAGTGGTGGACTCCGCGGCCAAGGCTGCAACCGGCAAACTTATGGCCAACCTTGCCCTGGCTGTCAGCGCTCAGGGCGTGCTGGAGGCATTGCAGCTTGCGGCTTCTAATGATGTGGATGCTCAAGAGGCTCTGGAGATGCTGGACTCTACTGGTTTGGCCTTTTTAAAGAACATGAAGGCGCCGTTTGTCCTCGGCGAGCGTGAAACCTGCCCGGGTGATTTCACCGTGGATGCCATTGCTAAAGATGTGGGCTTGATGTTGCGCAGCGCCAATACTGTGCTGCCGGCTACCGCCGCTGCCCTTGAGAGCCTGGAAGGCCAGCAGGAGCAGGGTAGGGGAGATGAGGATTTCTCCGCTATGTTGGTGTACCGCAATAAGATCAACCCGGCTCAATAGTAGGATCAGACCTCATGCTGCCAAAGTCTCGCATTCAGTCGGCGCTCGCCATCGGCATCGGCCTGTTCCTTGTCGTGGTCGGTGTGCTGGCCCCCGTGCTGCTTGATAAGGGCGTGCAGTTGCCCATGGATCTCAAGCACAGCACCTATACGCTGCGAGACGAAGCGGCTCAGAGCCGAGTCATTGGCAAAGATGTGGAAGTCACTGCACCGGTGACTCGCCAAACCCACTTCGAGATCTTCCCGGCAGCAGACGAAGAGCATGCCACCTTGCAAGTTGGTGTGACCAATATGCGCGATAGCATGCAAGACGAGGTGGATAGGCTTATTACCGCAAGCGTGTGGTCAGTAACGATCGACCGCGTCACAGGTGAGATCACCGGCCCGATGACGGTTACGGATCAGCTTGGCAATCCCCCGCGTGAGGTGCAGGCCGAAGGCGTGTGGATGAAGTTCCCCGCCGATGCGCAGCAAAGCACCTACCAGGTATTTGATCCGCTGCTGCGTGAGGCTCTGCCGGCAGAATTTAGCCAAGAAGAGCAGCGCGATGGCAGAACGCTGTATCGCTATGTGCAGCGTATTGAGCCCAAAAACGTGGCCTTGAATTATGCCGCGGTGCAAAACACCGTCTCGGTTCCTCGCGATGATAAGCAGATCACCGCCTATCTCTATCACTCCGGTACCCGCGAGTTTCTCGTGGATCAGGCCACGGGGCTTGTTGTGGGCTTAGAGGAGCATATCGACGATTACTACGCCACCAATACCGGCGAGCGGGTGGCTGTGGGCATGTTGTTTAATGGCAGCTTGAATGAGCAGCAGGCCGAGGAGCTGCTTGCAGAAACGGACCAGTTCCCCGATTGGCATATCTGGCGCTATATCTGCTGGGGTATTGCAGGCCTGGGTGGGTTGTTGACGCTCATTGGGCTTTTCGGCGCCTTCGGTACTGGCAATAAGCAGAACAAGCCTCAGCCGGAAGCAGGCGGTGGCGACGATGCTGGATCCACTGCTAGCGACACGCCGCAAGGGGCGGCTACCCTAGACCAGGATTCGACCATGTATATTCCCCTCAAAGATGCATCCGCTGCTGCTGAGGATCTCAACCTTCCCCCTAGCAGACCGGCGGGGGAGCAACCAAAAAAGTAGTTGACGCTTTGGCTTTGGGGGTATAAGCTAAACCGTTGCGCTGGAATCCGTGTTGGATAGAAGCTCTGGCCTTGTTCAAGTTCGAGGAAAACGACAACTTGACAAGGTCATTCCGTGCTATCTGTGCACGATGATTCCTTAGCAGACCGAAATGCTCATTTACCAGCGGTTTTGGTGGTCAATATTGCGGGGCCATCATCCGCGCGAGGTGCTGGAAGGACCCATCTTGGCAGTCTCCCGCCAGACCAAGGCCGACATCCCTGGGGCTCCCGAACGTTATTCGTTCGCAAAAATTACCGAACCTATCGAGGTCCCGGGACTTCTCGATATTCAGCTCGATTCCTTTGCATGGCTGATTGGTACGCCTGAGTGGCGCGCCAAGAAGCAGGAGGAGTTGGGCCCTGATGCCCGCGTAACCAGCGGGTTGGAGGACATCCTAGAGGAGCTTTCTCCTATTCAGGATTACTCCGGCAATATGTCTTTGTCGCTCTCGGAGCCACGCTTCGAGGACATGAAAAACACCATCGACGAGGCTAAAGATAAAGACATCAACTACTCCGCGCCTCTCTACGTCACGGCGGAGTTCATTAACAACGACACCCAAGAGATCAAGTCTCAGACGGTGTTCATCGGCGATTTCCCGATGATGACCGACAAGGGCACGTTCATCGTCAACGGCACCGAGCGTGTTGTGGTGTCGCAGCTTGTTCGTTCCCCTGGTGTGTACTTCGACCAGACCATCGATAAGTCCACCGAGCGTCCCCTGCACTCCGTGAAGGTGATTCCTTCCCGCGGTGCGTGGCTCGAGTTCGACGTGGACAAGCGCGATACCGTTGGCGTTCGCATCGACCGCAAGCGTCGCCAGCCTGTCACCGTGCTGTTGAAGGCTCTGGGTTGGACCACCGAGCAGATCAAGGAGCGCTTCGGCTTCTCCGAGATCATGATGTCTACCCTTGAGGCAGACAACGTTGCTAGCACCGATGAAGCGCTGCTGGAGATCTACCGCAAGCAGCGTCCAGGCGAGCAGCCGACCCGCGATCTGGCTCAATCGCTGCTGGATAATTCCTTCTTCCGTGCAAAGCGCTATGACCTAGCCAAGGTGGGCCGCTACAAGGTCAACCGCAAGCTCGGTCTTGGTGGCGATAACGAGGGTCTGATGACTCTTACGGAAGAAGACATCGCTACCACCATCGAATACCTGGTGCGCCTGCACGCAGGTGAAACCAGCATGACCTCGCCTGAGGGCATCGTCATCCCCGTGGAAACCGACGATATCGACCACTTTGGTAACCGTCGTCTGCGCACCGTGGGTGAGTTGATCCAAAACCAGGTTCGCGTTGGTCTTTCCCGCATGGAGCGCGTCGTGCGTGAGCGCATGACCACCCAAGACGCAGAATCGATCACGCCTACCTCGCTGATCAACGTGCGTCCCGTTTCGGCTGCAATCCGCGAGTTCTTCGGCACCTCCCAGCTCTCGCAGTTCATGGACCAGAACAACTCCCTGTCTGGTCTGACCCACAAGCGTCGTTTGTCTGCGCTTGGCCCCGGCGGCCTGTCTCGTGAGCGCGCCGGCATCGAGGTGCGCGACGTGCACCCCTCGCACTACGGCCGTATGTGCCCGATTGAGACTCCCGAAGGCCCGAACATTGGTCTGATCGGCTCGCTGGCTTCCTATGCCCGCGTCAACGCCTTCGGCTTCATCGAGACCCCTTACCGCAAGGTGGTCGACGGTGTTGTCACCGATCAGGTTGATTACCTCACCGCTGATGAGGAAGACCGCTATGTGGTGGCGCAGGCCAACACTCCTTTTGATAAGGACGGCAAGATCCTCGAAGAGCGCGTCACCGTGCGCGTGAAGAACGGCGATATCCAGGTCGTTTCCGGCGACGCCATCGACTACATGGACGTTTCGCCTCGCCAGATGGTCTCCGTGGCAACCGCCATGATTCCCTTCCTGGAGCACGACGATGCAAACCGTGCCCTCATGGGTGCGAACATGCAGCGTCAGGCTGTGCCGCTGGTGCGTTCCGAGGCTCCGCTGGTTGGTACCGGCATGGAGCTGCGTGCCGCCTACGACGCCGGCGATCTGCTGATTAGCAAGAAGTCCGGTGCTGTTGAGAACGTCTCTGCAGACTTCATCACCATCATGGACGATGAGGGCATCCGCGATACCTACCGTCTGCGTAAGTTCGAGCGCACCAACCAGGGCACCAGCTACAACCAGAAGCCGCTGGTAAGCATCGGCGACCGTGTCGAGGCCGGCCAGGTTATTGCCGATGGCCCCGGCACCCACAACGGTGAGATGGCGCTTGGCCGCAACCTGCTCGTGGCATTCATGCCTTGGGAAGGCCACAACTACGAGGACGCCATCATCTTGAACCAGCGCCTGGTTGAAGAAGATGTGCTCACCTCCATCCACATCGAAGAGCACGAGATCGATGCCCGCGACACCAAGCTCGGTGCCGAGGAAATCACCCGTGAGCTGCCGAATGTTTCCGAAGACGTGCTCAAGGACCTCGATGAGCGCGGTATCGTGCGCATCGGTGCTGACGTGCGTGACGGCGACATCCTGGTGGGTAAGGTCACCCCGAAGGGTGAAACTGAGCTGACCCCTGAAGAGCGCCTGCTGCGCGCCATCTTCGGCGAGAAGGCCCGCGAGGTTCGCGATACCTCCATGAAGGTGCCTCACGGCGAAACCGGCAAGGTGATCGGCGTGCGTCGCTTCTCCCGCGAGGACGACGACGATCTCGCCCCCGGCGTGAACGAGATGATCCGCGTCTATGTGGCTCAAAAGCGCAAGATCCAGGACGGCGATAAGCTCGCTGGCCGCCACGGCAACAAGGGTGTTGTGGGCAAGATTCTGCCTGCCGAGGATATGCCCTTCATGCCCGATGGCACCCCTGTCGACATCATCTTGAACACCCACGGTGTGCCGCGTCGTATGAACATCGGCCAGGTGCTGGAAGTGCACCTTGGTTGGCTGGCTGCCGCTGGTTGGGAAATCGACACCGATGATCCCGCCAACGCCGAGCTGATGAAGATGCTGCCCGAGGAGCTCTACAGCGTTCCTGCTGGTTCGCTGACCTCCACCCCGGTATTCGACGGTGCATCCAATGATGAGCTGGCTGGCCTTCTTGCCAACTCGCGCCCCAACCGCGACGGCGACGTCATGGTTGATGCCGACGGTAAGGCGCAGCTTTTCGACGGCCGCTCCGGCGAGCCTTTCCCGTACCCGGTTTCGGTTGGCTACATGTACATCCTCAAGCTCCACCACCTGGTGGACGAGAAGATCCACGCACGTTCCACCGGCCCGTACTCCATGATTACCCAGCAGCCGCTGGGTGGTAAGGCTCAGTTCGGTGGCCAGCGCTTCGGCGAGATGGAGGTGTGGGCAATGCAGGCATACGGCGCTGCCTACACCCTGCAGGAGCTGCTGACCATCAAGTCGGATGACGTGGTTGGCCGTGTGAAGGTCTACGAGGCGATCGTCAAGGGCGAGAACATCCCGGATCCGGGTATCCCCGAATCCTTCAAGGTGTTGCTCAAGGAGCTGCAGTCGCTGTGCTTGAACGTGGAAGTGCTTTCCGCAGACGGCACCCCGATGGAACTGTCGGGCTCCGACGAGGACGACTTCGACCAGGCTGGTGCCTCCCTTGGCATCAACCTGTCTCGCGACGAGCGTTCGGACGCCGACACCGCATAACGCCAGGTCTGTAGGGGACGGCTTTTCAAGGCGCACATGAGCGTCGAAAAGCTCCCTGCAGGCGGACATTCAAAGAAAGCAAATAGTTTTTAACGAGCCCCTAAGCATTAGGGGGAAAGGGAGTTACGTGCTCGACGTCAACTTCTTCGACGAACTCCGCATCGGCCTGGCCACCGCCGACGACATCCGCCGTTGGTCCAAAGGTGAGGTTAAGAAGCCGGAGACCATTAACTACCGCACGCTCAAGCCTGAGAAGGACGGCTTGTTCTGTGAGCGTATTTTCGGCCCCACCCGCGACTGGGAGTGTGCCTGCGGTAAGTACAAGCGCGTGCGCTACAAGGGCATCATCTGTGAACGCTGCGGCGTTGAGGTGACCAAGTCCAAGGTGCGTCGTGAGCGCATGGGCCACATTGAGCTGGCCGCGCCCGTGACCCACATCTGGTACTTCAAGGGCGTGCCTTCTCGCCTGGGCTACCTGCTTGACCTTGCTCCTAAGGATCTTGAGCGCATCATCTACTTCGCTGCGAACATCATCACCAGCGTTGATGAGGAAGCTCGCCACAACGACCTGTCCACCCTGGAAGCTGAGATGCTTCTAGAAAAGAAGGACGTTGAGGCCGATGCAGAATCCGATATTGCAGAGCGTGCCCAAAAGCTTGAGGAAGACCTCGCAGAGCTTGAGGCCGCAGGTGCAAAGGCTGATGCGCGCCGCAAGGTGCAAAATGCAGCCGATAAGGAAATGCAGCACATCCGCGAGCGTGCCGAGCGTGAGATCGACCGCCTCGAGGAAATCTGGCAGACCTTTGTCAAGCTTGCCCCGAAGCAGATGATCATCGATGAGTCCATCTACGAAGAGCTCATCGACCGCTACGAGGATTACTTCACCGGCGGCATGGGTGCTGAGGCCATTCAGACCCTGATCCGCAACTTCGACCTCGACGCCGAGGCCGAGGAGCTGCGCGAGATCATCAACAATGGCAAGGGCCAGAAGAAGATGCGCGCGCTCAAGCGCCTGAAGGTTGTGGCCGCATTCCAGCGTTCGGGTAACGACCCGGCTGGCATGGTGCTCGACTGCATCCCAGTGATCCCGCCGGAGCTTCGCCCCATGGTGCAGCTCGACGGTGGCCGTTTTGCCACCTCGGACCTGAACGACCTCTACCGTCGCGTGATCAACCGCAACAACCGCCTCAAGCGCATGATCGATCTCGGTGCCCCTGAGATCATCGTGAACAACGAAAAGCGCATGCTGCAGGAATCTGTGGACGCGCTCTTCGATAACGGCCGTCGTGGCCGCCCCGTGTCTGGTCCGGGCAACCGCCCGCTGAAGTCTTTGAGCGACCTGCTCAAGGGCAAGGCTGGCCGTTTCCGTCAGAACCTGCTGGGTAAGCGTGTGGATTACTCCGGCCGTTCGGTGATTATCGTCGGCCCGCAGCTCAAGCTGCACGAGTGTGGTCTGCCCAAGCTCATGGCGTTGGAGCTGTTCAAGCCCTTCGTGATGAAGCGTCTGGTGGAAAATGACTTCGCCCAGAACATCCGCTCCGCAAAGCGCATGGTGGAACGCCAGCGCCCCGAGGTGTGGGACGTGCTGGAAGAGGCCATTGCAGAGCACCCCGTGATGCTCAACCGTGCACCTACCCTGCACCGCCTGGGTATCCAGGCCTTCGAGCCGAAGCTGGTGGAAGGTAAAGCCATCCAGCTACACCCGCTTGCCTGCGAAGCCTTCAACGCCGACTTCGACGGCGACCAGATGGCTGTGCACCTGCCGCTTTCGGCAGAGGCACAGGCAGAGGCCCGCATCCTCATGCTTGCCTCCAACAACATCCTTTCGCCTGCCTCGGGTAAGCCCTTGGCTATGCCGCGTCTGGATATGGTGACCGGCCTGTACTTCCTCACCATGGATAAGGCCGAAGGCGAGCTCGGTGGCGAAGGTGCCTACAAGCCTGCTACCGAGGATCACCCCGCGCAGGGCGTGTACTCCTCCTATGCTGAGGCAATCATGGCGCGCGACCGCGGCGTGCTTGGCCTGCAGGCCAAGATCAAGGTGCGTATTTCTCACCTGCGTCCGCCGGCAGATATCGAGGCCGAGCAGTTCCCCGATGGCTGGCAACAGGGTCAGACCTGGTTGGCAGACACCACCTTGGGTCGTGTCATGTTCAACGAGTTGCTGCCGTGGAACTACCCCTACCTTGAAGGCGTCATGGTGCGTAAGGGCGGCGGCTCCGACAAGATCATGCTTGGCGATGTGATTAATGATCTCGCTGCCAAGTACCCCATGATCACCGTGGCTCAGACCATGGACAAGATGAAGGATGCCGGCTTCTACTGGGCAACCCGTTCCGGTGTCACCATCGCCATGTCCGACGTGCTCGTGCTTCCCAACAAGGACGAGATGCTCGAAAACTACGAGGCCGAGGCCCGCAAGATCGAGCGCAAGTACTGGGAGCAGGGTGCGCTGACCGAGCGCGAGCGTTACGACCGCCTGGTGGAGCTGTGGAAGGATGCCACCGACGAAGTTGGTCAGGCCGTCGAGGATCTGTACCCCGACGACAACCCGATCCCGATGATCGTGAAGTCCGGTGCTGCCGGTAACATGCGTCAGATCTGGACCCTGGCCGGCATGAAGGGCATGGTTGTGAACTCCAAGGGTGACTACATCACCCGCCCGATCAAGACCTCCTTCCGCGAAGGTCTTTCGGTGCTGGAGTACTTCAACAACTCCCACGGTTCGCGTAAGGGCCTGGCCGATACCGCGCTTCGTACCGCCGACTCCGGCTACCTCACCCGTAGGCTTGTCGACGTCGCACAGGACGTCATTGTGCGCGAGGAAGACTGCGGTACCCGCCTTGGTATCCGCGTGCCCGTAGCCGAGGCCGTGAAGAATGCCGAAGGCAAGGTCACTTCCTACACCGGTAACGCCTTGATTGAAACCTCTGTGGCTGGCCGCGTGGCTGCCACCGATATCAAGGACTCCGAGGGCGAAGTGCTCGTTGCTGCTGGTGAGAACCTCACCGAGGCTGCCATCGAGAAGATCATCGCCGCTGGTGTGGAGCAGATCAAGGTGCGTTCGGTACTGACCTGCCAGACCGCCACCGGCGTGTGCGCCAAGTGCTACGGCAAATCCATGGCTACCGGCCAGCTCGTCGATATCGGCGAGGCCGTAGGCATCGTGGCTGCACAGTCCATTGGTGAGCCCGGTACCCAGCTGACCATGCGTACCTTCCACCAAGGTGGCGTGGGTGGCGACATCACCGGTGGTCTGCCGCGTGTGCAGGAGCTCTTCGAGGCTCGTGTACCAAAGAACCGCGCGCCGATCGCTTCGGTGGCCGGCACCGTACACCTGGAAGACGAGGGCAACTTCTACACCTTGACCATTACCCCGGACGATGGATCCGACAATGTGGTCTACGAGAAGCTCTCTAAGCGCCAGGGTCTTGCCACCGTGCGCGTGCCCATGGAATCCAACCCGGGTGCCATGATCGAACGCACGCTGGCCGAAGGCGATCACGTTGAGGTTGGCGACCGCCTCCTGCGCGGCCCTGCCGATCCTCACGACGTGCTTGAGGTGCTTGGTCGCCGCGGTGTGGAACAGCACCTGGTAGACGAAGTGCAGGATGTGTACCGCGCCCAGGGTGTGGCCATCCACGACAAGCACATCGAGATCATCATTCGCCAGATGCTGCGTCGCGGCACCGTGATCGAGTCGGGCTCCACCGAGTTCCTGCCCGGTACTCTGGTGGATCTCTCCGAGGCCAAGGCAGCCAATGCCGAGGCACTGGCTTCCGGTGGACAGCCCGCCGAGCTGCGTAGCGAGATCATGGGTATTACCAAGGCCTCGCTGGCAACCGAATCCTGGCTCTCCGCGGCCTCCTTCCAGGAGACCACCCGTGTGCTTACCGATGCCGCTATTAATAAGCGCTCCGATAAGCTCATCGGCCTCAAGGAGAACGTGATCATCGGTAAGCTGATCCCGGCCGGTACCGGCATCTCGCGTTACCGCAACATCTCGGTCAAGCCCACCGAGGCTGCGCGCAACGCCGCCTACTCCATCCCCACCTATGGTGAATCCGTCTACGGCGATGAAACCTTCGGTGAGTTCGTGGGCAAGTCTGTGCCGCTCGATGAGGCATACGACCTCTAAGCGCTAGACAAGCACAAAGCTCCCGGTACGTTCCTTCACTTGGAACACCGGGAGCTTTTCTTCTTGCTGCTAGGCCTTGCGCACGACGGAGGATTTGAGCTTCATCGCACCAAAACCATCGATCTTGCAGTCAATATCGTGGCCATCGCTTGCCTCAGGTAGCAGGCGAATATTGCGCACCTTCGTGCCTGCCTTAATGCCCTGGGGCGAGCCTTTGACCTTCAAGGTTTTGACTACGGTGACCGAGTCGCCGTCGACAAGCTCATTGCCCACGGCATCCTTGATCACCGGGCGTTGCTCTGCCACCTCCTGCTCAGGCTGCCACTCGTGGGCGCACTCGGGGCACACCAACAGCGGCGGCATCTCATAGGTGTACTCGCTTTGGCACTCAGGGCAGGGCTGCAGGGCTTCATCACTCATGGCTACTCATGCTACTTCTCAGCGCAGCGACTGCCCCCGGAAGCTAACCCCTGCGCTTAGAATAACTGTCTGTGAACAAAAACGAGTGGAACGATCAGCCAGAATACGCCGACGAGGATTTCGCCGGCGGCGGTTGGGGCGAGCAAGCAAACACCCCAGAAACGAGCATGTTCCCGCCGCAGGGTGCCTCCCAGGCCGAAACGCCGAAACAGCAGTTCCCAGAAACTGCCTATGCGCCGCCGGCATACTCGCAACCACCCCAGCAATACCCCCAAAACCAGTACCAACAGCCCATGCAAGCTGCACCGGTGTACCAGCAGCAGGGCGGATCCAAAACCTGGTTAGTAGTGCTGCTCGCGGTGATCGTACTGTTAGCTGGAGCAGGCGTGGTCTATTACGTTTTGCAAAATAACAACAGCAATGACGTGCAAGGCGCAGATGAAGATCCCGTGACTGTCGTGACCACGGTCGCACCCGAAAATGGCGAGGATGCCACCCAGACCACCACCAGCAAGAAGAAGGAACAGCGCCCAGCAAGGCCGAATCTTCCTTCCTCCGTAGAGGCTGTAAGCCAAGGCGCGAAAACAGGGCGCCAATCCGGCAACCTGGATAATGTGTGGAAGTCTGGGCCTACCTCCGACGTCTTCGCCATGGCCGTGGCCAAGGCCTTTAGCGATGAATACCGCAGCACCAAAAACACCAGCCCCACCTTGCAGGTGTACTCTGCGGTCACCGGCCAAACCTACAAGATGGAATGCTCAGATAACGGCCAATACGTGCACTGCACCGGAGGTAATAACGCCAATGTCTACATTGCCTAAGCAGTACCTTCGCCTACCCGCTGCCCTTGGAGGGGCAGCGCTGCTGCTGTCCGGCTGCATGTTCCCCGAAGATGTCCAACAGGACGAACGTTCCACCGTTACCTCCACCACCACAGCAGAAAGCAGCACACCAGATCCCGGTGTTTCAGCCGATCTGCCCCAAGCCATCCTCGATGCCGTATCCGATGTAGAAGCAGATACCGGCTCTAGGGTGTCCTTAGCAATCAGCAGTGGGGTAGATCAGCAGCCGCAATTTGCTGGTTCACTAGCGCCAAAACAAGAAGCATGGTCCACCATCAAGGTGCCGCTATCCATTGCTGCCTTGCGCCAAGATCCCTCGCTTGAGCCCACCATGTATTTGGCCATTACACAGTCCGATAATGGTGCAGCCACACAGATGTGGGAAGCCCTCGGTGGTGGTGAACAGGCAGCCGCCGCAGTAGAGGCAGTGTTGGCTGAAGCCGGGGTAGAAGTAGATGTACCGGCAGAAAAAACCCGCGCGCAGTTCAGTGCCTTTGGCCAGACCATGTTTTCTACCGGGCAGCAGGCAAGCTTTGCCGCAGCCTTGCCCACCCTTGATGGGGCAGCGCCGGTACTTGAGGCAATGGGTGAAGTGGTGGCCGGCCAAGATTATGGCCTCGGCACCTTCGAGGGCGCACGCTATAAAGGCGGCTGGGGTCCAGATACCAGTGGGGCCTACTTGGTGCGCCAATTCGGATTAGTAGGTGATACCGCCATCGCCATTGCCACCAAACCCGCCGATGGCACCTATGAATCCGGGCAAGTCGTGCTGACAAAAATTGCGCAGGCAATCAAGCCGCACCTGGATTCGCTTGGCAGTGCCGATGCGCAAGCCCAAACGGCTGGGGCATCTACTGGCGAATCTTCAAAGCCGGCAACCAGCAGCAAGACACCACAGCCGCAGGAAGAAGCGCCCGCGGAGCTACGTACACCTCGCCAGGAGCAACCGCGCGGCCCGGAGGGATTTAGCACCATTCCCGCCGTATAAGCCCTAAAGCCGTACAAAACCCGAAGCCGATGTGTGCGCCGGCGAAGGACTCACAAGATAAGAAGGCACCAAGATGACGCAGTGGGGACCCCAACACCAGCAACCACAGTGGCAAGACAATCAACAGTGGCAGACGTCGACAAGCCAATGGCAACAAGCACCGCAACCGCAACCCCGGCGCAACGGCTGGGTGATCGGCCTAGGCGTGGCCGCGCTGGTGCTGCTGGGCCTGCTCGCGGCGCTGATGCTGAGCACTCGCGATGATTCCGACCCTGTAGCCGAAGCCCCAAGTAGCACCCAAACAACGGTCACAGTGGAAGAACAAGCCCCGGTCACGGTGACAGAGACAGTGCAGCCGCCGGTGACGGTGACAGACCGAACCACTGTGAGGCAAACGGTTACTACCCAACCAAGCGGAAGCGATTGGGGCAGGCTAATGAATGGCGTAACTGCCTGCTCCAACCCCGAATACGCTGCAACGAATGGCACCGATTATGTTTCGGTGTGCAGAAGCGGTGGCACCAGGGTGTATCACGGTTGGTTCAATGGCAAGGCTTTAGAGCTTGAAGGCAAAACCACCCGCGAAGGCTATGGCGAATACACCGTCGATGCCAACCCCAACACCATCGAAATCGATGGCTCCGAAGTGGATGTGTATGACGCCGACGGCGATCTGGCTGCATCCTTTGCCATGAGCAACTGGGATGCGAAATAACAAACTCATACCCAGGTAGCATGTGGGCAGCCCAAAAGGCTGCTTATGCTAACAGCCACCATGGATTCCCCCAAGCAGCAAGCACCCAGCGCGCAGGAAGCGCAGCCGAATACGCAGCAGGCTGGACCGGACCAGGCGCAAGCGGCGCAGCAGGTTGAAGCGGCGCAGGGCGCGCAACCTGGCCAGGGCGCGCCCTTGAAGGCTAAGCCCCAGCTCAAGCGCATCACCTTCGAGCTATTGATCCTCGCGGCAATACTCTGGTCTGTGCTGCCGGTGCGATTGACTTCCCCCTCGGCTACGGGCACGGCCTGGCAAATTATCGCCAACCTAGCTGCAATCCTCCTGATCCTGGCGCTATTGATCCAGCGCTACCGCTTTGGTGTGGGCACATGGATGATTGTGGGCGCCCTGGTGCTCATCGCCGTGACGGGCTTAGGCCAATATGTTCTGCCGATCTATGGGTTGGTGTGCTGGCAGGCATGGCTTTTGGCTAAAAATCTGCAACGCTATCGCCCTTGGGTGCTCGCCGGCATGATCCTAGCCAGCGTCTCGGGCATGTTCGTGCTCTTCTTCCGCTTCATCGGCGCCACTGAAGTTAAGGAACTCTTAGCCGACCCAGAAAGAAACATCGCCGGTGCCCTGGCGGTTGGAGCTGTGCTCTGCGTTGTCTCCATCGGGTTTTTCTGGCTGCTTGGTAATAACGCTCGAAGAAAGCACCTCCGCCTGGCCGATTTGCAGGCGCGCGCGGAACTTGCTGCCTTGAGCGAACGAAGCCGCATTGCTCGGGAGATGCACGATATTGTGGCCCATTCGCTTACTGCGGTGATTGCGCAGGCCGATGGTGGGTGTTTTGCTGCCAAGCAGCACCCTGAATTGGCCCAAGAGGCGCTGAGCACTATTGGCCAGGAGGCGCGCCGGGCGCTTGATCAGATGCGTTCTTTGCTTTCGGTGCTGCATGAAGATGAGCGAAGCCAAGACATTGCCCCTGGTAGCGAGCAAATTAGCCAATTGCTGAGGGAGTCTCAGCGCAATGGGCTTCGTATTGATTTTCAAGAAACGTCCCAACCCGGCCAGCTCAGCGAGGCGCAGTCGCTTACCGTGTACCGAATTGTGCAAGAGTGCATTACTAATACCCTCAAACACGCCGGTGCTGTGGATGCCACCTTGGCCATCGACTGGGGCCAGCAGATCACCATCACCATGGACAATGCCCCCGGCCAAGGCCTCGATGGTTTGCCCAAGGATTTCGGGCGCGGCCTCATCGGTATTCGCGAGCGCGCCCGGATCCACGGCGGCGATGCGCAATGGGGTGCCTCGACACGCTACCCGGGAGGTTGGAAGGTGCAAGCATGGATCATGAGGTAGTGCGCGTTGGGCTTGTCGACGACCAACGTCTTGTTCGTGCAGGCTTTGCCATGGTGCTCAGCTCTCAACCCGATCTGCTCGTTGCCTGGCAGGCCGCCGATGGCAAAGAAGCCGTGCACATGGCGCAAACGCAGCCCGTTGATGTGATCTTGATGGATATTCAGATGCCGGTGATGAACGGCATTGAGGCCATTCGCGCACTTCGCACCAACCCGGCAAAGATCGTGGTGCTTACCACCTTTGATGCCGACGCATATGTGATCGGCGCGCTCGAACACGGCGCCTCGGGCTTTTTGCTTAAAGACACTGAACCAGAAGCACTCATCGAAGCAGTGCGCACCGTAGCTGCAGGTGATGCCGTAATTAGCCCCCAAGCAACATCCACCTTGCTCAAGCACATGCGCACATCTGTGCCCGAGACTGCTTCACAGCGCGTACCGCTGAAGCTGATCGATCCGCTCACACCGCGCGAGGAAGAAATTCTGGTGTTAATGGCCAAGGGGCTCAGCAACGCAGAAATTGCCCGTGAGCTTTATATTTCTATGCCCACGGTCAAAACCCATGTGGGCAAGGTGTTGGCAAAAACGGATTCGCGGGATCGCGTGCAGGCGGTGCTCTTTGCGTTTCGGCATGGGATGGTCACGCAGGCCGAATTGCTTAGAGATCATCCCCGGGGCTGATTTTCTAAAGCTCATACCCCGGTCGGATGCCCCAGACGACCAAGCCGTGCATGATGGTAGTCATGTTCACCGTAGAGGGATTAACTAAGCGTTATGGCAATCACACTGCCGTGCAGGACTTGAGCTTCCATGTACCTGATGGCGTAGTCACCGGCTTTCTCGGCCCAAATGGTTCCGGTAAGTCCACCACCATGCGTTGCATGCTAGGGCTCGATGCCCCAAGCAGCGGCAAGGTCACGGTGCGTCACGGCAGCTTCGAAGGCCCCGTGCAAGCCTGCAAACACAAGGCCCAATTAGTAGGCGCATTGCTCGATGCCTCCTGGGTAGACCCAAAGCGCAGCGCAAGAAACCACCTGCGCATGCTGGCTCAAGGTGCAGGCATTCCCGATTCGCGGGTAGACGAGTGCCTCGACCTGGTGGGCTTGAGCTCGAAAGCCAAAGCAAAAGTCGGCGGCTACTCCCTCGGTATGCGCCAACGCCTGGGCGTGGCTGCGGCCTTGCTTGGAGATCCTCAGCATTTGCTTTTCGACGAACCCGTCAACGGCCTTGACCCTGAAGGCGTGAGCTGGATGCGCCAAACCATCCGCTACTTCGCATCTGAGGGCAAATCGGTGCTGGTGTCCTCGCACCTTTTGGCAGAGATGCAGCAAACGGCAGACCGCTTGGTGATCATCGGCCGCGGCAAGCTCATTGGCGAATATGACATGGACGAGTTCCTTGGCGATGCCCTGGTGGAGGTGCAAACCCCACAACAAGAATTTGGTGCGCTGCTAGAACACCAAGGCTTTGCACCTCAGGCGATCGAAGGTGGCTTTAGCGTGCCGGTAGAAGGCGATGAGCAGCAGGCCAGGGAGCGCATTGCCCGCCTCGCCCTGGAACACCAGGTGCTCATTACCGGGCTGAGTTCGCGTAGCGCTGGGCTGGAAGAACGTTTCCTTCAAGCCACAATGAACGAGCAAGAATATAGGAGCAAATAAGTCATGAACGTTTTAAAGTCCGAACTGACCAAGCTGCTCACGCTGCGTTCTACGTGGATCACCTTTGCCATCGCCATCCTGCTCATGCAGATCCCGGTGCTGGTGCAAGGCTTTGTGGGCACTGAAACCCAAGACATAAGCATTAGCGGTGCCCTAGTAGCCGACATGCTCTTCGCGCTGATCATGACCTACTTTGGTGCAGCCATTGGCCGCGACCTGAACTTCAAGCTCCATGCTCAAGCCATGCTCACTCAACCCAGCCGCGGCTCCTGGATCTTTGCCCGCATGTTCTGGATGAACCTCTTCGCCTTCCTCGGGCTTGTGGTAGTTGTTGCCCTCAGCGCGATCATCGCCACGATCATGCCTGATCTGCACTTCCAAACAGAAGGCTGGGAGAGTTTCGGCACCGCAGCACTGAAAACCCTGACCATGCTGAACCTGGGTATGGGCTTTGCCATGCTCACCCGCAGCACCGCAGCCGGTGTAAGCATCCCCCTTGCCCTGGCGCTGGTGGTGGATAACCTCCTGTACGTGGCGTCAATGAAGTTCGAGTTTGTGAAGTACCTGATGCTGATTAGCCCCACCATGCGCGCCGGGCAATTCGGTGTGGATAATGGCGAAGCTCGTGGCTTCGAGGTAGGCCAGTACCAACCCGATTGGTTCAATGCCATCGTGATGCTGGTGTGGCTGGCGCTGATGATCGCCCTGGCATTGTGGTCGAATAAGCGCGACGTGCGTTAAGCCAGTTCCTGCCCGCCGTGGGTATATAAGGCGATGCCGGTAGCAACGGAAACATTCAGACTTTCTACGCCCTCACGCATCGCAATGGCATAGCGGTGCTTGGCGTGTTCATGCAATTGCGTGGACACGCCTTTTCTTTCACTGCCCATCACAAGGGCAATGCGCCCTTCAAGCTGAGCAATCTGTGCCAGCGGCTCACTGGCATCGGCAGCCAGGCTCACCAGCGGAATCTCTAGGGCGTCAAGCGCACCCAGAACATCTTCCCTGGTGCTTAATACCACCGGAAGGGCAAAGACCAACCCGCGGCTGGCGCGCACGAGGCGTCGATCAAGCGCATCGTCTAAACCGGAATCCACTAACACCACAGCGGCTGCGCCTAAACCTGCGGCAGTTCGGATAATCGCGCCAATATTGCCCGGCAGGCGCACCCCATCGAGCACCACCACATCGCCTTTGTGCTCCAGCGCCTTATCAAGTGTGCTGGCCGGGGGAGTATCTGCAAGCGCGAAAAGCCTGGGGCGCTTATCGCTGCCGAAGAGCTTCTTTGCCACATGAACGGCAATGCCGGTGACCTCAATATGCTGCTGCTTGAGTAGCTGGGCTAGCGATTCTTCGGGCGTGCGATCGCCTACGCAGAACACGGTGTGGATGCTTAGACCGTGGAGCAGTGCTTGCTCGATATTTTCTTCGTCGTCAATGATGAAGCGTCCTGGAACCTCGCCGTCAATCACGGCGGAGATTTCGCGGGCTTGAGCATCGAGCAGTGATTCAATCATGGCGAAAATCCTACCGGAGCTTTCGCATGCGCGTGCGCTAGACAATGCGCAGGTATAGGGGGATAAGCGGGTGTGTGCCAGGTGTTCGAACTGGACTATTCACACGGGCTGAATGTGTATTTGAATTTGGTTGGCGCTATCCTTGGAGTGTTCGTCAGACAAGCAAGCAAGGAGCGCAGTACGTTGCAGCAGGAGTGCTCGAGAGCCTCAACTCGGCCTCGGTCCTATTTCGTTGCACTGCTTCCACTGCTGCTTACTGTGCTTGGTATTTGTGTAGCTAGCGCCTACTTTTTTGCAGAAAAACTCGATACCAACGCCGCAGAAAACGTCCGTACCGGCAGCGTTGGCACAGATGGCATCGAAGAAAAAGCCCAGAGCACCTCGGTGGCTAACCTGCAAGACCATAGCCACGAAGGCGGGGCTGCTTGGGGGCACCTGGTCAATTCCGTAACTCGCTGCCAGGGGGAATACGCCTACGCCGGCACCAACGGGCACGATTTCGTTTCTATCTGCGCCACCCCCGAGGGGCTGTTATATCAGGCCTATGTGGCCAACGGCATCCTGCGCAAGCCCGCCCATGAAATTGGCCCCGGTTCCTACCAGGTAGATGCCGGTGCACACCGTATTCATATTGAAGGCCCTCGTGTGCGCGTGGTTGAGCCTGATGGGGAAATTGCTCTGGTGGTAGATCTGCCCGATTGGCATGAGCGCCAAGCATCTCAGGAGAGCCAAGCAAGCTAGACAGGCTAGCTAGACAGGTGATGCTAGCCCGGCAGTGCTTGGCTCCTTCTGTGGCCACAGATTAAGGCTGAGGTGAAAAGGCTCGGGGCTTTTTTGAGGCCATCTTCTTTTTCGCGTTGACTCGTTTCGGCTGCTCCGGTATGTTGAATCTTTGGCTCTGTGGCTTTTGACCACAGAATCTCTACAAGTCATACGGTCGGCTGACGCCAAAGGCATTGGTGTCTATGCCTCGTTCGTTCTTCGTAGCTCCAGCACTATCGCCCCACCGGGTACCCAAGTAGCTGTCTGCGGAGGGCCGGCCCGTTTTAGAAGGATGGTTTATGCCTACTATTCAACAGCTGGTCCGCAAGGGTCGCCACGATAAGACCGCTAAGGTCAAGACCGCGGCTCTCAAGGGCTCGCCTCAGCGTCGTGGTGTGTGCACCCGTGTGTACACCACCACCCCGAAGAAGCCGAACTCCGCTCTGCGTAAGGTTGCGCGTGTTCGCCTGACCTCCGGCATCGAGGTTTCTGCTTATATCCCCGGTGAGGGTCACAACCTCCAGGAGCACTCCATGGTGCTCGTTCGTGGTGGTCGTGTGAAGGACCTCCCCGGTGTTCGTTACAAGATCATCCGCGGTGCACTCGACACGCAGGGTGTGAAGGATCGTAAGCAGGCCCGTTCCCGTTACGGCGCAAAGAAGGAGAAGTAAACAATGCGTAAGAATGCAGCTCCCAAGCGTCCTGTAATCAAGGACCCGGTCTACGGCTCTGAGGTTGTTACCCAGCTCGTGAACAAGGTGCTTCTCGACGGCAAGAAGTCCACCGCTCAGCGCATCGTTTATGGTGCACTGGACATCTGCAAGGAAAAGACCGGCACCGATCCGGTTCTGACCCTTGAAAAGGCTCTCGGCAACATCAAGCCCGACCTTGAGGTTCGTTCCCGCCGCGTCGGTGGCGCCACCTACCAGGTGCCCGTTGACGTTCGCCCCGCCCGTGCCAACACCTTGGCACTGCGTTGGTTGGTGAACTTCACCCGTCAGCGTCGCGAGAACACCATGGTTGAGCGTCTTGCCAACGAGATCCTCGATGCTGCCAACGGCCTCGGTGCTTCCGTGAAGCGCCGCGAGGATACCCACAAGATGGCAGAGGCAAACCGCGCCTTCGCCCACTACCGCTGGTAATTCGCGTCCCATGCGTTTTCGAGCCCAACCGATCGCGGCGAACACCCCAGTGGTGGCATTTTGCCGTGCATCGGCTGGGCTCCAGCGCTATTCAAGGCTGTAAATTTCGAGGTTCGTCGGGCAAAAGTCCAACAAACCTGGCAGCATTGAGAAGAAACACTATCCGTGTGAGCCGAAGAATCTTCGGCTTCCGCTACACAAGTTAGGGAATAACGTGGCACAAGAAGTGCTTAAGGATCTGAACAAGGTCCGCAACATCGGCATCATGGCTCACATCGATGCCGGTAAGACCACGACCACCGAGCGCATCCTCTTCTACACCGGTATCAACCGCAAGGTTGGCGAGACCCACGATGGTCAGTCCACCACTGACTGGATGGAGCAGGAAAAGGAACGCGGCATCACCATTACGTCTGCTGCCGTGACCTGTTTCTGGGAGGGCAACCAGATCAACATCATCGACACCCCCGGCCACGTGGACTTCACCGTTGAGGTGGAGCGCTCGCTGCGCGTGCTCGATGGTGCCGTTGCCGTGTTCGACGGCAAGGAAGGCGTTGAGCCTCAGTCCGAGCAGGTTTGGCGTCAGGCTGCAAAGTACGACGTTCCTCGTATCTGCTTCGTTAACAAGATGGACAAGCTGGGTGCAGACTTCTACTACACCGTGCAAACCATCATCGACCGCCTCGGCGCTAAGCCGTTGGTAATGCAGCTTCCTATCGGTGCTGAAGATGACTTCGACGGCGTTGTAGACCTGCTCGAGATGAAGGCCATCACCTGGCGCGGCAAGGTTGAGACTGGTGCTGAACCCACCATCGAAGAGATCCCTGCTGATCTGAAGGAAAAGGCTGAGCAGTACCGCGAGCAGCTCGTCGAGACCGTTGCTGAGTCCGATGAAGAGCTCATGGAGAAGTACTTCGGTGGCGAAGAACTCACCATCGAAGAGCTCAAAGCCGGCATCCGCAAGATGACCGTGAACTCCGAGGTGTACCCCGTGCTTTGCGGTACCGCTTACCGCAACAAGGGTGTGCAGCCGCTCCTCGACGCTGTGATCGACTACCTGCCCACCCCGCTGGACATCGGCGAGGTTCACGGCCACGCTGTTGGCGATGAGACCAAGGAACTCGTGCGTAAGCCTTCCGTTGAGGAGCCTTTCTCCGCACTGGCCTTCAAGATCGCCGCACACCCCTTCTTTGGCAAGCTCACCTTCGTGCGCGTGTACTCCGGTCTGGTTGAGCCCGGTGCTCAGGTGGCTAACTCCACCAAGGGTAAGAACGAGCGCATTGGCAAGCTCTTCCAGATGCACGCCAACAAGGAGAACCCGGTTTCCGAGGCTCGCGCAGGTAACATCTACGCGTTCATCGGCCTGAAGGACACCACCACTGGTGACACCCTCTGCGATAAGAACAACCAGATCATCCTCGAGTCCATGGACTTCCCGGATCCTGTGATCAAGGTTTCCATCGAGCCGAAGACCAAGTCTGACCAGGAGAAGCTCGGCGTTGCTATTCAGAAGCTCGCCGAAGAGGACCCGACCTTCACCGTTGAGCTGGATGAGGAATCCGGCCAGACCGTGATCGGCGGCATGGGCGAGCTGCACCTCGACGTGCTGGTCGACCGCATGAAGCGCGAGTTCAAGGTTGAAGCCAACGTTGGTAACCCGCAGGTTGCTTACCGCGAGACCATCCGCAAGCCTGTGGAGAAGCTCGAGTACACCCACAAGAAGCAGACCGGTGGTTCCGGCCAGTTTGCAAAGGTCATCATCTCCCTGGAGCCTTATGCTCCCGACGTGGAGACCTTGGAAGAGGGCGAGTCCGCCATCTACAAGTTCGAAAACGCCGTTACCGGTGGCCGCATCCCCAAGGAATACATTCCTTCCGTGGACGCTGGTATCCAGGACGCCATGCAGTACGGTTACCTCGCCGGCTACCCGCTGGTGAACATCAAGGCCACCGTGCTTGATGGTGCGTACCACGAAGTGGACTCCTCGGAAATGGCCTTCAAGCTTGCAGGTTCGCAGGCTCTGAAGGAAGCTGTGGCTAAGGCAAAGCCTGTGCTGCTCGAGCCCGTGATGGCCGTTGAGGTTATTACGCCCGAGGATTACATGGGTGACGTCATCGGCGATATCAACTCTCGCCGTGGTGAAATGTCTGCCATGGAAGACCGCGCTGGTGCCAAGGTTGTGAAGGCCAAGGTGCCGCTGTCCGAGATGTTCGGTTACGTTGGCGACCTGCGTTCCAAGACCCAGGGCCGCGCCAACTACACCATGATCTTCGACTCCTACGCTGAGGTGCCGAAGAACGTGGCAGACGAGATCGTTGCTGAGCGCAACGGCTCCTAATGCCCACCGGGGCGTGGGATAACAAGATTCCTGCGCCCCACCCCCAACTACTGTGTGCCAAGCTGGTGCGGTAGCGGCGGGTTGAAGACTTTCCCAGCAGGTGAAAGCCTTGAACTGGCCGTTACCTCATCGCAGATCCCTGGAAATGTATCTCGGGTTTGAAAAATAGCCCGGTGCAACCTAGGATCATGTAACTGGCACATTTGTAATCACTGTACTGCCAGGCTGCCGAATTAGTGGCCAGAACGTACAGGAACTGTCAATCCGTGGCTGCGGAATCGTAGCCACCACGAAGTCCAGGAGGACACATAGTGGCAAAGGCTAAGTTCGAGCGTACTAAGCCGCACGTTAACATCGGTACTATCGGTCACGTCGACCACGGCAAGACCACCACTACCGCTGCTATTACCAAGGTTCTGGCTGACACCTACCCGGACCTGAACCAGGCTTTCGCTTTCGACGCCATCGATAAGGCGCCGGAAGAAAAAGAGCGTGGCATCACCATCAACATCTCCCACGTGGAGTACCAGACCGAGAAGCGCCACTACGCACACGTGGACGCCCCCGGCCACGCTGACTACATCAAGAACATGATTACCGGTGCCGCTCAGATGGACGGCGCAATCCTCGTGGTTGCTGCTACCGACGGCCCCATGCCTCAGACCCGCGAGCACGTGCTGCTCGCTCGCCAGGTGGGCGTGCCTTACATCCTCGTTGCTCTGAACAAGTGCGACATGGTTGACGATGAGGAAATCATCGAGCTCGTCGAGATGGAAATCCGCGAGCTGCTCGCTGAGCAGGACTACGATGAGGACGCTCCGATCGTTCACATCTCCGCTCTGAAGGCTCTTGAGGGCGACGAGAAGTGGACCCAGTCCATCGTCGAGCTCATGCAGGCTTGCGACGACTCCATCCCGGATCCCGAGCGCGAGACCGACAAGCCCTTCCTCATGCCTATCGAGGACATCTTCACCATTACCGGCCGCGGCACCGTGGTTACCGGTCGTGTTGAGCGTGGCTCCTTGAACGTGAACGAAGAAGTCGAGATCATCGGTATCCGCGAGAAGTCCACCAAGACCACCGTTACCGGTATCGAGATGTTCCGTAAGCTCCTCGACTACACCGAGGCTGGCGACAACTGTGGTCTGCTGCTTCGTGGCCTCAAGCGCGAAGATGTTGAGCGTGGCCAGGTTGTAATCAAGCCGGGCGCTTACACCCCTCACACCGAGTTCGAGGGCTCCGTCTACGTTCTGTCCAAGGACGAGGGCGGCCGCCACACCCCGTTCTTCGACAACTACCGTCCTCAGTTCTACTTCCGCACCACCGACGTTACCGGTGTTGTGAAGCTTCCTGAGGGCACCGAGATGGTTATGCCTGGCGACAACGTCGACATGTCCGTCACCCTGATCCAGCCTGTTGCTATGGACGAGGGCCTGCGCTTCGCTATCCGCGAAGGCTCCCGTACCGTTGGCGCCGGCCGCGTTACCAAGATCATCAAGTAACGCACGCTACGCAACGTAGTAGAAGCACCCAAGCATCAGGCTTGGGTGCTTCTCTTATGCACTCGATAAGATCACATAGCGTGAGCAAGCATCAGCAACGCATTATCGAAGCCCTCGCGGCTATATGGCGCGCCCAACCAGACCTAGGCATTAGCGATGTGCTCACACAAATCGCCAACCGGCATGGAGGCCCTGGGGCAAGCGATGAAGAATTCCTGCAAGCCTGTCACAGCATCCAGGCTGAAGTGCTCGGGGCACTGCCAGAACCCCTCCATCCCGATCAAACGCTGCTGGTACACACCGACAAGTTTTATGTAGCCATACGCGGCCAACACGCACTACTCATGCGCAAAGGGGCACAACCTGTGCACTGGCGCTATGAGCACGTCGCAAGCGCCCAAGTGGGCGGCCCGCTGTTGCTGGCGGATGCAGAATTTCATGTGCACAACTACGGCACGATCCAAAACATCAGGGTTGGTACAGCAGAAGAACAAGCAGCGGTATGTGAAGATGTGATTGCCATTGGCCGCGGGCAACACGTCCAACTATGGCGCCAGCAAAGACGAGCGGTGGGCGTCGAAAAGCTGCGCACCACGCTCGATGCTACGCCAGGGCAGTCGCTCATCTTGGGCGGGGTGGACTATGGGGAAGTGGTGCAGACCTTCGATCTGGGGTAGGAAATCGGGTGAAAGCACCTGGGGCACTAAGCTAAACCAGCATGGAAGAGTTCAAAAGGCTCGTCGTTGAACAGATGACAATCGAGCTCAAGCGCATCCCCGTGGTGGTGCTTGCCGGTCTCGTTGTCTACATCACGTTTCTTGGATTAGTGCACCTCTTTGGCCCTCGCGTGCTGGCCCGCATGACTGCCTTTGACGCCGTGGTGATTGTCATGTTCGGTGCCGTGGCCGGGCGTGTGATCGTGGGGCACCCGCCCACCCTTGCCGCGGGCATCGTGGGTTTGATTACGCTGATGGGCCTTGAAGCAGCCTTTGGCACCATACGCTCGGTATCGGGTATTCGCCAGGCGCTTGATGGGCGAGCCAGAATCGTGGTGGCGCACGGCAAAGTGGTGGAAAAGCAACTGCGAAAAAGCCACATGAACCGCAATGACATCCGCTTTGCTGTGCGCAAAGCCGGCATCCCCACCATGTCGCAGGTGCAATGCATGATCCTTGAGCCCACCGGCGAGCTCACCGTGATTCGAACGGGCACACCGATTGACCCGGAGCTGCTCAAGGGCGTAGCTGGAGTCGAGGCCCTCTACCCCTAGACGCTTCTTGGCCTTTGTGCGCTGATAAGGCGCCTGCGCATAGCAAAACACCACCGCCAACATGAAGAGGCGGTGGTGTTTTTTGTGTGTGTTTAGTCTTCGACCGACTGCACGTGCAGGCGGTATTCGGTGCGCACATCAAAGTTAGGAAGTGCGACGCGAATATCTTCTTCGGCCTGTTGGTGAGCTGCCTCGATCACATCGGTACTGGCTTGCGGGTCCACCGTGGTGGTGATCCGAATGATGCGTTCGCGCTTGTTATCAATGGCAGTGCCTTTGGATTGCACCACACCGGGGGTCTGTTCGAGCACCTCGGCGGTCATATCCGCGATCTGATCCAAGGCCACAGCCGAGCGGGTTTTACCCTTGCGCTCGACGTTGACACGGCCCACGCGGTTGAGGCGCAGGTTGGCAATCAGAATCCACAAACCAAGCACGGCAAACAGCACCGTGAGCCCGAAGAGCAGGTAGTTGTACCAGGGCTGCTCGTAGAGCTGGTTCCAGCTATCAAAGCTTGCTGCCTCGCTGACTTGCTCTGCTTCGCGCACATCGTAGTGCGAGGCGATGGCCCACACCGAGATGGCGATGAGGACTGCAGCCAAGAGGAAGGTGAAGATGCGCCCGAAGGCTACGGTTGAACGTTTCATTCTTCTTCCTTTCCGAGCACCACGCGAACCTTTGGCTTGGATGCCAGCTTGTCGACGTGCGCACGAACTTCATCTTCCACGCGCGCAGCCAAGCTCGGGTCATCATTGCCGATCACATTGACGGTGATCTTGGTGGCCTTATGGTTCACGGTGGTTTGGGCATCATAAACGCCGGTGACGCGCTCAGCCACGGCAGTGCTACGACGAGCAATGTCGATGGGGCGCAGGTACAGGCGAGTGTTGGCGCCCGCATCGGAGGCGATGTACTTCGGCGGTGCTGGCTTGAGCGAAAGGATCAGCAGCACCACGCCGAGCACACCAATGGCGATGCCGACGGGGAAGAACCAGTCTTGCTGTCCAAGGTTGGCAATCCAATCCAGCAGCGGACGAATCCACGCCTGGTCGCCATTGCCTTCCTGGCGCACCCACCAAAGCTCGCGCCCGCAGATCACTGCAAGAGCGATCAGCAGCAGCGAGAACAGGATCATCAGCACGCGAACAGCGGGGCTGCCCTTGAGGTATTTCGGTCCTTGATCCTGAACCTGGTGCTCAGTGCGGGGTGCCACTTCGGTGTTGGCCTTGGCCTCGTTATCGCTGACCACCGGCAAGGTTTCAGTGTTTGCTTCGAGGTGTTGATCAGCCACGGCGTGCTCCTTCCGATGTGCGATCAGCAAAACCGCGTTTGAGATCCACGGGGATCACGCGAATGGGGGCAAGCTCGAAGGCTGCTGGCGCCTCAGCCTTTTTCAGCGGCTGCTCCTTGGGCCTGGAGATCTTCACTTCCGGCACGCCAGGTGCTACCACCGGGTTGAGGTCGTGTTGCTTGACGCGATAATCCTCGACCTTCGGCTCCGGCAGACCATCGAGTACCGAGTTGATCTTCGGCTCAATGACCCGGGCGGTATTGCGTTGATTGATCTTCGGCTCGATCACGCGCGAGGTGTTCACGGCATCTACGCGAGGTTCAATCACCTTGGAGGTGTTGCGAGCATCCACGCGCGGGCGGATCGGCTCGGCAATGCCACGGCGCACCTTTGGCTGCACAGGCTCGGTGATGCCGCGGCGCACCCTGGGTTCTTGCACATCTTGGATGCGGTGATGCACTCGGGGCTCTTTGGCCTCGGCTACCACGTGGTGTACGCGCGGCTCGATGGCTTCACGTTCGATGGCCTTGGGGTGGAACAGCGATGGGGGAGTGGGCGCCTGCAAGGTGCTCAGGCGCTGGCCACGCACGAGCTCGCTTACGACGACGTTGACGCGCAATGCCTCCACGCCGGCATAGGTTTCCAGCCACTCGCGGATAGCCTCGCGCACCACACCGGTGAGGTCGGTGACGGGGCTTGGCCACGTAGCGGCGATGAATGCCTCTACGTTTGCCGTCTTACGTTCTGCATCTAGACGCACATCAACCCGAGGCAGGTCGCGGCCAGCAACCTTGCTTACCGCCGAGGTGCCGCGTACCGAGAGCACCGCCGCTTTGGCGATGGTGGTGAGCGCACGCTCGTCAATGGTTAGGGTCGAAGACGGCATTAACCGCGCCCTCCGTTACGGAAGCCTTCGAGGCCCTTATTCAGATCGATGCGGCCTTCGAGCTGTGCGCCGGCCAGGCCGCCGATGGCAGCGAGCACGACGATGAGTAGCAAGCCGCTCAGGCCCCATTGCAACAGGGCTACGGCAATCACTACGCCCAGAAGAGCGCCGAGAAAGGTTTTATTGGACATCATGATGGTCCTTCAGGTGTTTTCGTTGAATAAGAAAGTCTAAGTGGGCCTAGTCGAGGCACCGTGTTGCTGCGCAAAAGCGCGGGGCTTGGCTGAACATGTGAGACAGCAAACCCCGCGCCGAAGCAGTCGAATTACTCTTGTTCTTCTGCTTGTTGTTCAGTGGCGATATCGGCGATTACTACCGATACCGGCATGTCTAACCCATCTGATTTGAGGGTCTGCGCAGCGGTGGCGCGAACTTCCTCGGCAAGGTCGTAGAGATTTTCGGCGCCGAATTCGGCAACGATATCTACTTCAAAAGATTCCTCGTTCACGCTTTGAAAACGTAAACCCTGGACGCGCTGCTTTGGGTAGAGCAGTGCAACCTCGCCGAAGCGCCCCGAGTGCATGGAATGCACGCCGGGGATGGCCACCACGGCCTCGACAAGCGCTTGTGCTTTATCGAGTGAAAGAGTCGGCATTGTTATTACTGAACGCGGCTCGGGAGCTGCTTCTGCTCTTCTTCGTTGTTCTCGTCCTCGTTTTCATCTTCGAACTCGAAGTGAACGTCGTGAACGGTCACGTTAACCTCGGTAACCTCAAGGCCGGTCATGCGCTCGATGGCAGAGGAGATGTTCTCGCGGATTGCGTCGGCAAGCTGGTGGATAGCAACGCCATACTCGGCAACGATGGAAACGTCGACGGCAGCCTGACGCTCGCCAACCTCAACGTCTACGCCCTGCTGCAGGTTGGTGTTGGTGCCGGGGATGGAATCGCGAAGGGCACCCAGTGCGCGAGCAGCGCCGCCGCCGAGGGCGTGAACGCCAGAAACTTCGCGGGCAGCAACGCCGGCGATCTTGCCAACTACCTGATCATCAATGATGGTGCGGCCGTGGCCGTTGTCTTCTGCGACGTTGTTGTCCTGGGCTTCCTTGTTCTCAGCCATGTTTTCTCCTTCTATATAGGCACACATCCGCAGGAGAGCGGATGTGTAAGCGAATTGCTTGCCACCATCATAGGGACTTTCATGCAAGACTTCGCATCTAGAACGGGATTGTTGCCGATTTGATACACAACCGCGCCCGAACCGTGTCGAATAATGCACAAAACGTTATGGAATTACGGGGCATCCTCGCGTATTGCAGAGCCAACACGGGGATCTGCGTGTTTTAGTTACACCTATATATAAGGCTGCAAAGAAGTCAGGGCGCTTGAGGCGCTGCAAGTGCCGGGATGGATCGGATCGGGGTGGGGTGAAGAGCCAAGAAAAAGATTTTGCCAGTTCGCACTTGCATATCCCGTGGTGGCGTGTTTTAATACTGGGGTTGCTTTGACAACGGCTACCTTTGCGTAGTTGATGGCAAGGCAAACATGACACCTTCGCTGTGAAGCTCATGTAGATGAGTGAATCAGGTAAGGATCCTTGAGGAATGAAGTGCAAAGCACGTTTTTCTTGAGGGCCGGAACCTCGAAGGGGCATGGCAAATAAACAGCGGCAGTTGGCTAGGGCTCTTGAGCGTTTTTAACGTTGAGACCCTTCCTCACTTGGAGTGCATCTTCGAAGTGTGTGGCAGTTGATTTGCAACGCCCCGAAGCGAAGTTGCCGGCAAGTCTTAAACGACAGTCAAGTAAGAACTGGCGTTGCGCCCAGGCCCCAAAGGTCCGGACAACGTTATAGAGATGAATGAAGCGATTCCCACCAATCCATTCAGTGATGTGGGACAAGCGAGGAAGAGGTAACCGTGGCGGGACAAAAGATCCGCATTCGGCTCAAGGCCTACGACCACGAGGCGATCGATGCGTCTGCACGCAAGATCGTCGAGACCGTCACCCGCACGGGTGCACGTGTTGTTGGCCCGGTGCCGTTGCCCACCGAAAAGAACGTGTACGCCGTTATTCGTTCTCCCCACAAGTACAAGGATTCTCGCGAACACTTCGAGATGCGCACTCACAAGCGCCTGATCGATATCCTCGACCCGACGCCGAAGACGGTTGACGCTCTCATGCGCATCGACCTTCCGGCCAGCGTCGACGTGAACATTCAGTGATCGACGAAATTTTTGGCAGCGGAGAATAACTAATGAGTGAAACAGAGATCAAGGGCATCTTGGGCACCAAGCTCGGCATGACCCAGATCTTCGACGAGGAGAACCGAGTCATTCCGGTCACCGTCGTTGAAGCTGGTCCGTGCGTGGTCACCCAGATTCGCACCACCGAAACCGATGGCTACAACGCCATCCAAATCGCCTACGGCGACATCGACCCCCGCAAGGTAAAGAAGCCTCAGGCGGGTCACTTTAAGAAAGCTGGCGTTACCCCCCGCCGCCACGTAGCAGAAATCCGTATGGATGATGTTTCTGCCTACGAGGTTGGTCAGGACGTCACCGTTGAAATCTTCGAAGGCGTGACCTTCGTAGACGTCACCGGTACCTCCAAGGGTAAGGGCTACGCCGGTGGCATGAAGCGCCACGGCTTTGCCGGACAAGGCGCAGCCCACGGTAACCAGGCCGCTCACCGTCGTGTGGGTTCCATTGGCCAGGCTGCCACCCCGGGCCGCGTGTTCAAGGGCAAGCGCATGGCAGGCCGCATGGGTAATGACCGCGTCACCACCCAGAACCTCAAGGTTCAAAAGATTGACGCCGATGCCAACCTCATCCTGATCAAGGGTGCGATCCCGGGCAACCGTGGCGGCATCGTAACCGTTAAGACCGCAGTGAAGGGCGGTGCACACGCATGACCAATCTGAAGTTGGACGTCCACACCGCTGAGGGTGCTACCGACGGCTCCGTAGAGCTGCCTGCAGCAATCTTCGACCGCGAGGTGTCCGTTGCACTCCTGCACCAGGTAGTCAACGCACAGCTTGCAGCACGTCGTCAGGGCACTCACTCCACCAAGACCCGCGCAGAGGTGCGCGGTGGTGGTCGCAAGCCGTTCCGCCAGAAGGGCACCGGTCGCGCTCGTCAGGGCTCGATCCGTGCACCTCACTTCACCGGCGGCGGCATCTCGCACGGCCCCAAGCCGCGCGACTATGCTCAGCGCACCCCCAAGAAGATGATCAAGGCTGCTCTGTTCGGCGCACTGTCCGATCGTGCTCGTAACGAGCGCATCCACGTGCTCACCGAATTGGTGCCTGGTCAGACTCCTTCCACCAAGTCCGCACGCGCATTCTTCGAGCGCCTCACCGATCGCCGCAGCATCCTGTTCGTGGTCGGCCGCGCAGACGAGAATGCTCAGAAGAGCGCCCGCAACCTGCCTGGTGTGAACGTTTTGTTCGAAGACCAGCTCAACACCTACGACGTTCTGAATGCAGACGACGTTGTGTTCTCGGTTGAGGCTCTCAACACCTTCATCAACCGCGTCCAGGGCGCGGAGAAGGAGGAGAACTAATGGCTAAGATCGCAGACCCCCGCGACATCATCCTCGCACCGGTCGTCTCTGAGAAGTCTTATGGCCTGATGGAGCAGGGAACCTACACGTTCTTTGTTGCTCCCACCGCCCACAAGACGCAGATCAAGGATGCCGTGGAGCGCATTTTCGGCGTGAAGGTCGCCTCCGTGAACACCGTGAACCGTGAGGGCAAGCGCAAGCGCACCCGCACCGGCTACGGCCGACGCAAGGCAACCAAGCGCGCATACGTGACGCTTCGTGAAGGCAGCGACGCAATCGACATCTTCGGCGGCTCCGCCGCTTAAGGGTCGAGGTAAGGACAAACTATGGCTATTCGTAAATACAAGCCGACAACCCCGGGTCGCCGCCAGAGCTCCGTTTCCCAATTCGACGAGATCACTCGCTCGAATCCGGAAAAGTCTCTGCTTCGCCCCCTGCCCAAGAAGGGCGGCCGTAACGTACACGGCCACATCACCGTTCGTCACAAGGGTGGTGGCCACAAGCGTCGCTACCGCGTGATCGACTTCCGCCGCACCGACAAAGATGGCATTCCGGCCAAGGTTGCTCACATCGAGTACGACCCGAACCGTACCGCCAACATTGCGCTGCTGCACTACGCCGATGGCGAGAAGCGCTACATCATCGCCCCGAAGAACCTCAAGCAGGGTCAAATCATCGAGGCTGGCGCTAACGCAGACATCAAGGTTGGCAACAACCTGCCGCTGCGCAACATCCCCGCCGGTACCGTGGTGCACTGCGTGGAGCTCAAGCCAGGCGCTGGCGCTAAGCTCGCCCGCTCCGCTGGTGCTTCCATCCAGTTGCTGGGTAAGGCAGGCAAGTACGCAGTGCTGCGTATGCCTTCCTCCGAAATCCGCCGCGTGGACATCCGTTGCCGCGCCACCGTGGGTGAGGTTGGCAACGCCGACCAGATCAACATCCGCTGGGGCAAGGCCGGCCGTATGCGCTGGAAGGGCGTTCGCCCGACCGTGCGTGGTGTTGTGATGAACCCTGTTGACCACCCGCACGGCGGTGGTGAGGGTAAGACCTCCGGCGGTCGCCACCCTGTGTCCCCTTGGGGCAAGAAGGAAGGTCGCACCCGCAACCCCAACCGTTACAGCAACAAGATGATCGTGCAGCGTCGCCGCACGAACAAGTCCAAGAAGCGCTAAGAGGAGGAAACTTAGATGCCACGCAGCCTAAAGAAAGGCCCGTTCGTCGATGAGCACCTCCTCGCAAAGGTAGATGCTCAGAACGAGAAGGGCACCAAGCAGGTCATCAAGACCTGGTCCCGCCGTTCCACCATTCTCCCCGACTTCATCGGCCACACCTTCGCCGTTCACGACGGCCGCAAGCACGTGCCGGTGTTCGTGGACGACTCCATGGTCGGCCACAAGCTCGGTGAGTTCGCACCCACCAAGACCTTCAAGGGTCACGTCAAGGACGACAAGAAGGGACGTCGATAAGCGATGAGTGAAGCTATCACCTCCGCACGCGCAACCGCGCGCTTCGTCCGTGTTTCTCCAATGAAGGCACGTCGCGTGATCGACCTGGTTCGCGGCAAGTCCGTTGAAGAAGCACTGGCTATCTTGAAGTACGCCCCTCAGGCTGCTTCGGAGCCCGTTGCCAAGGTCGTCGCATCCGCTGCGGCTAACGCCGAGAACAACTTCGGCCTGGATCGCAAGAGCCTGGTCATCTCCGAGGCTTTCGCCGACGAGGGTCCGACGATGCGTCGATTCCAGCCGCGCGCACAGGGTCGTGCATTCCAGATCCGTAAGCGCACCAGCCACATCACCGTGGTTGTTAGCCAGAAGGAAGGGGCCAAGTAGTGGGCCAGAAAATCCATCCTCACGGCCTACGTTTGGGCATCACTTCCGATTGGAAGTCCCACTGGTACGCCGACAAGAACTACGCAGACTACGTCGCTGAGGACATCAAGATCCGCGAGTACCTGCAAAAGACCTTGGACCGCGCCGGTATCGCCGACATCGTGATCGAGCGCACCCGCGACCGCGTCCGCGTCGACATCCACACCGCCCGCCCGGGCATCGTGATTGGTCGTCGTGGCTCCGAGGCAGACCGTCTGCGCCGCGAGCTGGAAAAGCTCACCGGCAAGCAGGTTGCTCTGAACATCCTCGAGGTCAAGAACATTGACGCCAACGCTCAGCTCGTGGCTCAGTCCATCGCCGAGCAGTTGACCAACCGTGTGGCATTCCGCCGCGCAATGCGCAAGGCCATCCAGTCCGCGATGCGCCAGCCTCAGGTCAAGGGCATCAAGGTTATGTGCTCCGGTCGTCTCGGCGGTGCCGAGATGTCCCGCACCGAGCGCTACCACGAGGGTCGCGTTCCGCTGCACACGCTGCGTGCGGAAATCGACTACGGCACCTACGAAGCACACACCACCTTCGGCCGCATTGGCGTCAAGGTGTGGATCTACAAGGGTGACGTCGTGGGCGGCAAGCGCGAGTCCGAACTGAACGCACCCGCAGAACGCCGTGGCCGCGGCGACCGCAACGCACGTCCGCGTCGTGGTGGCCAGCGCCGCCAGCGTGCTGAGAAGAAGCAGGAGGGCTAAGAATGCTTATCCCCAAGCGCGTGAAGTACCGCCGTCAGCACCGCCCGACCCGTCGTGGCGTGTCCAAGGGTGGTAACCGCCTTAACTTCGGTGATTATGGCATCCAGGCCCTCGAGCCCGCCTACATCACCAACCGTCAGATCGAGTCCGCTCGTATTGCCATCAACCGCCACGTCAAGCGTGGTGGCAAGGTGTGGATCAACATCTTCCCGGATCGTCCTTTGACCCAGAAGCCGCTCGGCGTGCGTATGGGTTCCGGTAAGGGCCCCGTGGAGAAGTGGGTTGCGAACGTCAAGCCCGGTCGCATCCTCTTCGAGATGAGCTACCCCAACGAGGCTATGGCACTCGAGGCTCTGCGCCGCGCAGGCCAGAAGCTCCCTTGCAAAGTTCGTATCGTTAAGAAGGAGGACCAGTTCTAATGGCTAACGGTACCCCCGCACACGAGCTTCGCGAGCTAAACGCCGAGGAGCTGACCACCAAGCTGACCGAGGCTAAGGAAGAGCTGTTCAACCTGCGCTTCCAGCACGCCACCGGCCAGTTGAACAACAACCGTCGCCTGCGCACCGTCAAGCGCGACATCGCCCGCATCTACACGGTGCTCCGTGAGCGCGAGCTCGGCCTGTCCGAGGTTCCGGGAGCTGAGGCTTAAACATGAGTGAGGCAAACGTGACTGAGAACAACGAGAACGCCAAGGAAAAGGGTGCCCGCAAGGTTCGCATCGGCTACGTGGTTTCCACGAAGATGCAAAAGACCATTGTGGTTGAGCTTGAAGACCGCAAGCAGCACCGCCTTTACGGCAAGACCATCCGCACCAACTCCAAGGTGAAGGCTCACGATGAAAACGAGATCGCCGGTGTTGGCGACCGCGTGCGCATCGAAGAGACTCGCCCGCTGAGCAAGGACAAGCACTTCCGCCTCGTCGAGATCGTCGAGAAGGCACGCTAGTCCAAACGCGGACAAACGCTTGAAGCACATCCCACCACGGGGTGTGCTTTTTGCATTTCTTAGCTTTTCGACGAGCCCATGCCTGGCCCAGCTCGATGTGAGCGTGCAGCCAGGGCGAGTCCCCTTCTCCACCGGAATGAAGGTGCGTCTCGGTCTTGCGATGGCCTTATTGACCGACCCTTCCTTGCTGCTACTCGACGAGCCACAAAATGGTCTGGATCCAGCAGGTATCAACCAGCTTCGGGCGCTGATTCAACACCTCACAAAAAAGCTAAGACGATTGTGATCTCTTCGCACCAACTCGGCGAAGTAGCTCGCATGGTCGATGACGTAGGAGTCCTCTCAAAGGGCAAAATGCAGTACCAAGGAACCATTGAAGGCTTAGCATCCGAGGAAGAAACACTCGAAGATGCATTCCTACGACTCACCTCGAGCGAAGGGGCACGATAATGCGCGCTCTAAGAATTGATTTATTGCGTTCGTGGCGAACCTTTTTGTTGGTGCTTCCGCTGGTGGTGGTGCTGTGCTTAGTGTTCGCAGGGATTTTGCGTGGTCTGGGAGCCGCTGAAGGAGGGCTGATCACGCTTCACTCTTATACGGTGGGTCTTCTCATACCTATTGCCGTGCTCACGAGTGTGTACTTTCCGGTGTGCTTCGCTGGGCGTAACTCGTCAAAGACCTTCCGCAATTCTCAGCCGTGGCATTGCTTGTTCTCCTCATACTGACATTGTCTGCCTTGGGGGTTGGCTCGAAGAAAGCTCAACGGCCGATTCGTCTTGGTTAAGCACGGATGACCACAGGTAGCAGGGCGAGATAACATCTGTCAGGCTCAACCTATGCGAGGCGCGGACTTGCTTTAGGTTGGGGGAACGTCGAAAAGCTTGAAAGATGGAGCAGCAGTGCTCGTTCCCAGGCCCGGCCAAAACGATCGGATACGATCGTGACATGGGACTTTTCGGGGCTTTTATCGCCGCAATCGCCTACGGCGCCGGCACCATCGCCCAAGCAATCGGTGTACAACGCGCAACGGCCACCACTGGCGGTTGGCTACGCAAAGCGCTGGCCGGCTGGGCGTTTGGCCTTGGCCTGGTGTTTGATGGCATAGGCTATATCGCCTCCTTTGCTGCATTGCGGGACCTGCCGCTCTTTCTCGTCGAATCCGCCACCGCGTCTTCGGTGGCAGTAACGGCACTGCTAGGCGTAGTGATCCTGAGGCAAAAGCTGCACCGCTTTGAAATAGCAGCGTTGCTGGCGGTGCTCGCCGGCCTGATCATGCTGTCTGTTTCGGCGGAACCAGGACCAGCACCTCATGTGCCTTCCTGGGTGGGATGGCTGCTACTCGGCGCCGCTTTGTTGTGTGGCGTATTCCTGGTCCTGAGCAAGGCTTCGCACGTCTACGCTGTGGTGTCAGGTTTGGGTTTCGCGGTGGTGGGCCTGGCCTCGCGGCTGCTTGAAATTCCTGTGCACCATGTCTTTCGCGTTATCGAGCAACCAATGGCCTGGGCTTTGATCCTTGGTGGGGTGATCGCCGTGGTGGCCTACGGCATGGCACTTGATCGAGGCAACGCTACTTCCGTGGCAGCCTTGAGCTTTGCTACAGAGACGATCGTTCCTTCGCTCATCGGCCTCACGTTATTGCACGATCACATCCGCAGTGGTTTTAGCCTGATTGCGGTGCTCGGCTTTGTAGCCACGCTCGCTGGTTGCCTGGCGCTCTCGTCTCGCGCCGAGGTGGAGATTCAAACTCCAGCCAACTAAATGCTGGCGCTTGAACAATTTCAGTTTTGACCAGGTATTTTGAGGCGGAAATTGCACCCGGCAATTTATGCTCGAAGGCGATTAACCACCGGATGCTGAATATGATGGCTGGGGCCTCAGGGGAGTCTTCTATGCCCCCTGAGCTGTATCCACGCCACCACTCATTTGCGCACCAACCCACCCAAGGGGCGTACTCGCTGCTCGCGGGCACGGCGTCGGTTGATGCTGCATTGCTGCTCCTGCATCCGACCGGCGTGCTTGGACTAGGCTTTGTTCTTATGAACGCCCTTCACGTCATCCTTAACATCATTTGGCTGCTCACCGCAGGTATCTGGCTGTGGCTTGCCTACATCATCGCTGGTGCCATCGCCTGCATTTTCATCATCACCATCCCCTTCGGTGTGGCCAGCTTCCGCATCGCCAATTACATCCTGTGGCCATTTGGCCGCGAGGTTGTTGATACCGGCAGGGGCGGTGGCATGTCGATGCTAGGCAACGTGATCTGGTTTGTAGTAGCAGGCCTATGGCTCGCCCTGGGGCATGTCGCCACTGCTATTGCGCAGGCACTCACCATTATTGGTCTGCCCTTGGCTTGGGCAAACCTCAAGCTCATTCCTGTGACCTGCTTCCCCTTTGGCAAGAAGATTGTGGATTCTTCCGATGCCAAGGCAAATATGATTCCGCTTGCTCGCCCTTAAGGCAGCAACGCAATCCGCGCACCACGTGCTGTGGTGCGCGTTTGTTTTTGGGTTAGTTGCCACGCCTTGTTTTGATAGCCAGGATGGCTGCGATGCCAAAGCCTGCAAAACCTGCCAGCCAAAGCGCGAGTGTGACCCACGATGCTTCCACGTTGACGGCGCTCAGGAGCGCAGCGCTACTGAACAAAGCGAGCGCGCAGATGATGGGGGTGAGTGGGGATCTCGATGCGTTGTTTGGTGATGTCATGGCATTGCCTCCCTTCCATCGCTTACACAATCGCTACGGGTGGTGTGCGCCTTTTCGCTTGGAAAGCATCGGGCGTTGCAATACCCGTAATGTGATGCGTGTAACTATCAGTGTATGTGGCGTGTTAAAAAAAACAAGGCTGCAGCAACTATCATCGCCAGCATTGACCAAGCATGCTCGCTGCTGGCCTGGCTGAATAAGTCAGCAGCTCAGAAGGCAAGAACGCAAGATTTCAAGGAGGCGCTAACGTGCTCGCTGCACTGCTCACCTGCGTTGCAATGCTCGCGATTGCCATCGTGGCTGATGCGCCTGGTTGGCTATATGTGCTCACCATAACCTGTGGCACATTCGGTATCGCCCCTTTCGTGGGCAACTCGCTTGTTCGTATCATCCCTGAGTCGTTTTGGCGGCGTCTGCGCCTTTCGCGGGATTCATCGCGCCGGCTGGGGGTGAAAATCTTTAACTCCACGCTCACGCGCATTGGGTGGAACAAGCTTGTGTTCGAGATGCGTGGCGATGATCCCTGGAATCCACGCCACATGCAGGCAGCCGCGGCAGGCCACGGTTGGGGCTTTCTTATTCACCTCGTCGCTAGTGTGTGGGCCTGTTGTGCCCAATCCTGCTTGGTGGCAGCCATCTTGGTGGTATTGGGCGTGCTCTTGCATCTTTATCCGGTGCTCTTACAAATCTATGTGCTTACCCAACTGCGCGAGCACAAGATTGGCAGGTAGCACAACACCCCAGCAGGCCTCGCAGCTGGGGTGTTATGTCAGGTAACGTAGCCTAGTTGCCTTCGCCGATCTTGCCCTTGGGGTTCCACACCACCGCTACACCTGGGCGTGGAGGGGTCTTGCCTCCATCTGGCCAGTGAGAGGCGGGGTTTTCCACGGTGGCCTCATCGGTTTCGCCGGGGTGCTGCACGTTGACCAGCACTCGGTCTTTGGTCACGATGGGCCCGCAGGTTTCTGCTCCTGTGGGCACGGTGAGGAAGCAACGGGTATTGCCGCGGTTTTCACCTTCGAGGCCGACGGCATAGAGGCCATCATTGGAGCCGAGTGCGTTGCCATCGGAGGAGATCCACAAGTTGCCGTGATCATCAAAAGCGAGGTTATCCGGGCAGGAGATCGGGGATACCTTGGATTTATCAAAGCCGCCGAAGTAGCTATAGGCAGCCTCGGGATCTCCGCAGACGAGCAAGATATTCCACTTGAACTTCTCGCCGGCGTGATCGTCGTCAAGCTCCATGACGAGGCCATTCTTGTTCTCGGTGATCGGCGCCCATTCTTTGGCGTCTTCTTTATTCTTCTTCGCGTCCTTGCCCGTGGCGCCGCGGTAAGAGTTGTTGGTCAGTGCAACGTACACCTTGCCGCTGTGCTTATTTGCCTCAAAGTCTTCTGGGCGGTCCATCTTGGTGGCCCCTGCCTCATCGGCTGCGAAGCGGGTGTACACGGCAACTTCTTCTGGGCTCATGCCATCGATATGGGATTTCGCCCCATCCTCATCCACCGTCAGCAGTGGTACCCAGGTGCCTTGGCCGTCGAAAAGCCCATCGCTGGGTAGCTCACCGGAGCCGTCGATTTCTTTTTCGGGGGAGTTGCCGTCCAGCTTGCCCACGTACAAGGTGCCGTAGTCGAGAATGCCCATGTTGTGGGCGGTATCGCCCTCTTTGATCTTGCGGGAAGAAACGAACTTATAGATGTATTCGAAGCGGGCGTCATCGCCGGTGTAGCACACGACGGTGCCATCGGAGGTGACATAAATATTGCCTGACTCGTGCTTGAAGCGGCCGGCGGAGGTGTGCTTGACGGGCACAGAGTTGGGATCAAGCGGATCGATTTCTACTAAGTAGCCAAAGCGGTTGATCTCATTGGGTTGCTTGGACAGGTCAAAGCGTTCATGCAGGCGTTCCCACTGGCGCAGCGTTGGGCCTTCCTCGGAGCCGAGGCGCTCACAGTACTTCTTGGCCTGCTCATCTTTGACGTCTTGGTAGTTGGCGAAGTAAGGCTCGAAGTTTTCCTCACCGGAAAGGTAGGTGCCCCAAGGAGTCATGCCGCCGGAGCAGTTAGCAATGGTGCCAAGCACCGTGGTGCCCTGGGGGTCATCTTTGGTTTTTACATACTCGGTGCCGGCGAGCACACCCTGGATCTTCATGGGGGTGGTGGCGGTAATGCGGCGATTTAAGGGGCCAAATTCACGCTTGAGCTCGCCTTTATCGCCAACCTTGGATACTTCGAGCACGCTTTGGCCGTGATTGGCCAGGCCGATATTGATTTGCTCATCGGTGGGATTTTCCACGTCGTAGCCAGGGAACATGTGCGGCTCGGTGGTGTATTCGTGGGAGCACACATACACCATGCGGTTGTCGTCGCTGGGGTGATCCATCAGCCCGGCGAAGTCATTATTAAAGCCGAATTGGCGCTCGGCATTGGCTGCGGTTTGGTTGTTGATGTCGAATTCCGGCACGCCCTCGAACATCGGATCACCCCAGGCGATCAGCACGTTCTTGTCGTAGCCTTCGGGTACAACAACCTCGTCTTTTTTATTGGGCTCAACCACGGGGAAGTTCATGCCCTGAGGCAATGCGATGTTCTTGGCCTCGCTGCTGGCTGCGGCTTGTGCGGTGCTGCTTGCCGCGCTGCTTCCTTCACTGCCGCAGGCTGCGAGTACCTGGGCGCCTGCGAGTGAGGCCACCGCCACGCCGGAGCCCTTGAGGATCCCGCGGCGGGAGACGATTGCGCCAAAGTACTGGTTATTCGATTGATTGGTGGGTTCGCCCAGGCAGGCGTTACCGCACTTATATTCGCAGGTTTTTGCCGATCGGCTCGATGCAAATGAGCTGAGTAGATTCAAGCCCTTGATCCCCATGCTGCTGTGCTCCTGAAGTGTTGTTGGATGTTGTCCGGCACTTCACGCTAGAAGCTTCAGGTGTCACCGCGATGTGGCAGAAGTAAATCAAGGGTAAACAATCAGCTTTTCGACGCCACCCTACTCACCACCGGCGAACATCACCGTATTATCTGGGCCAAACTCAATACCGGCTTTACGCAGATCGCTGGTTACAGCAACGATGGCCGCGTCGAGCGCTGCTACGGTATCCATCTGGCGTGAACCAGACCAGAAGCGGACCTCCATCGTGGCCATACCATCGGCTACCTGGCGCAACACAGCCACCGGTGCTGGGGATTCGAGGATGGCATCGACCTTTTCTAATGCCTTAACGGCTACTTCACGAGCCTTTTGGAAGTCCTCGGCATGGCGGATCTTGACGTCGAAATTGGTGCGCACCCATTCATGGCGCGTTTGCACCGTGACGATGGAGGTATGCAGCGTGCCATTGGGAATCAAGACCTGCCGGCCGGAGAAGGTGCGCACCGTGGTGGTGGATAGGTTGATATCGGTGATGGTGCCTGCAACATCACCAATTTGGATTTGGTCGCCCACCAGGGGAGTTTCTCGCATCAAAATGACCAGGCCTGCGAAGGTATTGCCAAGCACCGTTTGGAAGGCGATACCGGCTGCAATAGAGACAACGCCCAGCCCACCGATAAGGTTGACGGGCTTGACTGAAGGAAAGACGTAGGTAATCGCTGCCGCGACGGCCAGTGCAATCACCACCCACTGCGTAATCGAGGAAAACGCCCGGGCAGAGGCCTTGGTTCGGTGGGCAATCTTGAGCAGCGCCTGGTTCACAATCAGCTTGACTATCCAGGCGATCAGTGCGCCAACGGCAATAATGACTAAGCCAATGCCGAGATCGTGCCAAGTAAGCGATTGGACGGCCTGTTGTACCTGGTCGGCGGGATTATCAGCGGCGAGCGTAAAAGACATGAGAAAATTGTAATGTTTCAGCGCCTAAAACGCAGCACGCCCTACTCGCTGTGCTGTTGCCACCACTGCACCACGCTCATTGGCGGATGTCCGGTGAGCTTTTCCACGTGATTGGTTACCCCATCGAGCTCACCATTGGCAATGGCGGTGTAGGTGGAGATCCAGGCATCTACCTCCCATTCCGGGGCGTTATACGAAGCTCTGGATTCGCGGGCTTGCTCGAGTGTTTCGTTGATGTATCGCACCGGCGAGCCAAGGAAATGGCTGGCGATGGTGGCCACTTCTTCCATGCTGATGGCTGCAGGTCCGGTGAGTTGATAGGCCCGATCGCGGTGTTGTTCAGGCTGCGCTAATACCGCCGCGGCGCTGCGTGCTACATCTTCGCGGCTGACAAAGGCCGCCTTGCCATCGCCCGCCGGGCCACGGATGGCGCCATCAACAATGAATGCGGCTGTGGCCTCGGTATAGAAGTTGTCTTGGAGGAAGGTGTAGTGCAAACCGGAGCGTTTGATGTACTCCTCGGTGGCGTAGTGCAGCCGGGCATGTGCGAAGGTGGCATCGGGCGCGGCGCCATAAAAGGAGAGGTAGACAATGTGTTGCACGCCTGCCAGGCGTGCGGCGTCTACTGCGTGTTGGTGCAGTTCTAGGCGATCAGCGCGTTCTGTGGTGGAGACTAAAAAGACCACGTCTTGGCCTTGAAAGGCTGCCTGGAGCGTTTCGGGTTTTGCAAAATCCCCGTATATCCAGCCCGGTTCTTCTCGTGGGCTGCGCGATAGGCGGCTGATCTGAGCTTTGGGGGCAAGTTGGTTTAAGTTCGCTGCGGTGTGGCCGCCAATAAAACCGCTGGCGCCGGTGATTAGGATCTTCGTTGTCATGGCCGCGAGTGTACGTCGAAAAGCTTAAAGCGGCGCCGGGGTGAACTGGCCTGGGCGATGTGGGGAGCTTTGGAAAAGCTAAGGGTGCGTGCAGGGGAGGGGGTAGTGTGCAGCTTTTTGCCACCCCCGAATCGGTAGCTCGTGACCGTTTTGGTGATTTGGCAGCAATGAAAACGTTGGCGATGTGCCCAGCTTGGGCGGTATGTGGTCATTTTTCGCGGTGGAGCTGGGCTTCTTAGGTAACACTTAGATCATTGACTAATAGGTAAGGCTTACCTTAAATTGGCGCCAGCACAGCCGAGGCCGTGCGGCGCCTGGCCACCACCTCCAAGGGAGTTGGACGCCGAGGCGAGAGTGAAAACCCCCTGTTTCCTCCCTTAAGGAGCACCCCAGAACTATGAAGCGCTCAGCTCTACCCCGCCGCGCGGCGGTTGGAATGCTCGCAGCGACGATGGCGATCGCGCCATTTATGGTCGCAGTCCCTCAAGCCGGTGCCGATGAAACGCACCAATGCGCCCAAGTAAAGATCAAGCCCGGTCGCGGCGTCGGCGAGCTCACCATGGACACCTCCCGGAACTACGCACCAGGTGAGGTAGTCACAGTCAAAGGCTCCGGATTCGAGCAACGCCCCGCCGAGGGCGGCTCCATCGCCTTTAAGATCGACGATAATCAAAACCAATGGCCCGTCGACCAGCCCGATGCACGCTTTGACAAGCTCGACGCACCACACACCGATATCTCCATCCCCGCAGAATCCATGCTTTCTGCCGATGGAAGCTTCGAAGTACAGGTCAAGCTGCCCGAAAACCTCAAAGACGGCAAGCACGTCATCCGTGCCCTCACCGGCAATGACGGCGGCTCCTCCAACTCCGTGCCCGTGGTATTCACCGTAAACTCCGGTGCCAATGACGGCCACTGCGAAACCCTGGTTGAAGGCAACCAGGATCAAGCTGGCGAAGAAGCCCAAACTCCCGAAGGCGAAAGCCAAGACGGTGCCACCACCGAGACCCCAGCCGAGCCAGAGAAGCCGGCAGAGTCCGAAAAGCCTGCAGAGCCTGAACAGCCCAGCGAGACTGAAAAGCCCAGCGAGACTGAGAAGCCTGCAGAGTCTGAAGGTGCGCAGGACGGTTCCGAAGATCAAGCAAGCAGTAGCGATGCCTCGGCAAGCGCAAGCGATGCCCAAAACAATGATCGCGGCCAGACCGTCACCGTCAATGTCTCCCTCGAAGGATTCACCCCCGGTTCCACGGTTCGCGCAACCGTCAACGGCCAAGCAGTGCTGTGGGGAAGTGGCCGTAACGCAAGCGCAGATCCGATCACCATCGGTGAAGACGGCGCGCTCAACACCGCAGTGACCCTGCCCAAGGGCTCTGCTCCTGCCGGTGAAAACACCATCGTGTTCACCGCCAACGATGACAAGACCGCCGAAGCAAAGGTCACCACCAGCGCCGGCGTGCAGGCATCTTCTACCAGCGCTAACGCAGAAACCACCGTCACGGTGTACAACCTGCCTGATGGTGCCAAGGTCACCGCAGTAGGCGCTAAAGGCAAGAACTACTACACCGGCTCCGGCGTCAATGCCGACAACCACGTTGCCGTTGTAGAAGGCGTCAAGCTGCCCAAGGACGCACCAGTCGGTGCCGCACTGGAAGCAACCTTTAGCCACAATGGTGCAAACCACACCGTTGCAGGCCCGAAGATCACCGCCGATAACTCCCCGGTGGCAGCCGATAGCTACTCCAGCATCTCTACGCAGCTTCCTGCCGGCCTGTACCAAAGCGCTGCCAACACAGACACCAACGAGCTCTTTGTTACCCGCGCCGTAGGCCGCCCGCCAATCAAGGAATCCACCCTGTACAAGCTGGATGCCACCACCTTGGAGGCCAAGCAAGAGGCCAACGCATCCGCGATTGATCCCAACAACCCCGACGCAGGCGTGCACGCAGTGTACGGCGTTGGTCTGGATAACCAGCGTGGCCTGGTGTGGGCAACCAACACCCGTACCGGCTCCGTTGCCGTGTACAAGCAGTCTGACCTCTCCTTGGTCAAGCAATTCCCCGCTGGCATCGTCGATCACGCCCGCGACGTTGTAGTAGATGAGCAAACCGGCAAAGCCTACGTTTCCTCGCCCACCGGCAACGGCATCATCGCTGAAGTAAGCGCAGATGGCACCGTGCGCAACATCGAGCTCGGCGGCGATTTCGGCGGCACCATGTCGCTGGCCTTCGATCAGGCATCCCGCAGCCTGTTTACCGTATCGCTTTCCCAGCCCAAGGCAGCCAAGGTTGATGTGGCCTCCGGCGATGTCACCGTGATTGATCTGCCCGCCAACGACGTAGACCGTGGCTCAGGCGTGGCCTGGGATCCAAGCCGCGGCAACCTCTACGTAGCCTCGCAGGGTAGCTCCAATGTTGTGGTGTACAACCTCGAGCAGAAGAAGGTTGTGGCAGAAGTGCCCACCGGTGCTGGTGCCCTCAACGCTGCATACGATCCGGTACATGACCGCGTCTACGTGACCAACCGCGGTGGCGGCACCGTCACGGTCCTTGATGCCGAAGACTTCCAGATCGTGGCCAATCTGCCCGCTGGCGGCAACACCAACCACACCTCCCTTGGTGCCAATGGCGTGGTGTACACCGTGCAGAAGTCTTCTACCACCAATGACAAGGGCGAGCCCACCAACACCGTGTACCGCTTCGCGCTCAACGAGCCTGCCCCAGCGCAGCCCGGTGAGACGGACAAGCCCGGTGAGAGCGAGCAGCCTGGTGAATCGGACAAGCCCGGTGAAACGGACAAGCCCGGCGAGAGCGAGCAGCCTGGCCAGGGTGAAGATACCCAGACCCCAGGTGAAGGTGCTCAAGAGCCAGGTGATGGCGCTCAAGAGCCGGGTCAAGGCGAGGATGGCGAACCCTCTACTCCTCAGCCACCCGCGGAAGATGGCGTGTTCAAGCCTGGTCGTATCGTGTCCTTCCTGTTCTCCGCTGTGAGCTCCTTGTTCTCCATGAACTGGGTATTCCAGCTCACCGTCGCCTTCGGTGTGCCTTCCTGGATTAGCAAGTGGCTGCCGCGCTGGTAAGCACCACACCTTGTTGCCTTCTTGGCAACCCCGCCTCAGCATCACTTAAGCAATGCGTGGTGCTAAGGCACACCACCACCGCGGTGAGTGCCCAACGCAGCACGAGCCGTGGCTGGTGCACTCGATAACCGCGGGCGGCAACGCCCGCGGTTATACCCGCACTTACATCCCAATAACTTCGCGCAATTCTTGCGCAGCGATCGCTGAATATAACTTCACAGAATTAAAGGAACCCACCATGCTCACAATGCGCCGATCGGCTACCCATTGGCTCCTAGTATTGTTCGCACTGCTGATGGCACTGTTCCTCTTTGCCTGCAGCTCAGAGGATGCTTCTTCCCAGAACGCTGTTGGTGAAGGCAACACCCGTGTGGTCAAAGACAGTGACGGAGTAGAAGTCACTGTGCCTGAGCACCCCCAACGCGTGATTACCTTTTCTGAACCCACCTTGGACTCGGTGCTGGCCCTGGGTGTGAAACCGGCCGGCACCGTGGCTGGCCGTGGTTTGACCACCGTGCCTGCATATCTGCAGGAACGAGCTGGCGATACGCCTATCGTCGGCAGCGTTGGCCAACCCAATTTTGAGGCCATCGGCGCCTTGAATCCCGACATGATCTTGGTTGATGGCACCAGTTTGAATAACAACCCAGACGTGATGGCTGCGCTGGGAGAAATCGCCCCCACCGTCATGACGGGTTATGCAGGTGGCGACTGGCGCAAGAACTTCGCCATCGTGGCCGATGCGATGAACATGAATGAAGAAGGCAAGAAGGTGCTCGAAGAGCATGACCGCCAGGTTGCAGAAACCTCGGCCAAGCTCGAGCCTTTTAAAGATAAGACCTTCTCCATTGTGCGCTGGCAGGGCAATGGTGCCTCATTGATCCTCAAAGAGTTGCCCGCAGGACAGTCCCTGGAAGAACTCGGCCTGAAGCGCCCGGCTAATCAAGACAAGTTCGGTGGCGGACACTCTGAGCCTGTGTCGAATGAAAACCTTGGCGATATCGACGCCGATTACATCTTCTTTGGCACCCTCGGCGGCTCCTCGGTGGGCAACCCCAATGCCGGCGGCAATGCCGATACCGGCGCTGCCGATGCATCCCTGCAAGAAGCCCGCCAAGTACCCGGCTTTGACCAGCTCACCGCGGTGAAAGACAATCACGTGATCCCCGTTGAGGGCTCTGCTTGGACTTCCACCGGTGGCCCGCTGCTGGTGCAAAAGATCATCTCCGATGTGGATACCCTGCTCGTGCAAAATCCCGCGATGCAGCCCAAGGCCTAAAGGTTATTTGCCATGAACAAAGCTGTAGAACGCAAGCGGGCGGGAACCAGGCGCGCAGCGCGAATCACCGCCCTTGGAGCAAGCCTTGCCCTAGGTGCATCACTCCAGGCAGGCAACGTGGTGTCCTTTATCCCGGTGCAGCCTGCCCATGCCCAAGATGCCCAGTGCGCCTCCGGTGCTACACCAGAATTTGATGTTGCTGCCGAAGCCGATGCGCAGAATCAACTTCGCATCGTTGGTACCGGTTGGTGTAATTCCGAGGGGCTCGGTGGTGCAAAGATTGCCGTGAAATTGGATGAGGGCAATATCAATCACCTCGATACCTCGCTGCATGAAAACACCACCATTTGGTACATCATCGAAGCGCAAAGCGATGGCAGCTTCGATGTGAATATGCCCTTGCCGGATGGCACCAATAGTGGAAAGTTGGGCTCGAATCCCACCTTTGGCCCAGGTGAGCACTCGATTCGTCTATTGTCTGGTTCCTTACAAGACGGCGATGTGCGCGAAACACGCCCAACTCCTTCTGAGAAAAAGGAGGGCAAAGGCCGATTCCTGCTCGGCGAATATAAGCCCAATGGCCTGCCAGATACCGTCTTTCACTACGACAATGATTTAAGTAGTGACAAGAAAAACGGCGTGAAGGTCAGCACCAAGGGCGACAAGCTTCAGGTGCAGGTGCCTTCTGCCCAGCCTGGCACCTGGGTGTATCTCTCCGCCTATAACGAGTGCGGTCAAACCAATGATCCCTATGGTGAGCAGTGGTTCCAGCTCGCCGAGGGTTCTACCGTCACTGCGGCTCTTAAGCCTGTCGACGCCCTCCGTGGCAACGTGAAAGTTACCGTCCAAGACGGCAGCCGCGGGGCAGGGCAGAAGCTGATTGGTTGGGATTATCTCGATTCCTCCGGCAAGCGCCCCGGCTGTGCCGAGCCCGCCGAAAGCGACGAGGCCGAAGACAAAGACAGTCAAAGCAGCGATGCGCAGTCAGATAAGCAAGACGCAAGCAAACACGATGGCGACTCGGGTGCTGCAGATAAAGGCACGAACGATCGCAACGACGATGCTGATAGCAACACCTCGAGTTACTCCGGTGGCAGCACCAATCCCAGTAGCACCATCGCCCTAGGCGAAGATGCCGAGGCCGTATCGGGCGGTTTTTATGCCACCGATAATTCCTTCAGTGGCGGCGGCGGTGGCGATACCAGCGGTGGAGGTTTTTCAGATAGCGGCTTCGATGGTGGCGACGATAGCCAACCGCGCCCGGATCACGATCCGGAACCGCCGGTGAAAAAGGCCTCGGAGCTTAACGACGACAACGCCGGTGAGATCGACGCCAGCCTAGACGGCACCATCCTTTCGCTGCACGCAGAGCCGATGGGTGCTGGTGACTGGGTATTCCTGCACTCCTATAACCCCGACCCGAAGGCTTTGGGCTGGGTAGAAGCAGATGCCGACGGCAACGTCTACATCGACATCGCAGGGCTGAAGAAGGGCTCACCCAAGATCACCTTGACCAGCGCAGAAGATGAACTGCTGGGTTGGGTGCTGATCGATCTAGGTGATGAATCCAATGGCAACCGCCCGAGCGTTCGTACCGCTTCTTCTCAAGCACCACTCATGGATGGCCGCGACTGGGCCTTGATCATCGGCGCGCTGTTTGCCGTAGGTGTCGCCGCAGGTGGGTTGATGCTTGGACGCAGATCCCGAAGCTAGTGCCCAATGTTTTTTCAAAGCAATAAGAAAGTGCGAGACATGAACAAGATCTCTCCAAAAGCAATGCTGCGCAGCACTGCCCAAGCCTGTGCTGCTGTGTGCGCTGCCGCTGCTTTGGCCCTCGCGCCGAGCTTCGTGCCTCAGGCTGAGGCACTCCCGCCAGGTGGAGCTAATGGCTCTAATACAGGCAATAGTGTTTCCACCGTCTCTCCCACCACGGTGCAGCGCTGTAGCACCTTGAACTACCAGCTTCGCAATTTCGCCCCCAACACGATGGTGAGCGTGAAATTCGACGATGGCCAGCTTTCAAGCCAAGACCAGTCCCAGCAAGGCGCTGGCGTGGTGGCCCGCCAAATGAGCGATGGCAGCGGCAACGTGTCCGGCACCTTAAATATTGGCTGCAATTTCCCCACCGGAACGCACTGGTTGCGCTTCCTTGCCACGGAACGAAAAGGCGACTCTGATCGAGAAACCCTCGGCTGGAGTAACCGAAGCCCCAACTTCACCGTGGTAGAAAAAGCCTCCAAGCCTGCCTCTCAAGGCCAGGCATCTGGTGGCAACCAGGGTGCTAAGGAACAAAAGCCTGCCACCGGTGGCCAGAAGCAAAACCAGAGCCGAGGCAATGCAGGTTCCAATAACTCCGTTGGATCCAACAGCGCACAAGGCAATAAGCCCAAGGCCAAGAACTCCATCAGCCTGAACCGCGGTGGCAATTCCGGTGGCAACTCCGGTGGTGCGAGCGGCGGTTCCGGTGGCGCGGGCGCCCCGGGTGGGGCACTTGATTCCTCGCCAGGCGAAGAAGGCGACGATGGCGAGGACGCATCCTTGGCCGTGCTCGACGAAGGCGACGATGGCTCCAACGACCAGGGCAGCGATGCAACGCAGCAAGACAACACGCAGCTCAGCGCCGCTTCTCAAAACCGCAAGGATCGCGCACCAATCATGGGTGCGGTAATCGGTGGCGCCATTTTGATTGTGGGCTTTGCTGCCATGGCCTTGTGGTACGTCACCACCGAGCGTCGTCGTCGTGCGGATGCACAGCTTTTAAGCGCCCAGCATCAGGTAGTGGTGCCCGATGCTGCCCAAGGTGGGTATCAAGATGAGGCTTCGCACCCCAGCACCGCCACCTTTAGCCCCCAAAGCTATGATCCCCACGCCGATTATGGCCCACCCCAAGGCCCGCATGGGCCTCAAGATCCGCACTCGCCACGCTAGATGTTTGGCCAGGTGTGGTGTAAGTGAGAAAAAATACCGTGGCAGTACTAGCGCTGCTATTGCTAGTGCTGCTGAGCACGGGATTGTCTATGGCCATAGGCTCCAACCTCATTGCCTTTCGCACGGTGTGGCAATCGCTGTGGCATCCAGACGGCTCCTTTGAGTCGGTGGTAGTCACCCAACAGCGCTGGCCACGAACCTTGCTGCTGATTGCCGTGGGTGCTGCGTTGGGAACTGCGGGTGCGCTCATGCAGGCGCTCACCCGCAACCCTTTGGCCGATCCGGGCATCTTAGGTGTCAATGCAGGTGCTTCCCTTGCGGTCGTGGCTGCGGTGGCGGTGTTTGGGATATCCACCATCAGTTTTTATGTGTGGTTCTCATTCGTCGGTGCAGCACTTGCGGCGGTGGCGGTCTACATCATTGGCACCACCACCACCGCGAGCATCGGTACCGCAGGAGGCCCGCCAAATCCTTCGCGTTTGGCGCTCGCTGGTGTGGCGGTAAGCATGGCCATCCAGGCGATTGTGCAGGTCATCATCCTGACCAACCAACAGGCATTCAACGAGTTCCGCTTTTGGGCCGCAGGTTCCGCCCAAGGCCGAGGATTTTCGGTGCTGTTCACCGTGATCGGCTTTATCTTCCTTGGGCTCATCTTCGCCTTCGCCATTACTCCAGCGCTGAATGCCATGGCGCTTGGCGACGCCACCTCCACCGCCCTTGGCGTGCGCCTTGGATTGGTGCGAGCGCTGGTGATGTGTGCTGTCACGCTGCTCGCCGGTGCCGCCACCGCGGCAGTAGGCCCGATCATGTTCGTTGGCCTGGCAGTGCCTTATGCCGCGCGCACCATCGCCGGTGCAGATTGGCGTTGGATTGTTGCGCTCTCGGCTCTTGGTGCGCCCTCGTTTTTATTGCTTGCAGACGTCCTCGCACGAGTGGTGGTCATGCCCAATGAAATCGAGGTGGGTTTGATGTCTGCCATCATCGGTGGCCCAATTTTTGTCGCCTTGGTGCGTCGATCGAAAGTGAGCGCTATATGAGCCAATTCAATACCATCTCCTTTGGATCTTCGCGTCGCCCAATCACCTTGCGCATCGCACCAAGAAGCGCCCTGGTGGCGCTCATCCTCGCGGTGCTCATCTGTGCCCTGGGTGCCTTCGCGTTGGTCACCGGCGAATATCACATGACTATTGCAGAGGCGCTTCGCGCGCTTGCTGGTAACTCCCAAGACCGCCTGGCCAATTTCTTTGTCCAACAACAACGTGCACCCCGCGTGCTCGCGGCCATCATTGTTGGTGCTGCCCTAGGTGTATCCGGCACGATCTTTCAATCCCTTTCCGATAACCCCCTGGGCAGCCCAGATGTGATCGGCTTTAGCACCGGTGCCGCCACCGGTGCGCTGCTACAAATCATCGTCTTTTCTGCCACACCAGCAGGGGTGGCCGTAGGCGCATTGTGCGGCGGCTTGGTCACCGCCCTGGTGGTATATGGATTGTCCTATGACTCCACCGTGGGCGTAGGCGGAATCCGCTTGGTGCTGGTAGGCATTGGTGTTTCAGCCATCCTGCACGCGGTGAACTCCCTGCTAATCGTGCGGGCTTCGCTGGCGAGTGCTCAAACCGCTGCGCTGTGGCTTGCAGGCACGCTTAATGCCGTGAGCTTCGATTCCATGCGGCTATATGTGATCGCCATTGTGCTGCTATTGCCCCTAGCGCTCATGTTGAGCCGGCCGCTGAACACGCTTAGCAGTGGAGACGACATCGCCACCAGCGTTGGCGTGAAAGTTCGGACACGTCGCAGCCAATTGGTTGCCATTGGCGTCGCCCTGATCGCAGCGGCTGTGGCCATCGCAGGCCCTGTGGCCTTCGTTGCCTTGGCGGCACCACAGATTGCCAAGCGGCTTGCCCGCTCTGGCGAATGCGAAATGATCGCATCAGGTTTGTGCGGTGCGGTGTTGGTGCTGGGTTCAGACATCGCCGCCCAGCGCCTGTTTGCTCCTACACAATTGCCCGTTGGCGCAGTCACCGGCACCCTTGGCGGCGTGTACTTGGTGTGGCTGTTGATTTATCAAAGCAGGAGGTCTCAGTGATGCCTACTCATCACAGCAATGCCGAAGCAAGCGTTGCAGCACCCCAAGATCAAGCAGCCATCGCAGTGCGCGACCTTGTTGCAGGTTACGGCAGGGCAGCGCGGGCGAAAGAGATTCTGCACTCCGTCAACGTCGATATCCGCCCCGGCACCTTCACCGTGATTGTTGGGCCGAATGCCTGCGGTAAATCCACCCTGTTAAAAACCATGGCTCGCTTATTGCCAGTGGCCTCTGGGCAAATCGATATTCACGGCCGACCCCTTGACGCTTATGGCACCAAAGAGCTTGCCCGCACCATGAGCTTTCTACCCCAATCGCCACTCACACCAGAATCTATCGTGGTAGAAGATCTGGTTGGCCGTGGGCGCTATCCCCACCAGGGGATTGTCCGCCAATGGTCACAAGCCGATGAGGCTGCCGTGGAAGCCGCGATGGTGCAGGCAGGCGTAGACAACCTTCGCGGCAGGGTTGTACAAGAGCTTTCCGGTGGGCAGCGCCAACGAGTGTGGCTGGCCTTGGTGCTGGCGCAACAAACACCGATTGTGCTGCTTGACGAGCCAACCACCTATCTGGATATCACCCACCAGCTTCAGGTGCTCGACGTTGCGCAGGAGCTGCAACGCTCGGGCAAAACGGTAGTAGCGGTGCTCCATGAGCTTTCTTTGGCGTTTCGTTATGCCACCGATTTGATTGTGATGAAGCAAGGCCGCGTTTTCGCAGCCGGGCGCGTTGATGAGGTGGTGACCCCAGAGTTGGTGTCCGAGGTCTACGACGTGGACTGCGATTTAGTGCTCGACCCGCGCACCAGCCGCCCCATCTTGGTTCCGCACCCCCGCGGCTAACGCCAGCAACACCGCGGCTAGCGCCAGCAACTCCGCGGCTAGCGGCAGCAACTCCGCGGCGAGCGCCGGGGGGGGGGCTAAGCAAGCAGCGCCGCGACCCTAGCCAAGGTGGCAGGATGCACCATCTCGGGGTGGCTGATGCCAAGCGGATGGATGCGCAGTTCGGCGGTGTGTGCTTCCCACAACTGAGGATCCCGCACCGCCTCTGCTTCCCCCTGCGGCTTCGAGGTTGCTGCCACGGTGGCTTGGAAGAGGTCGATGCTGCCTGGGTAATAGCTGCTGCGGTGTTCGCGCATCAACCTCGCGTTGTGGCCTACTACTTCACTTACCTCGGCCAGCACCTCACTTGGCAGGTGCGCAAAAGGTCCGCCGCTGTTGCTTAATGCCTCTCGCAATTGCGCGCGTGCGCGTTGTGGGTCTTGGGTATCAAGCACAGCAGGATCGCATCCTGCCATGGTGGCAATGCCTTGGAGCTTTTCAATCTCTGTTGGTGCAGGCAGCGCCGCCCAGGCTTCTGCTGGGTAGGCATCTAAAAGGAGCACTCGGCGGCACTGAAAGCCAAAGGATGGGGCGCAGGCAGCAACCTCATGGGCAAGCACTCCGCCTACAGACCATCCCACTACATCAACGTCAGTGACACCTAATGTGGTGCACATCTGTGCAATGTCTTCGGCTGCGATCTTGGCAGCTTCAGCCAACGTGGCTGGCCGTGGGCTTGTTCCGTCCACTCCGGGTGCCTGGCATGCATACACACCTCGGCCAGGATCAAGTTGGGCTACTAAGCCCGCATAGGACCAGCCCAGCCCGCCGGCGGGGTAAAGGCAGATCACGGGGATGCCTTCACGGTGGGCTCGCAGGCTTAACCAGCGCGCGGTTCCTGCGTTGTTGCTTGGTTGTTCGGCGTCGAGCTGGCGCAGTGCATTGGCCAGCGCATCAACGCTGGGAGCTGCAAAAACATCGGCTACGCGCACCTTTGTTCCAAGCGCATTAGCTAAAGCGATGGCCTCAAGGGAGGTGCCACCTAAATCAAAGAAGTTATCTTCTGTTCCAACAACTCCTAAGTTCAGCACCTCGGCAAAGGCCTGTTGCACCTGGGCTGTGTATGGATCCTTGGAAAGCTCAGCACTGCCTTGGTGTTCCACCTCGGGCAGCGGCAGCGCCTTGGTGTCGAGCTTGCCGTTTAGGGTCATGGGGAAACGTTCCAGCAAGATGATCGCACTTGGCACCATATAACTGGGCAGCGCTGCTGTGCAGGCTTGGCGTATGGCGTGGATGAGTGCTTGCTCATCGGCGTGTGCATCGCTTGGGATTGCATAGCCTAGAAGCCTGCTGCCTTCGTGTACCACGGCCACGGCCTGGGCTACGCCGGAAACGTGTTGCATGGTCGCGCTGACTTCTCCAAGTTCGAGGCGTTGCCCGCGTAGCTTGACTTGGCCATCGCTTCTGCCGTGGTAGAGCAGCGATCCATCGGCGCGCCACGAGGCAAGATCACCGGTGCGATACATCCTGCGGTTCTCTTGGCCTGCGGGTGCAAAAGGATCTTCAACAAATTGCTGTGCCGTGAGCTCTGGTTGCCCCAGGTAGCCGTTGGCAAGTTGCACTCCGGCCAGGTAGAGCATCCCGCGTGCGCCCACCGGCACGGCTTGTTGCCAAGGATCGAGCACATAGGTGCGGGTATTCCACACTGGTTTGCCAATGGGAATCACGCGATCTTCGGGCCTCACGGTGTGGGCGGTGACGTCAATAGATGCCTCGGTAGGCCCATAGAGGTTGTGTACCTGCACATCAAAGGTGCTGGCAGTGGCATGGGCCAGGCCTGCATCCAAGGCTTCCCCGGAGGTGATGACATGTTTGAGGCAATCGAGATCAATGTCTGAGTCGCGTTGGCTATTAAGAAACGCCCCCAGGGCACTGGGCACAAAGTGGCAGTGGGTGACACCGGCGCTATTGATATGTTCTGCAACAGCTACTGGGTCGAGGTGTAGTTGCTCGGGCAAGATCGCGCAGGGTACGTCGTGGCTAAACGGCAAGAGCAGTTCCCACACAGAAACATCAAAGGAGCTCGGCGTTTTCTGCATAATGCAGGCCTGGGCTTCTCTGCTGATCTGGTAGTACTCCACCATCCATACCAGGCGATTGAGCACACCGCGATGCGGCACGGCAACAGCCTTCGGTTTGCCGGTAGAGCCGGAGGTAAACAGCACATAGGCGGTGTGTTCGGGCTTGGGCAGCTCAAGGTCTGCCAACCAGGCGGGTTGCTCAAAGCTTGGTTGCTGCCCTGCGCGGATATCGGTGGAAGAAAGCCGCAACGTCGCCTTGATGCCCACCGAAGAGGCATCGAAAGCATCCCACACGTCGGTATCTGGAATCACTAGCAGACGAGGTTGCGTGCGTTCGAGCATGTAGGCTCTGCGCGCTTCGGGCAAGGTGGGGTCCACCGGCACCCACTGGGCTCCCAGCAGAAGTACTGCGGCAATGCTTAAGCTTAACGACGCACTGCGCGGCAACCCGAGCGCCACCATATCGCCACTGCGAACCCCCAGGTCGTGCATCTTATTGGCAATGGTGGTGATCACGCCCCAGGCTTGATCTGACGGAAGTTCCTGTTGCGCAAAATATAACAGTGGCGCGGCACCATCAGGTGTTGCATGCAGCGCTGCCGCACGCTGTTGGTGCAGCAAGTGGCTCAGCGTGGTGGTGGAGTCCCAGGGCAGCACGTGTTGGGTGCGATTAAACACCTCGATGCACTGTTGCTGTTCTGTTTCAGTTGCGATGCTGATATCTGAAAGCCGCTGTGTTGGGCTGAGCCTGGATGCTTGTGCAAAGAACTCTGCCATGCGGTTGGCATGAGCCTCGATCATCTCTTGATCTTTTGTGCTGCCGTGGGCAAGCAAGAGGCAATCCCAGCCGCCATTGGGGGCAGATTGTAAGACCCATTCGGCATCAACCACAGGTCCTGCACTGAGTGTGCGAATTTCGCATTTCACACCAGCAAAGGAATAGCTGGGGGTAAAGGGGCGGATATTGATCGATGGGCCAAGCAGCCTGCGTGAGGGATCGCTGAGCCCATGGAGCCTGCGGATATCTTCTAACCTGATCGACGCATGCGCGCGAGCCTGACCGAGTTGTTGTGCCACACTGGCGATGCTTTCTTCTAACTTCGGAGCTATCCCCGGTGCCTGCACAGGGCAGTCAAGCGCGATGGGCAGCACGCTTGCTACAGGGCTCATCGCTATTGTTTGTTGGCCAAAGGGGCGATGCATCATGGGCAAGCCCAGTGTGATGTGTTCTGCATGCGTCATTGCAGCGGTGTAGTGAGCAATGAGCGTGCAAGCGATATCGAGTTCTGTGGCACCACTTGCTGCTGCGATCTTGCGCAACGCGGCACGGGTTTCGGCAGTAATATGCGTCTGGGCGCTCAGGCTATGTGGTCGCTTGGAGCCGTGGGTGTGGGCTATGAGCGAAGGTGGATCCACAGGCAATGATTGTGCGCGCCAATATTGCGCGCATTCGGTGCTAAATAGCTCATCCTTTGTGGCAGATGCTTGGCTAAACGGGCTTGGCGGCAGGGCCTGCTCCTGGATCAAGGCGGTATAGCAGCGCGCCACCCAAGCAATAAAGGCATTGACCGCAAATCCATCGGCCACAATATGATGCACGCGCATCACCCACACAGTCGTGTGGGATTGAGCCTGATGCGGGATGCTAGCTACTACATGATGGATGAGCCCTGTCCCGCTGATCTTTTGGGTAGATGCAGGGGCTTGATCCACCAGGTGATGTGCCCAACGCGCAAGCGCTTCTGTGGAAGTATCGCTTAGCCCCTGGGCTTCTAAGGTGCGGGGATCAAGCACCTGCACTTTATGGGTCACAGGCTGGTCGGGAATGCTCATCACCGGCTGCTGTGCTTCGGTGAAAAAGCTTGCAGAAAACTCCGGTACCTCCCTCGTGCAGTGCTCGATGGCGCGTGTGAGGGTGTCGCTATCCACGCTGTGATAAGTGCCAGCGGCATCCTTGGTGGGGCGAAGGATTACCAGCTCGGCGCATTGGCATTGCTCAGGGGTGGTGGCATTGATAAACCAATGTGCCTGCTGGCCGGCGTTGAGCAAACGCTTCACAGTAGTGTTGCCTTTCCGGGTGCATGTTGATTGTTGTTGCCTAGGGCTTGGGCCAGTAATTCGATGAGGTTTTCGCGCCACCAGCAATAATCGTGGCCGCCATCTTCTACAGCTACGGTGCACGGCCAGCCAGCGCGTTGGGCGGTAAGGCTCAACAGCAGCACCCTCGGCAGCAGGGGAGTTTCTCGTGCACCCACGGCCAGCAACAGTGGTACATGATGCTTCGGTGCAGCAAGGGCGTATTGCTCACTGATCCAATCAACCACCCTGCTGCCCAATGCACTCGGCGTAGCGTTTTCACCCGGTGCCCACCACATAGAAGGTGACTGTGCTACCGCGGCAGCGATGTGCTCTGGGAAAAGTTGTGCACAGCGCAAGGCCAAGATGCCGCCGAGGCTTTGGCCGGCTACCACCAATGGTTGCTGGGCTAGGGTATTCGGGCTTTCTTGCTTATCGAGCACCTCCTGCGCCCAGCGCTGCGCCCAGGGGATGACTGCTTGGGCAAAATCATCATTGCCGCCGAGCACGCGGCGTCGGTCGGGGATGTCATTCACACCAACGCCAATAACGGCACAAGGGGGCAGCACCCCTGCTGAACAGGCTGCATCTAGGGCGTCTGCGAGGTTGAAGCGGCGGAACCACGAGTCGGCGTCGAAAAGCACCACGGTGGGCAACGGCTTGTCAGTGGAAAGCCCTGGTGCTGGAACCCACAAAAATACCGGCCTTTGGCCTAAAAGCTCGGCGCTTGCCTCAAAGAGGTGGCCAGGGTGCAGCCGATGGCCTTCAAGGCAGCGTGCTTGGGCGCCGGGTACTGGGGGGAAAAATTGCGGCGTCGGTGCTGCCTGGCCGGCAAAATGCGATAGACCCCGTGGTCCTTGTTGGGCAAGTGCCGGGCGTGGGGAGTGGGGGTCGAGCAGGTGTCCCTCGGTGCCGTGGGCGGCGTGGTGGCGTGTGGGGCCATCGCCGCCATTGCCGGTGCGGAAGCCATACGAGCCCTGATAGCTTGGGGGCAATATAAGTGTGCGCACCCACCAGCGTGTGCCGGGAACATGGTGCATGACACCTTGTGCATAATTATCTTTATCGGTGATCCGATTGAGAAAAAGATGCACACTTGCCTGATCAGCGGGGGTGTCCTCCGGGAGCTGAAACAGGAAGGTGTAGCGATTGCTGCCTTGCTCGTGCAGGGGAGTGCCCAGGCACACCAGCGCATCAACGACTTGCTCGCAACGCTTCGGATCTTTATCCCCCAAGGCGCAAAGCTCGTCTTCATCAGCAAAACCCCTGGCCAACCAGGATCGGTACACGCTCGAAGGATGGGTGGAAGCCTCTGCCATTAGGCGTTCAACTCCGCGATCCACTCGCGTGCGGTAGGCAGCGCCATCATGCGGTGAAAATCAATATCGGCGCCTGCTGCTCGCCAGCTTTCAATCAGGGTGATCATCCTTAAAGAATCCAAGCCCTGCTCGCTGAGCAATGCGTCTAAATCCAGCTCGGCTGCTTCAATCTGCAACATTGTGGCAATGTCGGCCACAATACGATCCTGCTGGAGTGCTTGGGGTGAGGTGTCATTCATGTTTTTCTAGGCTCCTAAACGTTAAAAATGGCTCAAGGGCTTGAGTTTTACTGCGATGCATCGAGGGTGTCGGCAAGCGCTCTGCGGAGTTGCTTACGGCTAATCTTTCCCACGCCAGTAACGGGGAATTGGCGCACGAAGCGAAAATCGTCCGGGATCTTATACGCCGCTAAGCCACGGGCTTTCAGGTGTGCTCTTAATGCCTCGGCATTGCTGCGGTGCTGGCTGCTATCGCCGGCAATATCTTCGGCAACTAAGACGAAGGCGCAGCTTCTTTCACCCAAATAGGCATCTGGGATAGCCACTAAGGCGGCGTCTTTGACCAGGCTGTGGGCAAGGAGGTGATCTTCAATTTCCTCAGCGGAGATCTTCTCGCCCCCGCGATGGATCTGATCTTTATCTCTGCCTTCTACCACCAGATAACCATCCTCGCGGCGGCGGACAATATCGCCGGTGCGATAAAAACCTTCCTCGTTAAAGCTGCTGGCATCCACCCCGCCCAAATAGCCGCGGATGGTGTAGGGGCCGCGAGTAAGCAGATGCCCTCGCTGCCCAGCAGGAACCTCCTGGCCGTGATCGTCAACCACCAAGACTTCATCGGCGGGGCTGATTGGGCGGCCTTGGGTGTGGATGCATACCTCGTGCGGATCATCTAAGCGGGTGTAATTAACCAAGCCTTCTGCCATGCCAAATACCTGCTGCAATTGGCACTGCAAGGTCTCAGCCACACGGCTTGCTGCCTGCGGGGTAAATTTTGCACCACCTACCTGCAGCACCTCCAGGCTTGAAAGATCACAGCCCAAGGCCGGAAGGATATTCATCCACGCCATCGCTAGCGGTGGCACAGCCGCAGTCATGGTGATGGCTTCAGCCTCAATCAGCGCACCCACCGTGCTTGGCGAAGGATCAGTGCAAAACACCACCGTGCCACCGGCATAGAGCACACCTAAGATGCCGGGCGAAGACATAGTGAAGTTGTGGCTTGCAGGCAATGCCACCAAAAACCGTGTGGCGGTGTTGAGCTTGCAAATCTCGGCCGACTCGCGCACAGAATAGAGGTAGTCTGCGTGGCTTCTAGGAATCAGCTTTGGCACACCGGTGGTGCCGCCGGATACCTGCAACATGGCAAGCGCATGAGAGGCTGGCAGATCCACGGCCTCGAGCCCAGCAGATGCAGTGGAGGAAGGTGGCTGTGTTGTATCGCCCGCATCGTCGCCGTGGAGCAGCACAATTAAGTCCGGATAGTCGCGTTGCAGCTCGGCTGCTAAGGCTTGATGCGAAAAGCCTGCGTGTTGTTGGCAGGTGCTCAGCCCTCGTGCACCGGCTGAGCGAATGAAATGTTCGATCTCGCTTCTTCGGTGGGCAGGGAGTGCGAACACCGGCACCGCCGCCATGCGCCACAGCGCGAATACCTCGATGAGGTATTCCAGCACATTGGGCAATTGCACGATCACCCGATCCCCAGGGCGAATCCCTACGTTGAGCAACTGCTTTGCTCTTTGTGCCGCGGCTCGGTTGAGCTCCTGATAGCTCAGGCGGATTTGTTGGCCATCAAGGCGGTTGGCCACCACTGCCTCTTGGGTGCCAAAGCGCGAAGCCGCATCGTCGAGGAACTCGGCAAATGTCTCATCCGTCCAATAGCCTGCCTGGCGATAGGCTTGTTCGACACTGGCTGGATACAAGCTGCCTGGAGCAGGCATCGCTACCGTGGGAATGGCTTGGGGGTAAGTGGTGTGGTGCGTCATCGTTGCAGCTCCAATTCATATTCGGCGGCCTTAATAAGGCTGGGGCTTAGGCTCAGTGCCTGGATAAGGGGGCCGAATTTGCTTTGCGTTTCTTGCACCTCTGCTGCTGGATCGGAATGCTGCACGATGCCACCGCCAGCACTGGCAAGAATGCGAAGGTGCTCTGAGGCGTTGCTTGCAGGATCCATCGTTGGTGGCAGCATTGTTGCGCTTCGAATTCCCACTCGCCATTGGCCATTGCCTTGGGCATCGGACCAACCCACCGCGCCGGCATAAAAGCCGCGTTCGGGTTCTTCCTCGCTTAGGATGTGGCGCGCTTCGGGCTGCGGATAGCCAGAAACTGCGGGCGTGGGGTGCAGCAATGCGGCAAGTTCCAGGCTGCTGATCGCATCATCGCGCAATTCGCCGGTGATTTTGGTGCCAAGGTGCCAGGTATGGCTGGTAGCACTAATCGATGGGCGCGCTGGAATATCTAGGCGGGTACATAAAGGCCCGAGTGTTTCAGCAATGTCGTGTGTAACAAAGGCATGTTCGTGAAGATCTTTGGCCGAAAGCTGCAGTTCAGTTGCCCGAGCTTGGTCTTGCACCGGATCAGCACTTCTGGCGATCGTGCCAGCCAAGGGGAAGGATTCGATATAGCGCCCGCGTTTTGCAATGAGCAGCTCAGGGCTGCTGCCCACAAAATACGCACCTTGATATCGCTTGCCAGCGGCATCAAGGCGGAGCAGGTGGCCATCGCCTGTGGCGCTGCCTTGAAGGAAACGCCCCAGCAGCCACAGGGGATCGGCAACAAGGTCTGCGTATTCACCAGAGGCGATATCCACACGCATCTGGCGTGAAAGCACCACTTTTTGCGCGATGCCTTGTTTGAGTTGCTCCACCATGCGCGCGACTCGCCCATGGTGCTCCCCGCTGTTGTGATTAAAGCTGATTGATACCGCAGCATCGTGTTCTGATGGCCCAAGAGCAGGGCTTGAAAGCGTGAGTGGCTGTTGGCGAATGCTATGGCGCTTCGGCCTAAACAAGCACACTGGATCTGCTTCGTGGAAGGGCAAAGCGCCCACGATGATCTCCACGGCCTGAGTGTGCAAGGCTTGGGCGGCCGCGCTCACGCTGGAAAATGTTTGAGCGATGCCAGTTGCTTGAAGCGTCTCGGTGGCGGAGCTAAAGATGGCCGAGGGGTGCTGGGCAGTGCTGTGGCTATGGTTCACAGGCGCACCTCGTGGGTGCGTGCTTGCAGGGCGTTGAGCGCTTCGTTTGCAGCAACCACCTTGCCGCAGCGGGCTGCTACCCAATTAAGGGTGCGCTGGTGATCTTCTGCAGAGAAATCTGCAATGCCGTCTGCCACGAGGAAGGGTTGGATGTCGTTCATAAACGCATCGACGGCGCTGACTTGGCAGCCCATGTGGCCATAGACGCCGGTGATGATGAGTTGATCGCGGCCTTCAAATGCGAGTGCTTGGCGCAGGTCGGTGCGCTCAAAAGCGCTATAGCGCCACTTCGTAAGCAGGTGGTGGTGCGGCAGTGGGGTGAGCTCTTCTACAACCTGAGCATCCTGGGTAGTTTGCATGCCTTTGCCCCAGAAATCGCTAAGAAGCCCGCGGCGAGCAGTCTTTTGTTCGGGTGGCTGCACGGAGTAAAACACTGGAACTTCCGCATCGTCGGCAGCCGAGATGAGTGCTTGGATATTTGGCAGCACGGTTGCCATGGGGGCTTGGTTTCGGTCGTATGCCTCAATGAAGTAGTTCTGCATGTCGTGGACCAGCAGTGCGCAGCGGTTGAGGTCGATGTTCCAGTGCTCGGCGGTATTGGGGGTGCTCAACAGTGCCAGCGGCTCGCTTGAGCTCAAGGGGTAGGGAGCAATCGCGGGAATGGGCATGGTGTTTTACTCGAATCTTTCTGGGTTGTGTTCAGGGCGTTGTCCGACATGCCTCATCGGTGTAACTGAAGATAGCCTAACCTAAGCGTCTAGGGTAGCCCCGCCATCTACTCGCAGGTCATGCATGGTGATGTGCCGAGATTGCGGGCTAATGAGCCAAAGGCATGCCTGCGCGATGTCTTCCGGGGTGGCGACTCGCTGCAGCGGAATGCCTAGGCGATAAGCCTCGGGGTTGCCTGCAATCACCTCCTGGTGGCGCTGCTTGAGCTGGGTTTCGGTATCGCTGGGCTCATGCCACATGCCGCGAAGCATTGGTGTGTCGGTGGAGCCGGGGGAGACGGTATTGCAGCGAACCCCATAGGGGGCGAGCTCAAGGCCAAGGGTGTGGACCCAGCTTTTTGCGGCAGCCTTTGATGCTCCATAGGCGGCCATGCCGCTTCTCGGTACCGCTGCGGCATTGGAGGTCACCACCACGATGGCACCTCGTTTGCGTGCGGCCATTTGTTGGGCAATCGGAGAACATGTGGCGATCACGCCTTCGAGGTTGATGGCCACGCTTTGCCGGATCGCGTCCCAATCGGGCTGCAAGGCGCTATCGGGGCGTAGCACTCCGGCGGTGTGGATGAGGTAATCCACAGGTGCCGGCAGTGCTTGGAGGTGATGGGCAATAGATTCCGGGTCGCTCACATCTACTTCTGGTAGATCCCACCGCGACACGCTATAGCCGTGCTCAAGCAGCAAATCGCAGGTGGCCTGCCCAATACCGCCCTTGGCGCCGGTGATAAGACAGTGGCCGCGGTGTTCTAAATCCTCAGAGTGCTTCAAAGCCATAAGGTAAGGCTAGCCTATCTATCAATCTGGCAGTAGGTAGCCGTCCGTGGCGGCCAAAATGAACGCCAAGCCGATGCGCCTGCACTGCACGGTGTGCTCTGTGAACACCTCGATGCCTGCCTGGGGCTTAGCCTGCAAGGTGTTGGCGGTGGCAGAACTTGAAAAGCCCGGCCATGAGTGATTAAATACTCGGGTTGCCTGTAATAGGTCGCTTAGCCGTGCGTTTCCGAGCGGTGAATGCGAGACCCTTCGGCCTTAAAGGTCCGTCGTCACTTCGGTGGGATTGCAGAGCAAATGCAAGCGAGACCGCGCGCGTCAGGACGGAAATCTGCCGCGCATGTATCCAGGTCAAGGAGACCCATAGTGATTCAGCAAGAATCGCGTCTGCGGGTTGCCGATAACACTGGTGCACGTGAAATTCTGTGCATCCGCGTACTCGGTGGCTCCACCCGACGCTTCGCTGGTATCGGCGACACCATTGTCGCTACCGTGAAGGAAGCAACCCCCGGCGGCAACGTCAAGGCCGGCGAGGTTGTTAAGGCCGTAATCGTTCGTGCGAAAAAGGAAACCCGTCGTCCGGACGGCTCCTACATTCGTTTCGATGAGAACGCTGCCGTGATCATCAAGAACGACAATGAGCCCCGCGGTACCCGTATCTTCGGCCCCGTGGCTCGTGAGCTTCGCGATAAGAAGTTCATGAAGATCGTTTCGCTCGCACCGGAGGTGATCTAAGGATGAAAATCCGTAAAGGCGATATGGTCCTCGTGATCTCTGGCCCCGACAAGGGCGCCAAGGGCAAGGTTATCCAGGCGTTCCCCAAGGAGGACAAGGTTCTCGTTGAGGGCGTGAAGCGCATCAAGAAGCACGTCGCTAACTCCGCACCCGAGCGCGGTGCTGAGTCCGGCGGCATCGTGACCCAAGAGTCGAAGATCCACGTTTCCAACGTGATGCTCCTCGACGCCGAGGGCACCCCCACCCGCGTGGGCTACCGCTTCGATGAGAACGGCAAGAAGGTCCGTATCTCGCGTCGTACCGGGAAGGACATCTAACCATGAGCGAGAACTACACTCCCCGTCTTAAGACCCGCTACCGCGAAGAGATCCGCACCAAGCTCAACGACGAATTCTCCTACGAGAACGTCATGCAGATCCCCGGTATTACCAAGGTTGTTGTGAACATGGGTGTGGGCGACGCTGCCCGCGACTCCAAGCTCATCAACGGCGCTCTTGAGGATCTCACCCTCATCACCGGTCAGAAGCCCGAGCTGCGTCGCGCCAAGAAGTCCATCGCGAACTTCAAGCTGCGTGAAGGCATGCCCATCGGTGCTCGCGTCACCCTGCGTGGCGACCGCATGTGGGAATTCCTCGACCGTCTGCTCACCGTGGCTCTGCCGCGTATTCGCGACTTCCGCGGTCTGTCTGACCAGCAGTTCGACGGCCACGGCAACTACACCTTCGGCCTGACCGAGCAGACCATGTTCTACGAAATCGACGTAGACAAGGTGGATCGTCCCCGCGGTATGGACATCACCGTGGTTACCACCGCCACCAACAACGAAGAAGGCCGCGCCCTGCTGCGCGAGCTCGGCTTCCCCTTCAAGAAGAACGAGAAGTAAAAGCTTCGTTGCTTTAAAAGAGCTTAAGACCCCGCCTGGTGCGGGGTCTTTTCTTTTGCCCGAAAGCTCAACGCCTGAATAGGCGTAGTTGAAGGGCGCGCAAACATAGCTATTATGCAGCCAATTTCTTTCGTGCTCAGTTGTGCCGCTAATGTTCAGCTTCGTGTTACGCACCATGCTGAAATCGAAAATTCACCGGGCTACCGTCACCCAGGCAGACCTGCACTACGTGGGATCCTGCACCATTGACGCAGACCTCATGGACGCCGCCGACATTCTCGAATGCGAAAAGATCGACATCGTCGATATTGATAATGGCAATAGGCTGAGCACCTACGCGATTAGCGGCGAGCGTGGTTCCGGGATTATCAGTATCAATGGCGCTGCCGCACGATTGATTAGCCCCGGTGACCTCGTCATCATTATCGGTTACGGGATCTTCAATTCCGAGGAACTAGAGCAGTACGCACCCAAGGTGGTGTTTGTTAATGATCGTAACCAGCAGGTGGAGTTGGGTCATGATCCAGCAGATGCTCCAGCAGGTTCGGGATTGTCTAACCCCCGCACACCGCACTGAGTGCGCAGCCCTAGCATATTCCGGGGGTGGAAAGCGGTGAAAAGCCAAACAAAAACCCACTTGGTGCCCCCGGAAGGTGTAAAGGTGTGAGGGGGAAATGGGGGTAGGGGATAAGCCTGCGGTTGAGCGTGCAAAATGCAGCAATAAACCCAAAATAACGCTGCTTTTTTATCCCCTCTATACCTTTGGTGTAAAGCACCCCTTATCCCACATGGCGGTGAACAATACCCTGGGTTTTGTGAACACTATTGCCCAGATAACTAGCCCTAGGCCAGAGGCTTTAGGGTCAATACGCTATGGGCGTGTTCTGTACTTAAGAATCTGGGCAAGTGGCGCGGCATTCGGTGCGAGCGAGTGCGCTGGTGCGTCGAAAAGCTCCAGGTTGTCAAGCCCTCTTATCGGGTCTACTTGAGCTGTGAAGGTCGAACCCTATGTTTTCCTCCCGAAGCAAACCCCCGCTGTATTCACGTAAGCGTCGCATCGCGATCCGCTCCGCCGTGGTGATGGTGCTGGTGGCACCGCTGTTGGTGGCCGCGGCCTGGATGTGGTCGATGTGGGATCCCTCCCACTACCTCGACGAAGTCAAAATTGCCGTGGTCAACGAGGATAAAGGCGTGACCCAAGATGGCCAGAAGGTCAACTTTGGCAAGGACATTGAAAAAGGTCTGCTCGATACCAGCTACCTCAACGTTGAGGCCGTCTCCACCGATCAAGCCGGCAAGGGCATGCGCGATGGCGAATATATCGCCACCATTTCCATCCCCCAGGATTTCTCGCGCAACATCGCCACGGTGATCGACGAAAAGCCCAGCCAGGCAGATGTGATCATCTCCTATAACGATCACTATGGCACCAACACCCCGCTGCTGACCTCCGGTTTGATCCCAGGCATCCAGGCGGGCATCCAGGCCGGTATCACCGAAGGTTATGGCCAAGAAATTCTCGACGGCATGAACCAACTTGGTGCCGGTTTGAAAGAGGCAGCCGATGGCGCCGTGCAGCTCGACGATGGCGCCGGCATGCTCAAAGACGGCACCGAACAAGGCATTGATGGTGCACACCAACTCAAAGATGGCACCGAGCAGGTTCGCGACGGCGCAGGCCAGGTCGATGATGGCGTAAGCCAGCTTCTCGACGGCACCCGCCAACTCGGCGACGGCGCCGCCCAAATCGATGCAGGCGTTGGCCAACTAACCGATCAACTGATCCCCCTTGCCCGCCAAGCAGGTGCCGCAGCCGATCAGATCCGCCCCATGATCCAGGTGCTGCGCCAACTGCAGCTCAACCAGGAAGCTGATCGCCTCCAGGGCATCGTGGATACCTTGAGCAATTCCAGCCCCCAAGGCGTTGCCAACCAGCTACAAATGCTCAAAGACGGCACCGCCGAGATGAGCCGCCAGCTCAACAGCCCCTCTGCTGAATACCTCGGTGGCATGCTCCAACTCAAAGACGGCACCTCGCAGCTTGCCGCAGGCACTGTGGAACTCGACGAGGGCATGGGCCAGATGCTCGATGGCACCTATCAGCTTGACGACGGCGTGCGCCAGCTCAAAGACGGCACGACCCAATTGCGCACTGGCCTGGTAGAAGGCTCCGCGCAAGCACCACAGATCACCGATATTCCTGCTTCTTCGCGCCAATTGGCCATGCCAGTTGCCTACTCCCAGGATTATCAGCACCCGGTGCAAACCCTTGAAGATCTCAACGACCCCACCTCCAAGCAGCTCTCCGGTGGCGTGACCTTCATCTTGATCCTCGTCTTCGGCTTTCTGTTCATGGTGCTGGTGAGCATGTTGGCGCCGCATATCCTTGGCTGCGATCGCAAGCGCAAGCCCATTAGGCAGGTGCTCGGCGGCTTTGCCATCTGCTCGGCCATCAACACTGTGCTGCTGTTCTTGCTGGTGTGGGCTGGTGCTCAGCTTGGCTTCTCGGTGCTGCACCGCGCGGCCTTTGCCATCGGCGTGGTCATTTTGGCCACCAATGCCACGGCCTTCTTCCAGATGCTTCGCGTGGCCTTTGGCCGGCTGATCGGCGGCACCTTGGCGCTGGGATTCTTCGCCTACGGTGTATTCAGCTTCGGTGGCGTGTGGCCAATCCAGCTCACCCCGAAGCCGCTGCGCCTCTTGCACGATATTCACCCCATGACCTACGCTCGCCAGCTCTTTATCGCAGGTGTGGAAGGTGATATTGATAGCTCCTACTATGGCGCGGCACTACTGCTGGTGGTGCTGACCATCGTCTGCCTTTCCATCTCGGTATTCGTGCTCAACCGCCGGCTGCGCCAGGCGCAAGAGCGCGCCGCGGCAGCGCATGCACAAACTGCCGATGAAGATACCGGCGAGCTGGTGAATTCCTAGCCTGCTAGCTCAGAAAGCGGCTGCACCTTCAAGGTGCAGCCGCTTTGTTGTTGGGCTTAAAAGCGCTATGGCCTAGGGATCAGGTAGAGCCCTGCATGTTCTTCTACCGTGTATTCGATGGGCAGCACATCAAAGCGGTCGCCATCGGCATAGACGGGCATATCGGGCATCTCAATGCGGATCTTCTTGGCGCGGTACTGGCTCAAGCCTTCTTCGCCACGGATATTGCCGGTGTAGATCTTGGGGAACTTCCTGGCCACGTTATAGCGATTCATGCGGCCAAGCACCGTGAGATCCAGCAGGCCATCGTTGTGGCGAGCATCCGGGCAGATTTGCATGCCGCCGCCATAGGAGCGGGTATTGCCCACCGCCGCTAGGGTAATGGGCTCATCCACCACGAGTTCATCGTCGAGGAAGATCCGGCAGGGGATGGAGTGGAAGTGCAAGAACTCCAACACGATGGCTGCCACATAGCGTGCAGAACCCTTGGGCCAAGAAATGGTGTTCGCACGCTCGGTCACGATCGAGTCGAAGCCTTGGGTAACACAGGTGCCAAAGTAGCGCTCGTGGCCATCATCGGTGCGCATCTTGCCTAGATCGGTGCGCACGCTTACGCCTTCTACAACCACTTCGGCGGCGCGCTCGGGATCCAGCGGGATGCCGTATTCGCGGGCGTGGTCATTGCCAGTGCCGGCGGGGATGATGCCCAAGGGGGTATCAGTGTTGGCCTGGGCTTGCAGGGCTAAGTTAATCAGACCATCGCCGCCGCAAACCACCAGTGCATCCACACCGGATTCGAGTGCCTCTTTGGCAAGCTCTGCAGAATTCTCGGGGCTTGAGCCAGCAATGCTGATCACATCCACGCCGAGCTGGTGAAAACGTGCTTCGGCGCGGTTGCTTTTGTGCTTGGCCAGGCCTTTACCGGCAGCAGGGTTGGTCAACAGCGCGATTTTGTTGATCTCGCGCTTGGCAATCTTGATGTCGTTCATGGCAGGAGCTTTCCTGGGTTGAGCACGCCCTGTGGGTCGAGGTGATCCTTCACAGCCCGCAGGATGCCCAGGCCAAGCTGGCCTACTTCCTGCTGCATGAAGTCTGCGTGATCGGTGCCCACGGCGTGGTGGTGGGTGATGGTTCCGTTGTGCTCAGTAATGGCACGAAGAATAGAAAGCTTTGCGTGGCGCCACTGCTCAATGGGGGCCTCATCCTGGGCACCCAGGATGGTGAAGTACAAAGAGCAGCCATTGGCATATACGTGAGAAACGTGGCAGAGCACCAGTGCCACCGAGTTCCCTTCGCCCAAGGCCTCGGTTACAGCGGCGGTAATCGCCTTTTTTAGATTCGGCACATTAGACCAGGTGGTGGCAGTTTCGAAGGTTTCGCACAGCACGCCTGCATCCAGGAGGGCGTCGCGAAGCACCGGGGCGCCAAAGCGTCCCTTCTCCCACTTGCGCACAGGTGCCTCACCCAAGGAGGTGCCACCCATTTCCAGCAGGAGGTTGCGGGTTTCTTCGTGGCGAGAGGCAACGTGCTCGCGGGTGCCTTCATACATGGTCAGGCACAGGCAGCCATGCGGTGCTGCGGATTCTTGCTCGCCAATGGCATCGGTGGAGGTGAGGTTGGTTGCCGATTCGATTTCGTCGGAAAGCCTGATCACCGTCGGGCCGGTCTTGTGCTGCTCAACGGCGCGAACTGCGGCCACACCGCTAGCAAAGTCGGGGAAGACGAATGCTTCATAGGCCTTGGCCTCGGGGATCGCGTGTACCTTCAGGCGCACCTTGGTGATGATGCCGAAGGTGCCCTCGGAGCCCATGAACAGCTCCTTGAGGTCAGGACCTGCTGCAGAAGCAGGCGCTGCGTCGCCCACCGTCATGATGCCTTGAGGGGTGACCACTTCCATGGAAGCGACCATCTCATCAAAACGCCCATAGCCTGCAGAGTTCTGGCCAGAGGAGCGGGTTGCGGCAAAGCCGCCGATGGTGGCGTAGGGGAAGGATTGGGGGAAGTGGCCAAGCTGCAAGCCATATTTGGCCAGCGCGATTTCTGCCTGTGGGCCGGACATGCCGGCGCCCAAGGTGGCTTCGCCGCTGATGGAATCCACATCTTCGATGGCATCAAAGCGGGTGAGATCCAGGCTGATCACCGCATTGAAGCGGCCGCGCAGCGGGGAAACACCGCCAACCACCGAGGTGCCGCCGCCGAAGGGGACAACGGCCACAGAGCTTTTCGACGCCCACTGCAGCAATTCCAGCACCTGCTCATTGCTCTTTGGCGCCACCACGGCATCGGGTACATCGATGACCTGGTCTACGCGCCAATCCAGCAGGTCAAAGTAGGACTTGCCGCGTGCGCGGGGGATGCGCTGTTCGCGTTCGGTGGAGACATAGCCTGCACCACAGATTGCTTCGAGAGCTTCAAGCTGTGCCGCATCCAGGGCGCATTCGCTGATCTTGACCTCGGCGAGTTCGGGGGCAGGGCGCGGGGTGGTATTTCCTACCACTTTGCCCACGAGCGATTGCAGGCTTTTGCTCAGGGGCTTGGCTTCTTGCTCCGAGCCCCAAATGGAAAATGACATGGGAGGGAGTGGCAATGCGTTCATACTTTCAAGCTACAAGCGCCCCAAAAGCTCGGGAAGGGGGTAGGAGCTGAAAATGGGGCCAAAAACCGGGGTGTGTAAAGTTGCCAAAAAATTTCTTAAGCGCTTCTAGCCAGCGAAAATGGGAGCTTTTCTAGCGCCAGTATCAATGATGTAAAGCGCAATTCCTTGACACCCCCGCCTCCCTAACGGCCACAATTGAGGCATGAGCACCGATGTAGACGAGGCGATCATGCTCGCCGCACGCACCCAAGTAGTGCAGATGGGCATTCGTCGTACCACCATGTCTTCGGTTGCTCGGGGAGCGAAGATTTCGCGCCCCACGCTCTATGCGCGTTTTAGTGGAAAAGACGCGCTCATCAGCAAACTTCTCACCCATGAGTTGCTCACCGTCGTCGCCGAGGGCAAGCGCCTGCCGGACACGGGCAGCGGCTTCGTCGAAGCGCTCATGGATGCCGCCCGCGCGGTGGCAAGCAATGAAGTGGTCAAGGCAATCGTCGAAGAGCAACCGGAGCTGCTTGGCACCTACTTTTTTCGACGCCTTGGAGAATCACAGGTGCGCATCATCGGTGCGCTTGAGCGAAAGATCGCCCAGATCCAACGCAACGCCCCACACACCATCTGCCACCGCGACCCCCACGCCGCAGCCACGATGTGCTGTTCGGTGCTGCAGCACTTTGCTATCAGCGCCAGAATTTTCGACCCCGTACTGCGAGCCCAACGCTCAGGCAGCACCTGGGATCAAGAACTACAAGTCATGCTAGAAGGGTATCTACTGCCATGAACACCGCACTCAACGCCGTGCGCCGGGAAGCTGACCTGGACTACCTTGCCAGCGATCCCGATGATATCGACCTCATCGTCATCGGTGGTGGCATCACCGGCGTGGGTATTGCCCTCGACGCCACCTCCCGCGGATTAAACACCGTGCTGCTTGAACGCCGCGACTTCGGCTTCGGCACCTCGCGGTGGTCCTCCAAGCTGGCGCACGGTGGCCTGCGCTACCTGACCAAACTTGAGGTAGGCATTGCCATGCACTCCGCCAAAGAGCGCGGCTTGCTCATGGAACACAACGCCCCGCACCTCATCCGCGCACTCCCGCAGGTGGCCCTGCTTGCCAGCGATACCAACCTGGTGCAAAAAGTAGCCATGCGCCTGGGCTTTATTGCAGGCGATATGTTGCGCATCGCAGCGGGCACCAGCTCGAAGATCCTGCCGCGTTCTCGTTATGCCAATAAGCAAGAAACGCTGCAGATGTGCCCCACCGCCCTGCAAGACGATCTGCGCGGATCCTGGGTCAACTACGACGGCCAAATGGTTGACGATGCCCGCATCGTGGCCGCCGTTGCCCGCACCGCAGCAGGCGAGGGCGCAAGGATCCTCAACTACACCGAGGTCACCCACGCCGAAGGCACGGCCGTGGAATTCCACGATGCCATTGGTGGGCGTGATCTTCGCGTCCGCGCCAAGGCCGTAATCAACGCAACTGGTGTGTGGGCAGGCACGGTGGATGAAGATATCCGCGTGCGCCCATCGCGCGGCACGCACCTCGTGGTGGATGCAGCAACCCTGGGCAATCCCACCGGTGCGCTTACTGTGCCGCTGCCTGGTTCCATCTCGCGCTACGTGTTCTTGGTGCCGCAGCAGTATGGCCGCGTCTTTATCGGGCTGACCGACGAAGACACCCCAGGCCCAATCCCCGATGTGCCAGATACCCCGGAAGAAGACATCGACTTCATCCTCGAGGCCATCAACCACGGCCTTGGCACCAAGCTGCAGCGCAGTGATGTGATCGGTGCATTTACCGGTCTGCGCCCGCTGATCGATACCGGCGAGGGCGGTTCCACCGCAGATCTTTCGCGTCGCCACAGCACCATCGAGGCCTCCAATGGCCTGATCTCCATCGTTGGCGGCAAGTACACCGAATTCCGACTCATGGCAGAAGAAGCCATCGACGAAGTGCTCAAGCGCAAGGGCATGCGCGCTGGATCCTGCCGCACCACCAACCTTCCCTATGTGGGTGCTCCCACCCACCCCGGCAGCTTGAGGGTCAATGGAGCCGATTTAGCCGGCCTGCCAGAAACCATGGTGCAGCGCTATGGCTATGAATCCCCGAAGGTAGTAGCCGCAGCGCAGGCAGCAATTGAGCGCCCCCTGGATAAGGTCGCAGGCCTCGATATCACCCGTGCAGAAGTGGCCTTTGCTATCAGCCACGAAGGTGCGCTGAATGCCGATGACGTACTGGATCGTCGTACCCGCATTGGCCTGGTCCAGCGTGACCGCGATGCAGCGGAGCAAGAAGTAACAGAGATCGTGGAGCAGATGCTCGAATACATCAAGGAGAACCAGTCATGAGCAAGCGCAACGTCGCCGATCGGGTAGGGCGTAAATTCATCGGCCGCGGGCTGGCCTGGGCACAGGTGCAACACCCCGGTGCAGTAGCCCGAGTGATCCAATTTGCCATTGCAAGGACGTCTTCTTCACATAAAGATGCTCCAAGCAGCAGCGAAAAGGCCGTAGGGCTTGAGGCCGCCCACCAGGCAGCCGGAGTCCCTGCGCCACTAGAATTCCACCGCCTCAGTGGTATCCAGGCTGCCAGTGCCATTGCTGGTGTGACCCCCGATCAGGCCACCACCATCAAGATCAGCAACTAGCACCGCCTTTGTAATTAATGCTCCTGCCGGCTAATCACCAGCAGGAGCAATTCTGCGCAACTGACCGGATCTGAAAGATCGGCCTCGCATACCTGCGCTGCTAAGCCCACGCGGGTGCGCACGGTGTGGCGGTGAATGCCGAGCACCTCTGCGGCCCTGGCAATGGAATTGCCCTGCTGGAGGTACACCGCCAGGGTGCGGTAGAGCTCGGTGCGGTTTTGCTGGTCATATACCTTGAGCCGCTCGATGGTTTCTTGGGCTCGAAAATCCAAGGCGGCGCGCACGGCTGGGTCTTGGGTCCACAGCATCCTATTGGTTTGGGCGCTGAAGTGTTCCCCCAGCTTTAAAGCTCGCACCGAGGTGAGCAGGTGGTAGAGCGATTCTTTAGTAATTTCTGCCCACGGTTGTTCCACATCGATACCGATGCGTAGTTTTTGGGTGTGTTCGCGAAAAAGCGTGAGGATATTCTTTGCGCTGCGATTGCCGCGAAAGAGCACGAGTGCTGCGTCTTCGCCAAAACTCACAGTGCATAATTCGCGTTCTACCAGGCGTAATTCCTGATCCACGGTGCTTAGTGCTTTGGCAATTTGTTGAGGATCATTGGAGTGGATCAGCACGGGGCGCACGCGCCCTGAGCCATCGGCAATGCGATTAAAAATTGCATCTAAAGAGCTTGGGTCGGTGGTTTGCCCAAGTAACACTTTTAAGGCCAATTCATTGAGCATGCTGCGCGCTGCTCTGAGTTGCTCGGGGCGCTGCAAGAGCAAATCGCACAGCCTGCATGCCTGCTTAATCATGGCGCGATCAAAACTATTCAGCGCTGTTTCGCGGTAGGTGGCAAGCTCAATGGCTCGATCGCCGATGGGGGTGAGGCGATGCTGAACCATGCGCAAGGCGGTATCAGAGGATCGCACTCCTCGCGGATCAGCCTGGGCAAGGATGCGCTGATCACTATCGCGAAGGACCGCGGCCAAATTGAGGCTTTGGGCCAGTTTGAGCATCACACCCTGAAGGCCTTCTTGCATGGCCGCGTGCTGCAGCGCGGTTTGAGAGGCATAAAGCGCGCGCTGCTGGCTGGTGGCTCGGTGGCGAAATTCCCTAGCAATCAAGCTGCTGATTGAAACAAAGGGGGTATCTCTGGGCACCTCGAATAGCCCGATGCCTTCGCGTTGGGCTGCCTGGATTAAGGCCTCGGGCACCTGCTCAAATACCAATCCCGTGCCAAAGCCGATTGCGCTCACGCGGTGTTGGGCGAGGTTGGCTACATAGGCGCTGAAGTGTTCGGGGTGATGTTCAAAGGCCAGGCCCACCAAAAGCACGAGGGCGTTGGGTTGGAGGAAGGGGGTTGGGTCGAGCAGCTCGGTGGGTTGTACCACGTGGATTTCTTGTTCCGAATCGCAGTGAAGCTGCAGGTTGAGCTGTTGTTGGCTAAGCAGCCACTGCAAGTTAATAAAAGAAGTTTCCAAGATCTTCCCAATAAGCAGTAGACAGTGTGGATAAAAAGATTCCTAAAGTTGTCCTTAATGTATATGGCTCCGGTGGGCGGGCGCCATACAAAATATGTGGTACTAGACACTGCGCAACTAAGTTGCTGCGACCATCACAGAAGAGGTGAACGCGAGTTGTTAACGCTAAATGCTGACTTGGGTGAGGGGATCGGCCGCCACAGCTTCGGCAATGACGCTGCTTTGATGCAGCTTATCGACGTAGCCAATGTCGCCTGCGGCTTCCACGCTGGTGACCCGGCGGAAATGGAACGTACCGTGCACTTGGCCAAAGAGCACGCAGTAGCGGTGGGCGCGCACCCCGGTCTGCCTGACCTTGCCGGCTTTGGACGCCGTGCCATGAACCTTGACCCGGCTGATGTGCGCCGTTTAATCACCTATCAAACCGGTGCGCTCAAGGCCTTTTTAGATGCCGCCGATCTGCCGCTGAACCACATCAAGCCCCACGGCGCGCTCTACGGCATGCTCGCCCGCGATGCCAAGCTCATGGAGGCAGCCGCCGCAGTGTGCAAGACCTTTGAGGTTCCCTTCTTTGGCCTTGCCGGCACCGCTCATGAGCAGGTGTGTGAAGCCGAAGGGGTGGGCTTTGTGCCAGAGCTCTACGTCGATCTGGACTATGACAATGAAGGTAACCTGCTAATCCGCCCGCAACCGGAAGAAAAAACTCCAGAGCAGGTGGCGCAGCGTCTAAACCAAGCCCTTGAGCAGTCCACTATTGCTGCCGAGGATGGCACCGCCGTGCCCGTTCGTTTTAGCAGCGTGTGTATTCACTCAGATGGCGGGCACTCCGTGCAGATCGCGCAGCGCTGCCGCGAGGTACTCGATGCTTATGGGAAGGAACGCGCATGAGCGATCCACACAACATCACCATGGAATCTTTGGGCGAGGCTCGCATCACCTTCGGTGGCGATGAATTCGTCTTTGTGGAAGTCAGCGATGAGATGTCGCTGGCGGCCAATTTCCGCGTGACCGCCATTGCCAGGAAGGTGGCCGAAGCCAGAGCATCCGGGCAATTAGCGGGCGTGATTGATATCTGCCCCGCCAATGCATCCTTGCTGCTTCGGATCGATCCCGAGGTCATGCACCCCTTTGAGTTGGAAAAGCGAATCCGGGAATTTGAGCGCGAGGCAGCCGATGAAGGCGGGCGGGTACACACCCGCATTATCGAGGTGCCGGTATGGTACTCCGATCCCTATACCTCTGAGGTTGTAGCGCGCTTTCGCGAGGGCTACCACCAAGACCCCTCCGGCACGGACCTCGACTATGCCGCTGCCATCAATGACCTTGAAAATGCCGAGGCCTTTATCCGCGCCCACCATGAGTCTCCTTGGCTTGTGACCATGGTTGGCTTTGTGGCCGGGTTGCCGTTTATGTTCCAGCTTGTCGATCGCGAAGAGCAGCTAGAAGTGCCGAAGTACTTAAGCCCGCGCACCGATACTCCCGCGCTGACGGTTGGCCACGGCGGCTGCTTTGCCTGCATCTATTCCGTGCGAGGAGCAGGCGGGTATCAGATGTTCGGTATTGCTGCTGCGCCCATTTATGACCCAGAACAGCAATTGCCAGACTTTGAAGATTTCATGATCTTGTTCCGCCCCGGCGACATTGTGAAGTTCAGGCCTGTAGAAGAAGCGGAGTATCGCCAAATCCAGCAGGACGTAGACGCCGGTAATTACAACTACCGCATGAAAGACGTCAGCTTCGATATCAGTGAGGCCCTGGCGGATCGCCACAAGCTCAATGAGCGTCTGATTGGAGAGTTATATGCAGATTAATGTGCTTGAACCCGGCTTGAGCACCACTGTGCAAGACCAGGGTCGAACCGGCTACTACCACCTGGGCATCCCTCAATCAGGATCCGCTGATCAACTTTCCGCACAAATTGCCAATGCGCTCGTGGGTAATCACCGCGATTCCGCCGTGCTGGAATGTACCTACACAGGACCCACCCTCGTGGTAGATGATTACACGGAGTTGGCCGTCACCGGTGCTCCGGTAGAGGTGAAGGTAAATGGGCGCACGCAGCCAATGTGGCACCGCCTGCACCTACGCCCCGATGATGAGATTAGCTTTGGCGATTTAGCAGAAGGCATCCGCTTTTATCTAGCGTTTCGCGGTGGCATCGATGTGCCAGAGGTGCTGGGCTCTCGTTCTACCTATGTGCTTGGCCGCTTAGGTGGTATTAATGGCCGCAGGTTAGAGTCAGGCGATGTGATTCCCATTGGCGCGCCCCAAAAGGATCTGCCAAAGCTGATGTACCTGGCAGAAAAATTGCGCCCGACCTTTTCCAAGGAGCAAGAGGTTCGTATTCTTCGAGGCCTCTATGATCACTACCTCACCGAGGAGGGGTGGCGTAACCTCGTGGAATCGGAATGGACGCTGACCCCCACCGCCGACCGCATGGGCTTGCGATATGAAGGCCCCGGTGTGATGTGGGCTGAACGCGAGCCGAAATTTGGTGCAGGCAGCGACCCTTCCAACATTGTGGATGCAGGCTATGCGGTGGGCTCAATCCAAATTCCTGGTGGCACCCAGCCCATTCTTTTGCACCGTGATGCGGTATCCGGTGGCGGCTACGCCATGGTGGGCACCGTAATTAGTAGTGACATGGATGTGGTGGCCAGGGCTGCGGCAGGTACTAAGACTCGCTTTGTGGAGGTGGATATGGATACCGCCCTTGCATTGCGCAAGCAAGCCAGGGAATTGGTAGATATGTTCCACCCCTAAAGGTAACTTTTTTGCAACATTGCTGCTGCTGGGCAGGGGAACGTCGACAAGCAATGATATATTGCTGAATGTTTATACTTCCTCTTGAAAGGGATAGCAATGAAAAATGCTGCAAAAATTGCCGTTGCACTCATCATTGGGGCCGTGGTGGCGGTCGCCGGTTTTATTGGGCTTAACAAAGCTGGAATCATCGGCGACCCTAACCGCACCATCACCTCCACGGGAATCGGCGGGCAGCTAGAAGATATTTCGGAATTAGCTGTAGAGCAATACACCTATTCCAATGTGGGGCGCTTTGAAGAAGACGGCCTCAAAGCATTGGGTATTCGCATCCCGCTGACCGGCAAGAACTTCCTTGTTGCCTACGACGGCGTGGTAAAAGCCGGCCTGAAAAACTTTGACAAGGTCGATGTAGATATCAACGATGCCGAGCGCACCATCACCGTCAAAGCGCCGAAGGTGCAAATTCTTTCCAGCGAGATCGAACCCTCCTCGGTGGTGGTATATGACCAAAGCTTTAACCCCTTAAACCAGCTCAAGGTGGATGACCTCACCGAATTCCTCGATACCCAGGAAAAAGAAGCCGAGAAAAAGGCCAAGAAAGAACACCTGCTAGATCGAGCATCGCAGCGAGTAAAAACGCTGATGAAAAGCCAAACAGAGGCCTTTATCGAGGGCTCAGATAAGCAAGACTATGCCGTGAAGGTAGAAACCAAATAGCCCCAGCCGAGCGTGATGTGAACATCCGCTCGGTTTCTTTTATGTTCAAGCAACAGTGCATGGGTGGCGGTGTTCTTGGGAAAGAGGGGGATTTCACGCTGGAGAAGAAAAGCACTCGCACACCCCACCCATTTACCCCTGCTCTTGAACGCTATTCACCAATGCACAATGTTGTTGCTTGTGGGATTGCTACCCCGATAGGTTTATGTGACCCAACTCGCGCCGGGTTGTGGATGTGACCCAATGCTAGGCTTATCGGAACAAAACCAACTTCGCCTCCTGCCCAGGACTGCCCCTGGGCAGCACAGAGGGAGCAACGCTAGGAGATGAGCGCCTTGACCAGGAGCTTTCGCGATAAGGTGATCTACCAGATCTACCCAAAGTCCTTCTATGATTCCAACGGGGACGGGGTAGGTGACTTACGCGGTGTGATTGAAAAGGTGCCCTATATCGCCTCGCTTGGCATCGACATGGTGTGGTTTAACCCCTTCTTTGTCTCACCAGGGCGCGACAATGGCTACGACATTGCCAACTACTACGAAGTAGACCCAGCCATGGGCACCATGGAAGACGTTGAAGAACTCATCCAGGCCCTTGCAGAACACAACATCGGCGTGATGTTCGATATGGTGCTCAACCACACCTCCACCGAACACGAATGGTTCCAGCGAGCACTCGCAGGTGAGCAGGAATACCAAGACTGCTACATCATCCGCGAAGCCCCAGAAGGCGAACTACCCACCAACTGGGTATCCAAATTCGGCGGGCCTGCCTGGGCACCCTTCGGCGATACCGGCAAATACTATCTGCACCTTTTCGACCCCACCCAAGCAGACCTCAACTGGCACAACCCCAAGGTGCGAGAAGAAGCCGCCAATATTGTGAACTTTTGGCGCGAAAAAGGCGTGCGAGGATTCCGCTTCGACGTGATCAACCTCATCGGCAAAGAACCCGAACTGGAATCAGCACCAGCCGGTGTGGATGACCGCGTGATGTACACCGATGGCGTGCATGTAGATCGCTTCCTTCAAGAGCTCAACCGCCGAAGCTTTGGTCAAGACCCCGATGCCGTGACAGTAGGCGAGATGTCTTCTACCAGCATCGAACGCTGCATCGCGTACTCCAAGCCCGAAAACCACGAACTGAACATGGTGTTTAACTTCCACCACCTCAAAGTGGATTATGACCAAGGCCAGAAATGGTCCAAGGTTCCCGCAGATATCGTGGCGCTAAAAAAGATCCTCAACGAGTGGGCACTGGGCATGCAAGAAGGCGGCGGCTGGAATGCACTGTTTTGGAACAACCACGACCAGCCCCGCGCCATCGACCGCTTCGGGGATGCAGGCCAAGGGCGCGTGCACACCGCCACCATGCTCGCCGCAGTAATTCACCTTTTGCGCGGCACACCCTTTGTGTACCAGGGCGAAGAAATCGGCATGACCGACCCGCGCTACACCAGCATCGAACAATATGTAGATGTAGAAGCCCGCAACGCCTATCACGCCCTACTGCAGGCAGGACACAGCGAGCAAGGCGCATTTGAGATCGTGCATGCCAAAGCCCGCGACAACTCCCGCACACCCATGCAGTGGGATAGCAGCAAGTACGCAGGCTTTAGCAGCGTGCAACCCTGGCTTGAGCCCACCCGCCAAGAAGAGATCAACGTTGAAGCCGAGCAGGCAAGCGGCGAGATCCTGCCGTTTTATCAACGCCTGATCGAGTTGCGACACACCATGCCGATCATTGCCGAAGGTAGCTACGCACCCTATGCGCTCGAACACGAGCAGGTGTTTGCCTATTGGCGTGAATATGAGCAGCAACGCCTGCTGGTGCTAGCAAACCTCACCGGCGAGCCAGCCTCGGTGCAGGTGCCAGAAGCGATGCTCGATGCAACGGTGCTCGTGCACAACTACCAAGACCCCAAGCCGGCGGCGACGATGACGCTGCGGGCTTATGAAACCATCGCATTACTCAAGTAGTCCCCTCCGAAGAAGAAAGATTCCTCATGAGCGAACACTCCGTGCGGCTGCTGAGCCCAGCAAGTGGCACCATCATCCCGATCGGCCAAGTACCCGATAAAGTCTTTGCCTCTCAAGGCGTAGGCGATGGATTTGGTGTAGCCAACCCAGCATCGGGTGAGATGCGTACCCCCGTGGCCGGCAAAATCACCATGGTGGCAAAAACCGGCCACGCCATCGGCATTCGTACCGAAGAAGGCCTCGACCTTCTCGTACACCTGGGTATCGACACCGTGGAGCTTGAAGGCAAGCCCTTTAAGCTCAACGTTGAGCGCGGTGCACAGGTAGAAGCCGGCGAAGTCTTTGGCACCATGGACACCAAGGCCATCGAGGATGCCGGCAAGAACACCACCATCATCGTCGCGGTGACCAACTCTAAGAAGAAGTTGGAAGCCATCGAGGTAGAAGAACACCAGGTGCAAGCAGGCGAGGTTGCCGTAGAGGTCACGCTTCGGTCGGCCAAGCCAGCCGCCGCCGCTGCTGGTGCAGGTGCCGCAGGTGCTGCCACGGCCGATAAGCAGGATTCCGGCAAAGCAGTAGCACAGCAGCGCCCCGCAGAACTCAGCGGTTTTGATGCCCTGGCGTGGGACATCCTGAACCTCATCGGCGGCAAGGAAAACGTCAAGTCGGTGACGCACTGCATCACCCGTGAGCGTTTCTATCTCCACGATGAATCCAAGGCCAACGACGCTGCCGTTGCAGATCTCGACGGCGTGATCGACGTGGTCAAGGCCGGTGGACAGTACCAGGTCGTGATTGGCCCGGATGTTGAAGATGTCTACGATGCCATCGTCAAGCAGCTTGGCGAGGACAAAGCTGCAGGCGAGCAAGAAGCAGTAGAACAAAAGCCACGGCCCGACTCTGCTATCGGTTGGGTCAAGCAGGGCTTTAGCTCTTTGATCGGCGTGATTACCGGTTCGATGATTCCGATCATCGGCTTGCTTGCCGCATCCGGCATTATCAAGGGTATTCTTTCGCTGCTCACCACATTCAATGTGACGACGCAGGATTCCAATACCTTCCAGATCATCAACGCCATGAGCGACTCGGTGTTCTACTTCCTGCCGATTTTCGTCGGCTTTACCGCTGCGAAACGCCTAGGTGCCGATCCGATTATCGTGGCCATCATCGGTGGTGTGCTTACCCACCCATCCATTGTGGATCTCTCCGGCCAAGAAGCCTCCCGCGACTTCCTTTCTGTGCCGCTCAACGGCGATTTCTTCGGCCTGCCCATCAACATTGCCAGCTACTCCTACTCGATCTTCCCGATCATCGTGGCCGCCTGGGTGGCTTCCAAGGTGGAACCGTGGTTGAAGAAGATTGTGCCCAACACCGTGCGCATGATTTTCGTGCCGCTGCTTGAGGTAGTGATTGTTTCGCTGGCCATCCTCTTGGTACTTGGCCCCGTGGTGATGCTCATCTCCGGTGGTATTGCCAACGCTATCCAGTGGCTCTACAGCCTCTCGCCAACCATCTCAGGTTTGTTCATCGGTGGTTTCTATCAGGTGCTGGTGATCTTCGGTCTGCACTGGGCCGTGATTCCGCTGGTGGCACAAGACATCGCCAACACCGGCCACTCCTACCTCAACGCCATCATCTCCGCCACCATGGTTGCTCAAGGTGGTGCGGCACTGGCAATCCTGGTCAAGTCCAAGATCCAAAAGATCAAAGGCCTGGCAGGTCCTGCCACTATCTCCGCCTTCTGCGGTGTTACCGAGCCCGCCATGTACGGTCTGAACCTGAAATATGGCCGCACCTTCATCATGGCCTCCATCGGTGGTGCCGCCGGCGGTTTGCTCACCGGCCTGTTCAACGTGAACATGTGGGGCTTTACCGGCTCGCTCATCGGCTTTACTTCCTTTGTTAACCCCGATGGCCTGGACTTCAGCTTCTGGGGCTTCCTCATCGCCTCTGCTGTGGCACTGGTCGTTTCCTTCACGCTGACCTACCTCTTCGGATTCAAGGATTCAGATGTAGAGCAGGCGCGCGAGGTGAAGAAGGTTCGCCTAGGAAACCGAGAACCCGTGGCCAAGTAGCGCAGCCTACACAGCAACACTCAAGCGCCCCTTGCGGGGCGCTTTTGTTTTCTCCTTCTAGCTAACGCCGCGCAAGCACCTCACACTCTGGCAGAATCAGTACTCAACTACCCCATGTGCCACATACACCTCATAGAAAGACTCCTGCCACCATGGCCACACCACTATTTGCCCGTATCGCACCGATTGCAGCTAGCATCGCGCTGTGCTGCTCTATGATCAGCCCCGCCCAGGCCACAGAGTCTGAACCCGCGCAGGATCTTTTGCAGGGAGGAAGGCTCGCAGGCAGCTCAACCCAACTTCTTCCCCGGGGCTTGAGCTCAGACAATGCCTTAGTGGAGACTGCAAGCGCCGTTGATCTGGAACGCTTTGCCGGCACCTGGTACCAAGTAGCTGCCGTGCCACAGCCTTATACCTTGCAGTGCTTGAGGGATACCACCGCCACATATGAGCGCATCGCACCGGGTGAGCTTTCAGTAAAGAACGCTTGCGTTACCCCTTGGGGAGCAACCTCCAGCATCGAGGGCACCGCGACAGTGCGCAGCAAGGCCTCGCTCCGCGTGAACTTCCCCAACATCCCCTTCCAAAATCCAGAAGGGCCAGTAAATTACAGGGTCACGTACCTCGCAGATGATTACTCACTGGCCATCGTTGGCGATCCCGACCGGCTTTCGGGCTTTGTGCTGTCTCGCACCCCGGATCTTCCAGCCGAGCAGTGGAGGCTTGTGCAACGCACCCTCGATCAGCGCGGCTGGTGGCCATGCACCTTCCTTACTGTGCCTGCCCGCGGAGGCATGGAAGATATCAAGCCAGTGTGCACCCTTTGAGCTAAGCCAAAACCCCAATGCCTGGCGTGAAAGCACACGGCATTGGGGCGGTGCCGTCGAAAAGCTAAAGCAAATCGGCGGCTTTCAAGATGCTGGCGATGGCCTCGCGGGAGGGGGCATCGTCGATCGGTGCCAACGGGGCAGACATCAAGTTGGACTCGAATACGCCCATCAGCTCCAGTGCCGTCTTGAATGACCCCACCCCGGCTGCCGGGCCTACCTTGGCAATGGGCTGGAATACGATCTCGAACAGCGCTGCCAGGCGATCTTGTTCACGGCGCACCGTATCCCACTGGCTTTCTTGAGCGGCTTTCCACATGCGCACATAGCCGTCGGGATCCACATTGCCTAGTCCTGGCACGCAACCATCGGCGCCGGCAAGAAATGCCCCATCAACCACGGCCTCGTGCCCGGTGAGCAACACCAAGGGCGAGCCTGCGGCGCGGTTGAGTGCTACCAAGCGGCGGAAGGATACGTCGTCACCGGAAGAATCCTTCACACCTGCGAGCACACCTTCGCGGCCGAGCTGCACCAGCATTTCTGGGATGAGTTTGGTGTGGACGCACACGGGAATGTCATAGGCCAGCACTGGCAGGGAGGTGGCCTCGGCAATGGCGCGGAAGTGGGCTTCTACCTCCATTGGTCCGCTAATGGCATAGAAGGGGGCGGTAGCTACTACGGCATCGACTCCGGCCTGTTCTGCTTGGCGCACATGCTGGAGCACGCGATTGACCTGCATATCAATCACGCCGGCATACACGGGCACGCGGCCTGCTACGTGTTCTACAACGGCGCGAAGCACTGCGCCGCGGTCTTCATCGCTTAAAAAGGCAACCTCGCCGGAAGAACCGAGGGCAAAAATGCCGTCGACTCCAGCGGTGATGAGTTTGTCTACCAAGCGCTCCAGAGAAGCGAAGTCGATGCTTCGATCGGCGTGGAGGGGAGTCAGCAGCGGAGGGATGATGCCTTTGTTGATGTTCATGTTTCTTCCTTTCAGAGCAATGAGGGGGTAGCGGCCAGCAGGGTGGCGGTGTATTCCTGCTTGGGCTTGGCAAAGAGGTCTTCGGTGGGTTGTTCCTCGATGATCTCCCCGGCGAGCATCACGCACATGCGATCAGATACGTAGCGCACGGTGTTGATGTCGTGGGAAATAAACACCAGGCCAAGGCCTAATTCCTTGCGCAGATCAGTGAGCAGATTGAGCACTTGGGCGCGCACAGACACATCGAGGGCGGAGGTAGGTTCATCGGCAATAATCAGATCCGGTTCCAGTGCAAGCGCACGGGCAATGGCCACGCGCTGGCGTTGCCCGCCAGAGATCTGCCGAGGCATCACATCGAGTGCGGATTGGGGCAGACCCACCAGATCCAGCAGCGTGCGAACACGCTTGAGCCTTGAGGCCTCATTATCAATGCCATGCACTTTGAGCGGATCAATGAGCTGTTCTTTCACGCTCATTCTGGGGTTCAAGGCGGTGGCGGGATCTTGGAACACCATCGACACAGCACGCCCCAGTTCTTTGCGCTGCGCGCCGCGGTGATTCAGTGGAGCTCCGCGAAACAGAACCTCGCCGCTGGTGGGCTTTTGCAGCCCCACCATCACCCTTGCCAGGGTTGATTTTCCGCAACCAGATTCGCCAACGATCCCGACTACTTCGCCGCGGCGTGCCACGAAGTTGATGTCTTTATTGGCGTGCACCGTATCGGGGCGAAAGAGCTTGCCGGTACGCGTCTTGTGCACCACATTGACGTTTTTGAGCTCAATGGTTGGTGGTTTTTGGGTACGGGTCTTGGGCTGGCTCATTGGGTAACTCCTTCCGAACCGCGGGCGGCAAGTAAAGCATCGGTGGCAGCGAAGGTGTGCTCAGCTTCTGTATCCACCGGCCTGAGGGTTGGGCGCTCGTCGACGCCAATGTTGTGGAACTGCGAGCGAGGAGCAAAGCGATCTCCTTGAACAAATTCCCGAGGGCTTGGAACAGTACCGGGAACTTGATACAGCCGCTTGGCACCGGACTCAATAGAAAGCACAGCACCGAGCAAACCGCGGGTGTATTCGTGTTGGGGGTTTGCCAACACATCTCGGGTTTTGCCTTGTTCTACAACCTGGCCTGCGTACATCACGGTGATCTTGTGGGCGAGCTTTGCCACCAGTGCCAGATCGTGGCTGACAAAGATCATGGAGAAGCCAAGCTGCTCGCGCAGCTCATTGAGCAGATCAACCACTTGGTGCTGCACCGTCACATCGAGTGCGGTGGTGGGTTCATCGGCAATGAGCAAACGAGGATTGCGGGTGAGTGCCATGGCGATGAGCACGCGCTGGCGTTGGCCACCAGAAAGCTCGTGCGGGTAGCTCTTGAGCGTGCGCTTCGGATCGAGGCCGACGAGCTCGAGGAGCTCTTCTGCGCTGCGCTTACCGCCGCGTCGAATAAGCTGGTTGAGCTGCGACTTAATCAGCATCGATGGGTTGAGCGAGCTCAAAGCATCCTGGTAAATCATGGCCATATCGTGGCCCCGCAGTTGATTGCGCTGCTCGGCGGAAAGCTCCAAGAGGTTCTTGCCGTCGAATAGGATCTCGCCTTCGATGCGGGCGTTTTGGGGCAAAAGGCCCATGATCGCCATCGAGATCAAAGACTTACCGCAGCCCGATTCGCCCACCAAACCCATGGTTTGGCCTGGCGCTACATCAAAGCTGACGCGATCGACAATATTGACGTCACCGTGGGCATCGGGGAATGCGATGCTGAGGTCTTTGACCTGTAGGATCGGTGCTTCATTGCGGGTGTAATGCAAGCGGCGGTCGTCGGCAAGCTCTGCATTGCGCAGCTTTTCCAAGGAATTATTCAGCGATGCCCGGGCCTCATCTTCGGAGACTTGGCCAAGGGTGTTCTTGGTGGCAACCTGCTCGCCATCGGTGGTGGCTGCGGTGCGCTTGATGGTGGGCGAGGCCATTGCGTCGGTAAGGCCTTCGGAAAGAATATTCAGCGCCAGCACCGTCAGCAGGATCATCAGACCAGGGAAGAAGGTTGGCCACCAAGCACCAGAAAGCAAGAGCTGCTTGCCGTCTGCCAGGATATTGCCCCAGGAAGGATTCGGCGGCTTCACGCCTGCGTTAATAAAGGACAGCGAAGCCTCGAACACGATGGCATCTGCCACGAGCACCGTGGCAAACACCGCAATTGGCGCCACAGTATTACGGGCAACATGCTTGATCAAGATATGAGGAACTCGAGCACCCATGACCTTGGCGGCGGAGACATAATCCTCGCCGAATTCCGCCAGGATATTGGCGCGAACCACACGGGAAAGCTGCGGGACGTACAAAAAGCCGATGGCCAGCACCAGTACCGGCAGCGAGTTGCCAAACACTGCCACAAATACCGCTGCCAAGGCGATGCCGGGGAAGCTCATGATGATGTCCAGTGCTCGCATGAGCACCTCGGATACTGCCTTGCCGCCAGTAGCAGCAATGGAACCGAGGACCGCTGCCGCCAAAAGCGCCACGCCGGTAGCGAGCAAGCCGATGATCAACGAGGAACGAGCACCGTAGGCAACGCGGGCGAAAATATCGCGCCCGATGGCGTCGGTGCCAAACCAGTGAGTAGCAGAAGGCGATTGCACCGGCTTGGTGGATTCGAGCGGGCTAAATTGCGCAATGAGCGGGGCGAAGATCGCTAGCAGCGCGATGGCAATTAAAAACCCGAGTGCAATTTTTGAGGCGCGCGGCAGGTTGCGGAGGCCGCTGAAGCGCTGGCCGGCGCGTTGTTCGAGGTTAGTGGTCAATGAACGTCGCATTAGATGCTCCTGATGCGCGGATTGACGAGGACGTAGAGCATGTCCACGATGATGTTAATAACGATAAAAGCAATGGCCACGGTGAGCGTTACGCCTTGAACAAGGAAGACGTCATTGCGAGTAACGCCGTCGAGAATGAGCTGGCCCATCGCCTGAATATTGAAGATGATCTCAATGATCACCGCGCCACCCATGAGGTAGCCCACGCGCAAACCCAACACCGTGATCGGTGTGATCAGTGCATTGCGAAGGACGTTTCTGGAGATAACCTCCACCTTGGGCACGCCCGAACCGATGGCGGTGCGTACATAATCCTTATCCAATTCCTCCACCATGGCCGTGCGCACCACGCGGGTTAAAGAACCAGCAACCGGCACAGCCAGGGCGAAAGCGGGGAGGAACATGTTGTTGGTATAGGTAGCTGGATCCTGGCTAAACGGCACCCACTTGGTAATCAGCGCCGGGAAAAAGCCCCAACCACCAGGCACCGTGCCAACCCACTGGATGAGCAAGATCGCCAACCAGAAGGAGGGGGTAGCCAGTGCAGCGATGGAGACAACGCGGATGACCTGATCTGGCCAACGATCGCGATACAACGCGGCGATAACGCCGAAGACCAGCGATAATACCGCGGCGATGATCAAGCCAAGGAAGGTGAGCTGCAAGGTGATGGGGAAGGCCTTGGCAATTACTTCGGTCACTGGGGTGTTGCCGGTGGTGGTGCCGAGATCGCCGTGGAGCATATCTACCAGAAAGCGGCCGTAGCGCACTAAGAGGGGATCGTTGAGGCCGTGCGTTTCTCGGTATTCCTCGAGGGCATCCATGGAGGCGGCTTCGCCGAGGGCGAGGCGCGCCGGGTCGGCTGGGCTAAACGACATGATGAAAAAGACGAGGAATGTCACGCCCAGGATCATCACGGGTAGCGCGAGGAGCCTTCTTCCTATGAGGCGAAGGAGGTTGGACATAGTGGTTCTCCCGAAAGTTGAGGGTGCAAGCTTGGGGTGCTAGGGCAGTGGTGGCTGCGCTGGTGCTCGTTACTGCGTAGAGCCCACATCCAGGAATCGCAGGCCGGTGAGCGAAATCGGCTCAAAGTTCACAAGCGTGCCGGGGTTCCAAGCCGTAGGGGTCTTGCGGTGGAACAAGGGGTAAAGCGGCACTTCGTCGCTAAGCAAATCAAAGCACTGATTCCAGCGTTGCTGCTGCTCTTTTGCGTCTTGGGTATATAGGGCGCTATCGAGGAGCTGCTGCATTTTGGTATAGGAGGGCTGGCCTTTCCAGTGCATACGCGATTCGGTCCAGGTATCACCGGAGTACCACCAACGCATGAGCAGATCGGGGTCGTTGCCAAATACGCTGGGATCACCTGGGGCGATGACCACGTCGTAGGCATCGGGTTTGCCGTCGATGGTGTTATAGACGTCCGAAGACTTCTTCTCTATAAAATCCACCTCCACGCCGGCTGCTTTAAGCGACTGGGCAATCAGCGGGGTGCACTTTTTCACCCAATCGTGGTCGGTGCACAACATCCTTAAAGAACGCAATCCGCTGTCTTGGAAGAGCTTTCGTGCGCGATCTTCATCGTGGTCATACACGGTGGAGGCGCGATGATAGTTGGGGTGATCCTTCTGCAGGAAGCAGGTGGGCTTGCTGGCCTGATCCAACATCGCCACCTCGATCACCTTGTCCATGTCAATGGCGTAGAGGAATGCCTGCCTATTGCGCAGGTCGTGGAAGGGGTTAGAAGGATCGTTGTTAAACATGGCAAACAACAAACCAAAGCCCTGCACAGATTCCACCTTGCTGGTGGCTTTGAGCTGGGTAATTGAAAGATAGGGCACCGAGTCGATGGCTTGAACCGACTCTGATTGGATGGCATTAGAACGAGTCGAGGCATCGGGGATGACTTGCCAGACCATGTGCTTGGCTAGTGCCGGGCGCGAACCGTTGTAATCATCGTTGCGCTCGAAGCGCACGGCCTTAGAGGTGCCGCCGTTATCAGTCATCTTGTACGGACCGGTGCCAACAGGGTTGGCGTCGAAGGCTTCCGCATCGGCCTCTACAAGGTTCTTGGGCACGATCTTGACCACCGAGAGACGCTCGGGCAAAAGATTCACGGCCTTGCTTAATTGGATATTGACCGACTGTGGCCCGGCCGGAGTGACCGACTCGATAAAGGGGATGAAGCTTGCATAGAGCGACTTATTATCTGGGTTCAGTACGCGCTCGAAGGAGTAGGCCACGTCTTCGGCGGTAACTGCCTGGCCGTTGTGGAAGCGAGCACCTTGGCGTAGATCCACCTTGACATTGGTGCTGGAACCTTGAGGGATCTCGCTTGCTAGTGCTGCATATACTTCGCCGCTGGCCGGGTCGATTTCTGTGAGGCCTTCAAGGGTGTGCCAGTTGGCTGCGATGGTTAAGGCAGAGGTGGTGGTCATCGGGTCGTAGCCATTGGTGCCGAGCTCATAGGAGATGGCTGCGTCGATGGTGCCGTCGCGTTTGATCTCTTCGGGGCTGGCGGTGGGGAGGTTGCCGAGGGTGACTCGATCCTTCGGGGCGCAGGCTCCGAGCGCTCCGGCCAGGGCTGCGGAGGAGGCGATGGTGGCGGAGAGTTTGAAAAAGTCTCGCCGTGAGTACTGGCGACGCTGGTACTGGCGACCTTGGAAAAATTCCATGACGATCCTTTCAACGCTTTCGCACTGTGTGCCTTCGCCTTGCTTGACGACGTGGCCTTGCTTGACGACGAGGCCTTGCTTGACGACGTTGGCGGTGCAGTGCCGAGAGCAAAAGTCAGCTAGAACACATCGTGAGCCCTGATGTGATCTTCGTGATTCTCAGGATACATCAGACGTCTGACAAGTAAAAGGGCTTATGTTAAGATTGTGAGTAGAAAAACCAAAGAAAATGCCGTCTTGCAGTAGTGATGCTCAAGCGTCAAGGTGCGTGGCAGACCCTGAGATTGCACCTGGTACAACCCCAGGCGTCAGGTCAATTGGTGCCAGGTGCCAGGTGTCTGAGTGGCGAGGCCACCCAACAAGCCCCGGCGTCAAGCTGGGACCTTGGCTTGGGACGTTGGGCTGGAACGTTGGGCCTAGACATGGGAAGGTCTTGACGTACCGGCTGAGCCAACACTGCTGAGGGTGACACAAAAGCGCAGCTTTCAAGGAGTAAAGATGCCTCAGAATGCACCGCGAGAGGATCACAGCGTGCAAGGCCGATCGCCGCAGGCGCGTACTCATGCATCCAAAACGGCAGCACAAGGCCACGGCCAGATACAGGGCCAAGGCCGCGTAGAAGGCTATGTTGGCACCACCTTGCCCTCGCGCAACCCCACGGTGATTGCCATCGAAGATCTCATCCGCGATCAAAACCTCACCCCTGGTGATGTATTGCCTTCAGAGGCAGCGCTGTGCGATATGCTCGGCGTCTCTCGATCCTCGGTGCGCGAGGCGATGCGAACCTTAGCCAGCCTGGATGTGGTGGAAACCCGACACGGCCACGGATCCTATGTGGGCAACATGTCGCTTGCCCCGCTGGTCAACGGCATGGTGTTGAGGCTTACGCTCAACGAGGAACTGGCGCTAGAAAACCTTTCGCACGTTGTGGATATGCGCGTTGCCCTGGATATGGCCAACGCCGAAGAACTTGCGCGCTACTACCAGGGCAAGCCCATGGAAAAACTGCGCGGCATCGTCCAAGCCATGGCGCAGCGCTTTGCAGAAGGCGAGTCTTTTGCGCGCGAAGATTTCGAGTTCCACGAAGAGCTCACCAACCACCTCTCTAATCCCCTCATGCGTGAGATGAGCCTGGCATTTTGGGAGATTCACACCCGGGTCGTACCCGTGCTTGGCTTAAGCGACCCAGAAGATGTGGAAGATACCGTCAAAGCCCACGCCAAGATTCTCGATGCCCTTGAAGCTGGGGATCCAGCACGGTACCGGGAACTGATCACCGAGCACTATGGGCCGCTGCGTCGAGTAATTGAAAAGAAACGCGCCCAGGCACGCGGCTAGTCTCTCGCGCTCGGTGCCCTCTCAAGCCACCGAGCGCTGCACACCCCAAGGAAGGTTCATGCATTCCATCGGAATCGATATCGGCGGAACAAAAATCGCCGGAGGCATCGTCGCTGAACAACCCACCACCATCCTGCGCCGAGTACAGGCTCCCACCCCAAAAGAGCAGGTAATTGAGCAAGTAGTCGAGTGCATCGCTGAGTTGATCAACGCCCACGACGAGCCCATCGGCAGCATCGGCATTGGCGCCCCAGGGGTGGTAGACCCTCACAGCGGCAAAGTGATTTCTGCCGGGCCAACCATGCCCACCTGGGCAGGAACCGATATCCGCTGCGCTGTGGCAGCAGCCTTCCCGAACACTGCCATTGCCATTCACAACGACGTGCGAGTGATGGGTCTTGGCGAGGCACTCTATGGCGCAGGCCGCGGCTATCAAAGCGCGCTGTTTCTCAGCCTCGGCACCGGGGTGGGAGGCGCCATTGTGAGAAATGGACACCTCTTAGACTCTCCCCACCACACCGCAGGAGAACTCCGGTGCCTATTTGGCAGGCTGCCCAATGGTCAAGCAGCCACCATCGAATCTTTTGCCGCAGGCCCTGGACTCACGCTCGCCTACGAGCAAGCCGCAGGCGAACAAGGCCTAGATCTACGCGAAGTCATGCGCCGCTACCACCGCGGCGATGCCTTGGCCTATGAGGTAATTGATACCCACCTTTTTGCCCTCGGCGAGGCAATCAGCGGCTTTGTTGCAGCCATCGACGTTGAAGTCTTGGTGCTCGGCGGGGGAGTCGGCAATATTGGTGCGCCCATCCTTGACCCTTTTACTCGGGGAATAAGAAGTGGCGGCATTGCCCCCAGCAACACCATCGCTGTGCACCAAGCCCAACTCGGCACCGACGCCCCCATCATTGGCGCTGCAGCCCTGGGTGCTCGCAGCATGAGCACGAAAAACTTTTAAGAACCACCGCTTCTATCTTTTAAGGAATCAGCATGAACGCCGAAGCATTCTTTGAACAAGTTCGCGATTCACTCATCGTTTCTGCCCAAGCACCTGATGGCCACGTGCTTCGCCACACCCCCACGATTGCCATGTTGGCCAAGGCAGCCGAAGCAGGTGGAGCCACCGCCATTCGATGCGGCGGCTATGGCGGTGTGGCTGATATCCAAGCGGTGCGCGAAGCGGTGTCGGTGCCCGTGATCGGGCTGAGCAAAGAAGGCGACACCGGGGTGTATATCACCCCTAGTGTCAAAAGCGTCCAGGCCGTGGCAAAGGCGGGGGCAGACGTGGTCGCTATCGACGCCACCCAACGTCCAAGGCCAGATGGCTCCACCTTCGCCCAACAGGTAGCAGCGGCGCACGAGTGTGGTGTTTTGGCTATGGCCGATATCGCCACCGCCGATGAAGCACTCGCAGCCCACCAGGCAGGCGCAGACCTGATCTCCACCACGCTTGCCGGTTATACCGAGCACCGCGAAAAGACCACCGGCCCAGATCTTGAGCTGATCCGCGAAATCCGCGCGCTGCTGGCACGTGAATGCCCAGGCCAATCGGTGTTCCTTATTGGCGAGGGGCGCTTCCACACCCCCGAGCAAGTAGCGCAAGGGAGGAAAGCCGGTGCCGATGCCATCATCGTTGGTACCGCGATTACCGATACCGCTTGGATTACCCAGCAGTTCGCAGCGCAGGCAGGTGCATAATGCAAGGTTATGAACGCGATGGGGCGTTAAGGCTTAGCGGTAAAATTCTGTGCCCTGATGGCCTGGTGCAAGGCGAGATCACTGTTCGTGATGGCCGCATCGCCGAAATCTCGCCCCAACCCCAAGCAGCCCAACCCCAAGCAACCCAGCCCGACCAGCCCGACCAGCCCCAAACACCCCAACCCGCCGATGATCTCCTGATCCTCCCCGGCTTTGCCGATGTGCATAACCACGGCGGTGCGGGGGAGTCTTTCCCAACTTCGGATCAACAAGGGTGCGCCAAGGCTGCGCGCCATCACTTAGCGCATGGCACCACCACGCTATTGGCCTCCACCGTGTCGATGCGTGAGCCGGTGCTTTTACCGCAGCTTGCCCAACTTGCAGAGCTCGCCCAGGAGGGGCTGATTGCAGGTATCCACGCAGAGGGGCCTTTTGTGAATGCGTGTCGCTGTGGTGCCCAAGATCCTGACGCCATCATTGACGGCGATCCTGAGCTTTTTGCCAAGATGATCAAGGCCGCAAAGGGCTATTTGCGTTCGGTTACCTTGGCGCCGGAAACGGCAAATGTAGAGGCATTGATCGATGCCTGCGTTGAGCACAATGTGATTGTTTCTTTCGGCCACTCGGATGCTGATTTCAGTCGGGCGGCTCAAGCGATCAATTACGCACATCAGGCCGGCGCCACCATTACTGCCACGCACCTTTTTAATGCGATGCCTCCGCTGCATCACCGTAATCCGGGTGTTGCTGCGGCATTGATTGAGGCTGCAGGCCGCGGTGTTGCTTCGGTGGAGTTGATCGCCGATGGTGTGCATTTAAGTGATGACGCGGTTGCGATGCTCATGGCATCGCTTGGGCCTGATCACATCACATTTGTTTCTGATGCCATGGGTGCAGCAGGTAAGGCCGATGGTGATTACATGCTGGGTGCCCTTGAGGTGCAGGTTCGTGATGGTGTGGCGCGTTTGCGCACCGAAGATGGCGCTCCTGGTGCCATTGCAGGTGGCACTTCGCGGATCATCGATCAGGTTCGCAGGCAGGTGAAGTCAGGGCACAGCTTGGAGTCGGTGGTGCGCGCCGCTACTACCGGCCATGAGCTTTTGGGTGTGCCCACCGGGTTGAAGGTGGGTAATCCTGCAGATCTTGTGGTGTGTACTCCAGGCTTTGAGGTGCAGCAGGTGTTGAAACGTGGCCAGTTGTTTCAGCCCGATGCTCAAGCGCAGGGATCGTAGGCAGTAGGAATTTAAAAAGGAGCCAATAGGTTATGGAAATCGTCATTGTTCAGCATAAGGATGAGGCCGCTAAGATCGCGGCGGATATCGTCGAAAGCTATGTGCGTGAAGGAAAAACGCTTGGTCTTGCCACTGGCTCTACGCCTCTTGGCACCTATCAGGAGTTGATTCGGCGCCACCGGGAGCAGGATTTGAGCTTTAGGGATTGCCAGGCTTTCTTACTTGATGAGTACGTGGGGCTTCCCCGCAGCCACGAGCAGACCTATTATCAGACGATTCGCCGGGAGTTTACTTCCCACATTGATATCGACGATGCGCAGGTGCATAGCCCCGATGGCACCGCCGAGCATCCCGGCGAGGCTGCGCGCGCCTATGATCGCTCTATCGGCGATGCCGGTGGCGTGGATATTCAGATTTTGGGCATTGGTTCGGATGGCCACATTGGTTTTAATGAGCCCACCAGTTCGCTGCAAAGCCGCACGCGCATTAAGACCTTGCACCCGGATACCGTGCGCGATAACGCCCGCTTCTTCGATGATGATGAGTCGAAGGTGCCGCACCATGTGATGACTCAGGGCATCGGCACGATTGGCGAGGCCCGCCACCTGCTGCTCTTGGCTTTCGGCGAGAACAAAGCCGAGGCGATTGCGGCGATGGTGGAAGGCCCGGTCTCTGCCATGTGCCCGGCTTCTGCTTTGCAGATGCATGAGCATGTCACGGTGATTGTGGATACCGCTGCCGCCTCCGGGCTCAAGCACACCCAGTACTACAACTACGCCTTGGAAAATAAGCCCACCTGGCAGGCTTTTTAAGCTTGTCGACGAACAAAGCCCGCCCCACATCATGTGAGGCGGGCTTGTGTGTTGCCCTTGGAGCGCCTATTGGCAATCAATAATGCTGCGCAATGGGCGGTGGGTATTGCTTTGGTGCTGTTGTGAAAAACATGTGGCTATCTGGCGCAGCGGGGTTGTGGTGCCAAATACCCCATCCCAGGATTGCTGTGCTGCGCAGTGCTTAAGAAGCTCAACTGCAGGGCCTAAGTGGTGTGGCTCGTAATTGTGCACTCCACGGATGCTGCGCCATCCGCGAACCAGCCACTGCGGGTCTATGGCTGTAGCAGGTGATGGAAACACGCTTCCTACCAGCACTGCTGTTGCGCCAATACCCAGCGATTGGATGGCTGCCTCCACTCCTTGTGGTGCCCCTGAAAAATCCAGCGCCAGATCTACGCGCAGATCATCACGATGTACTGCTGGCAGTGTGGTTGCACCCCAGCGACGAGCCAACCCAAGGCGAGTGGGGTTCGGATCTGCGGCGATGATCTCATTGGCGCCAAACAGTTGCGCTGCCTGTACTGCATAGAGCCCGAGCATGCCCACGCCTTGGATCAGCACCCGTTTCCCGGCCAGCGCAGCGCTGCCGAGTGTGTGGCAGCCTACGGCATCAAAGGCCGCTATCACCGTTGCTGCGGCGCAGCCGGCGGTGGCAGCGATGGGATCAGGCAGATGATCATCGATGCGGATGACGCTTTGACCAGGGCGAAGCACCATGTGGCTGGCGTATGTGCCAGACAGTGCCCACGAGGATGTGATGGGCTCGTGTCCCACCTTCTGCAGGTGGCGACATTTTGCTTTGAGCCCACTTTCGCAACGATCGCAGTGGCCGCAGGCAGCGATCACCGACCACACCACGCGATCGCCTTCAGCCAGCGGCGTGCCGTTACAATCTGTTCCCTCATTGCTGGCAACGATCCTGCCTACCCCTTCGTGGCCTAACACCGAAGGGCACGGCGAATCGCGATGCCCGCTGAGGGTGTGCCGATCTGATTGGCAGATCGTACTGGTAGAAAGCCGCACCAGGCTTTCGCCAGGCAGAAGCTGAGGTACTTCCATTACGGTGGGCTCAAAGCTTGTGCCGCCGCGCCACACCATCGCAAGTGCTGTGGAATCGAGGGCCTTTGGCAGGAGTTGATGCTTCATAAGATGCGCGCAGGGGAGGCGTCGACAAGCAAGATGCCGCCTTAGCGCCTATGCCTTCAAGGAATCTGGACCGGAGACCACCGCTACAACATCGGCGGCTTTATCCAAAATGAATTCTGCCTGCTCAGCGGAAAAATCCTCGGCAGTTAGATGGCCTGTAAGCACCCCGGCGGAGTGGACTTTCGCGGCTTTGGCTGCCTGAATATCCACCGCAGTATCGCCAAGAGAAATCACCGCCTCGGGCTGCTCAACGCCTGTATCACGCATAATCTGCTGGATCATATCGGGTGCGGGGCGGCCCTGAGCCACCTCATCACCAGCAACGGTTGCATCAACCACACAGTCTTTTGCATCTCCGCTGGTCCAGCCGAGGGCATCGAGGATGATATCGGTGATATCGCGGGAAAAACCGGTGCTCAAACCGACCTTGATGCCGCGGGAGCGAAGCTCGGCAAAGGCTTCGATAATCTCCGGCATCGGGGTTGGAGGATCCTCGCGGTACACCCGGCCTAGTTCTTCGCGGAACCACTGGAAGCACTCCTTAACCAGGTCTTCGCTGGCTTCCACACCGCCGATTGTGAGCAAATTGCGAATGGCCCACTGCTTTTCTGTACCCATCCACTGCTGAAATTCGGCGTCGGAGAACCTAGCGCCTTCGCGTTCTACGGATTCGCGCAGCACACGGTAGACCTCGTCGCGGTCATCAATGGTGGTGCCTGCGAGGTCGAATACCGCAAGCTGTACCGGGGTGGGTTGAGACATAAAAACGTTCCTTTCAAGTATGCATAGCTTTGTCCAGCAACAGTGGATGCTTTCTAGCGCACAGCGTTACGCATCCACATGGCTAGGGCTTCGATAGCCAGGACTACCACGAGTATGAGCCCCACAATGTAGGTCACAACATCAAATTGATTCACCCGCGCGGCGTTGAGGAGCTGGAAGCAGATGCCGCCGGCGCCGATCACACCTAAGAGTGTGGCTGCGCGGAAATTGGTATCCAGCAGGTAGAAGACGTGGGCAAAGAAGGATGGCAGCGCCTGGCGCAAGGTGGTGGAGAAGAAAATCTGTACCTCCGTAGCGCCTGTGGCACGGGTAGCTTCTTGCACGCGAACATCCGTTTCTTCTAAGGAATCGGCAATCAGCTTGGATAGTAGCCCTACTGCTCCGAGTGCAAGCGCAAGCGTGCCGGCCACAGAACCCAATCCGGTGACGACCACGAAGATGATGGCAAGGATGAGTTCCGGGATGCCGCGGACACCGACGATAATCAGGCGGAAGAATCCGCTGATGGCGCGGTTCGATACCACGTTGCGCGCAGCCAGGATGCCGATGGGCAAGGCAACGATCGCGCCAAGCACGGTGGCAGCCAGCGAGATCTGAAGGGTGAGCAATAGTTGCTCAAACACACTTCTGCCAATGCCGCCATCGCTTGGTGGGAAGAACAAGGCAAGGGTTTCTGGCAAGGAGATGAGGCCTTCCCACAGCGCACGCGGGCTTAGATCCACTTTGGCCACCGAGGCAATGAGCATCACCAGGATTACCGCGGCAGCTAAGAAGCGACGTAGGCGGTCGATGCTCCACGGCGGGCTGATGCGCTGGAGATCTTTTGAGGCTTCTGTGCTTCGAGTGCGCTGCCACAAACGATCCACCCAGGTACTTGGGCGTTTTGCCTGCGAGCTATTGCCAAGCAGTGCTTGGCGGATTGTTCCAGAGATCAGCTCGGTAATAATGCACAGTGCTAGCACCACTAGGGCTAGTGCCATGCCACGCTGGTAATCCAACACTCTTAAAGATTCAGAGATCGCAAGTCCGATACCACCGACTCCCACATAACCCAGCAGCACCGAGGTGCGGAGGTTGATATCGAATCGGTGCAGCGCAGTGGCGATGATTTGGGGCAGGAGTGCTTGGGGGATGGTGGCAACGATTTGTTGGCGGCGGCTCGCACCTGCCACCTCTGCTGCCTCCCTGGGGCCATCGTGAAGGTCCTCGATGGCATCGGCATAGAGCTTGCCCACCATGCCCACCGAGTGCAGCGCCATGGCAAGGATGCCGGCGGTAGCGCCTAAGCCAAAGACTCTTAAAAAGAAGATCGCGAGCACCAGATCGGGGATGGCACGCGCCAGCACGATCAGCGTTCTTGCAGCTCCGCGCGAGATGCGATTGCGTGAGGTTGCCTGGGCCGCAGCAACGACCACGGGGATAGAAAGCACGACCGACAAGCTGGTAGCTAGGAAGACAATGGCCAGTGTTTCAGCCACCATGGAAAGCAGTTCTGTGGCAGAAGGGAAGTCCAGGGGGAACATCCTGGCAACAAATTCCACGGCGTTATCTGCCGATTGGGCAATCGCTGCAATGTTGATGCCTAAATCCTGCACGGACCATAACCCGGCGATGACCAAGGTGAGCACCACGCCGGTGGCAATCACATTGCGTGGTGCAAGTGTGGGGCGCGAACTTGGCCGGATTGGCCTTGTTTGTTCTAGCACGGGGGCCATTAGCGCGCTCCCGTCGCTACCGGGGAATGTGGGGTGTTGTCTTCTGTGGCCGATACTGCGGAGTAGATCGAGGATGCGGTGGTGGCATCCAGGCCGCGGGTCTCGCGGTCGAGCACGATCTTTCCGCTGCGTAGACCGATGATGCGGTCGGCAAAGTCGATGGCAAGCTGGACCTGGTGCAAAGAGGCCACAACAGTGAGGTTATCTTCGCGGCTGATCTTTTTAATCAGGTCGATCACCTGGTGTGAGCTCACAGGATCCAATGAGGCCACTGGTTCGTCGGCAAGCAAAATCTTTGGGTGCTGCAGCAGCGAGCGGGCGATGGCGACTCGCTGGCGCTGCCCACCGGATAGAGTATCGGCGCGCTGGAAGGCGCGATCTGCCAGCCCAACGCGATCGAGCTGCTCTAATGCCTCTTTGCGCAGGCTCTTGGGATACATCATGAGGGTCAGCCGCGGCCCTCGCAGGGAGCCAAGACGCCCAGCACACACATTTTCTAGCACCGACATGGGCCCTACCAGGTTGAAGTCTTGAAAGACCATGCCAATTTCACGTCGAAGGGTGCGAAGCTCCTTCTTGTTCAACTCGGCTAGATCCTGCCCAAGGACTCGAACATGGCCCTTGGTGGGTTGGTGGAGTCCGTTGAGGTGGCGAAGCAGCGTCGATTTTCCGGAACCGGAAAGGCCAAGCAGCACGGTAATTTCGCCCTTTTTCAGCCCTGAGGTCACACCATCAAGGCCGCGCACGGTGCCAAAGTCCTTGGTCACGTTTTGCATCTGGATGGCATAGATCTGATCGATTTCACGTTGCAGCTCGGTGGTGATGGGTTTGGGGTGATCCACGAAGTTCACTCTTTCCTGATGGTGTTGAAGGTTCTGGCCTTGGAGCTAGCCAACGTTTTTGCAAGCATCTGCCTTGGTTACTTCGCAGATCTTTCGAATGGAGTTGTAATCGGCATCGGTGACGGGAAGGTATCCGTACTCGATTTCCTCCGGCAGCACGCAGTCTTGTTCAGAGCTGCAGATGCCCGCCTTGACCAGTTCCGGCTTATTCGCCTTGGTCTGGATGGCGTCTCGGATCTTGTCTGCCACCTCTGGGTCAAGGGTGGAGGTGTTGAGCACGATCGGGTCTTCCGGGATGGGGTTAGAGGTCCAAATATCTTGTACTGAGTCAGGTTTGATCTGGCCGGACTTTTCCAAGGTCTTAAGCATGGAATCGTGGGCGAAGGCTACATCGCACTGGCCGGAATCAAGCCCGAGCAAGGAGGCATCGTGCCCGCCTGCCATGACTGGTTCCACGTCGTCTTTAGGGTCGATGCCCTCGCTGAGCAGGCCTTCGGAGGGCACGAGGTAGCCGGAGGTAGAGGCTGCATCGACGAAGCACACCTTCTTGCCCTTGACGTCTTTGAGGTCTTTGATCTCGGAGCCCTTTTTCACGTATGCCACGGAGCGGTACGCGGGGGCTTCGTCTTTGTTATTGGTGGGTGCGGCAACTGGTTCGATATCCACCCCGGAGTCTTTGGCAATCACATAGGAGAAAGGCCCATAGGATGCGATGTCGATTTGTCCTGCGCGCTGGCCTTCGATCACGGCGGCGTAATCGGCGGCGTTTTGGAACTTCACCTTCACGCCAGCTTCTTGTTCAATCAGCTTGGCCAAGTTGGAGTAGGTGGATTCAAGGGTTTGGGAAGATTCGGCGGGGACGGCGGCGAAGGTGACGGACTTTTCTGAGTCGGAACCATCAGAGCTACATGCGCTCAGCCCTGCGAAAAGGCCTAGTGCAGCGATGCTTGCAACGGTGGCGGTGGTAGCGCGTTTGGTGGACTGAAGAAGAGTGGTCATGGGGGTGGATATCCTCTCAGGATTGTGATGGTGCTGGCAGGGGTGTGGGGTCTGTGTTCCCCGCCTTCAGAGATGATTCTTACCCAACGCGCTGGAAATATCTATACAATTACCAAGAGTTCATCTTGGCTAGCTTCTATTAACCTCCGCGATATCCGGCCTTCAGCTTCTAGGCTAGGAATTGCGCTGTTAATCACAGTTTTCTACGGTCAGAGAAGGCTGAGGGCCGGTGCGAAGATGTAGATACTTCTTGCTAGAACTGGTCCAAGATGTGTTCTGCGAGCCCGAAAGACAGTGTCATGCCGATGCCTGAGGCCACCACTGCCACCACGGTCTTGGCGTCCGGGCGATGCACCACCAGATTGGTAGAAGGTGAATCGGCATACACGCCTTGCCAGCGCTGCTTAACGCGCAGCTTGTCCACGCCCAGGTATGCCGCAGCCTTGCTTTGGAGCAGCGAGGCGGTTTCCTCGCTAATAAACGGTGTGGGGCTGTCGTGGTAATCGTGAGAATCGCCAACGAGCAAACCCTCGGGGATAGCAGTGACCATGAGATTTGCAATGCACTCCACCAGTTCCGGTTCGCGCTGCTGGAGCTCCTGGCGCAGCTCCGGTACCGAAGCCATGGCACTAAAGCCGTCGTATCGCGCCAAAGAGGTGCCGGTGAGCATACAAAAATCAGAGGCGATATGGTCCGGGCGTTCCACTAGCGCCATGCTGAGGGTGCAGGATCGCACGCCTTCGGCCTGGGCAAGATCGGGCAAAAGATAGGAGAGGTTCACCCCAGGGCAAAGCACGACGCGTTGCGCCTCCCACTGGCCACGGCTGGTATCCACCACGCCATCGGCGGTGGATCGCAGCGTGGTGTTCCACTGGAATGTCACGCCTTGGGCTTCAAGCCATTGGGCAAGCGTTGCTGCTGCTTCGCGCGGATTCACGCGCATGTCCAGCGGCAACAGGGCGCCGCCAACCGGCTTGAGGCGTTGGTGGCCAAGGCGTTGTTCTACCTCGCTGGGGCTAAGCAGCGTGACTTGCTCCTGGCCGCGATGGTTGGCGAACTGCTCAAGCACACTCATTTCCACGTCGCTTGTAGCGGGGATCAGGGTGCCTGGTTGGGCTGCCCAAAAGCCCGCGTCTTGTGCTGCGCTGATCCAACCTTCGCGGGATTTGGCCACCATGGCCTGGAGTTCATCGGCTTGGCCGGTAAAGCAGGCGTGGCCGAAGTTTTGAATGGAGGCGCCAGTAGGGCGGCTATTTCTTTCGATGACCATCACATTGTGGCCTTGTTTATAGGCTCGGTAGGCCGTGGCCAGGCCGATGATTCCCGCTCCGACCACGATGATGTCGAAGGGCTTTGCTGGGTGCTGGGGGTTTTGGTGCATGGCCTTTATTATGCTCGCCACCGCCAGGCAAGATCCATAGTTGTCTATATAAGTTTGGCTAGAATTCACTTGGGTTACCTCACGGCTACATCGCGGCATTGATGCAGATAAAAGCGCATTTTCAGCCTCTGGGGCACCCAAAAACCCTCTGAGGCGCTGCCCACTTGTGGGGTATTCTGATCACTACATCGTGGCGCAATGAGCAAACACCTGCTGAAGCCGCCGCTTCAGTCCAGGCCTAGCATGGTTCCAGCCCAGCATGGTTTCGGCTCTGCATGGTCCGACCCAGCATGGTTCCGACTCTGCATGGTCCGACTCTGCGCGGCACGAAAAGCAAGACAAGTCATTGATATTGCCCCTAGGGCATGGCCCTAGCGTTCCTAGAAGCACCCCGTGCCAAACGTGGTGCGAGGCGGGCTCGAGAGTTGCAGGAAGTGGTTGTGGCGTTTCAACAGCATGAATTGATTGCTAATTTCCTGCGGAAAGAGATCACCTCTGGTGCGTTGTGCCCAGGTGATCCTTTGCCATCTGAGGCTGAATTATGTGAACAATTCTCCTCGTCTCGCGGCCCGGTGCGCCAGGCCATGAGCACGCTGCGCAACGAAGGGCTGATTTCTTCAGGCCGTGGCCGCCGATCAGTGGTGCTAGAAAATATCCGCTCCCAGCCTTTCGACTCTGTCATTTCCTTTACCCAGTGGTGCTTGGAAAGTGGAGTGCAGCCTGGCCAAAAAACGCAGTGGATGATGCGTAAGCCTGCAGATAAACCCATGGCAGATGCCCTTGAAATCGGAGAGGGCGAGCCCATTGTTTCCCTCCTGCGTTTGCGCACTATGGACGGCACGCCCGCGATGCTTGAGCGCCTTACGTATCCGCTGTGGGTGGGCCAGCATGTATTGAATTTCGACCCCGATTCCGGGTCGATCTACCAGCGCATCATCGATTGCGGTGTGGATATCCATCACGCGAGCCGTGCGATTGATGCCATCGCCGCGCCCAAAGAGGATGCCGCATTGCTCGGAGTTGCCGAAGGTGCCCCGCTGCTTCGCATGTACCGCAGGGCCTTTACCCGTGATGGGGTGCCGATCGAGGCCTCCGACGATCGCTACTTGCCTTCGCGAGCACGCTTTTCCTTAGTCTCTGTGCGAGGGAACCGCTCGCCGCTGAGTTTGGTCAAAAATCAAGGCGATGCCCTGCAATCCGAACCTGCCTGATTGAGCTTTTCGACGAAAAAAGCCCGCCCCACAACACGTGGGGCGGGCTTTTTAGGCGCTGCGGTTTTACTCGCTGCCGAGCTTCTTGTCGGCGGCGTCGCGTGCCTTATCGATCTTGTCTGCTTTGTCCTCGCCAAGCTTCTGCTTAGCTACATCAGCAGCCTTGTCTAGGGCCTTGTCGGTGTTTTCCTCGCTGTTGAGGAAGTCCTTTGCCTTATCCATGATGCCCATACGCAACTCCTTTGCATGTTGTTGGGAACATTGACCTTTAAGAGCATAAACCCCATGCCCGGAGGTTGCGAGCTGTAGACCAAAACGTGGGGGCACTAAAAAAGCTTGCAAAAGCGCTCGTGGATACCGTAGTGTTGCACTTTGGACTTTTTCGAGGAGTCCAATTTGTAAACGTAAAACACCTACTTTGTTGTAGGCCTCCCGCCTTTTGCGGCCGAGCGAGAAAGTGGCAGCGAGCCCTTATAGCTACTGAGCTATAAGAGCGATGAGTGGCCCAAGAACGCACGGTGACGTTTCAGGTGGGTGAAGGAACCGCAACGAGAAAGGCGCAAGGTCACTTCTTATGACCATGACCGATCCTATTGCCGACATGCTGTCGCGCGTGCGCAACGCTAACCACGCGCACCATGACACCGTGTCGATGCCTTCTTCCAAGCTCAAGGCAAATATTGCTGAGATCTTGAAGCAGGAAGGCTACATCGCTGACTACCAGGTTGAGGATGCCAAGGTTGGCAAGACCCTCACCCTGGACCTGAAGTACGGCCCCAACCGCGAAGGCTCCATCCAGGGCCTGCGTCGCGTGTCCAAGCCGGGTCTGCGCGTGTACGCAAAGTCCACCAACCTGCCGAAGGTGCTCGGCGGCCTGGGCGTGGCAATCATCTCCACCTCCCAGGGTCTGCTCACCGATCGCCAGGCTCACGAGAAGAAGGTGGGCGGGGAAGTCCTCGCCTACGTCTGGTAAGAGAAGGGGGACTAGAACATGTCACGTGTAGGTAAGGCACCTATCGCTATCCCGTCCGGTGTGGACGTCAAGATTGACGGCCAGCACGTAGAGGTGAAAGGCCCCAAGGGCACCCTCGACGTCGACGTACCGGCTCCGATCTCTGTTGCTGTTGATAACGGCCAGATCGTGGTCAGCCGTCCGGATGATCACCGCAAGAACCGCTCGCTGCACGGTCTTTCCCGTTCGCTCGTGAACAACATCGTTGTTGGCGTGACCGAGGGCTACACCATCAAGATGGAAATCTTCGGTGTTGGTTACCGTGTGCAGCAAAAGGGCCAGGATCTCGAGTTCTCCTTGGGTTACTCCCACCCGGTTCTGATCAAGGCTCCGGAAGGCATCACATTCGCTGTGGACGGCAACACCAAGCTGTCCGTTTCCGGTATCGACAAGCAAAAGGTTGGACAGATCGCCGCCAACATCCGCCGTCTGCGTAAGGACGATCCTTACAAGGGCAAGGGTATTCGCTACGAAGGCGAGCAGATCCGTCGCAAGGTCGGAAAGACGGGTAAGTAAAAGATGAGCAACAACGAGAACAACAACGGCAAGCGCCTGCCGGTTGGCAAGGACATTTCCACCCGCCGTCGCCAGGCTCGCGTACGCCGTCACGAACGCATCCGCAAGACCCTGCGTGGCACCGCCGAGGCTCCCCGCCTCGTCGTGCACCGCTCTTCGCGCCACATGCACGTCCAGGTCATCGACGACACCAAGGGCCACACCCTTGCTGCCGCTTCCACCATGGAAGCCGATGTTCGTGGCATCGAAGGCGACAAGAAGGCCAAGGGCGCCAAGGTTGGCCAGCTCATTGCTGAGCGCGCTAAGGCCGCTGGCGTAGAAAAGGTCGTCTTTGACCGCGCAGGTTACAAGTACCACGGCCGCGTTGCTGCGCTGGCCGAGGCTGCTCGCGAAGGTGGTCTGAAGTTCTAATGACCGCTTTCACCAAGAACATCAACGGAAGGATCGCGTAATGCCGGGACGTGAACGGCGTGACGGCGGACGCTCCGCCGACAACAACAACGACAACCGCAACGAGCGCCGCGGCGGCCGCCGCGACGACCGTCGTAACCAGCAGGACGAGCGCTCGCAGTACATCGAGCGCGTCGTGACCATCAACCGTGTGTCCAAGGTCGTGAAGGGTGGTCGTCGCTTCAGCTTCACCGCCCTCGTGATCGTCGGCGACGGCAAGGGCATGGTCGGCGTTGGCTACGGTAAGGCCAAGGAAGTTCCTGCGGCAATCCAAAAGGGTGCAGAAGAGGCTCGTAAGAACTTCTTCCGCGTGCCCATGATTGCCGGCACCATCACCCACCCCGTGCAGGGCGAAGCCGCTGCCGGTGTCGTGATGATGCGCCCCGCCGCACCGGGTACCGGTGTGATCGCCGGTGGCGCTGCCCGCCCCGTGCTCGAGTGCGCAGGCGTACAGGACATCCTCTGCAAGTCGCTGGGCTCCGACAACGCCATCAACGTGGTGCACGCCACCGTTGCTGGCCTGAAGCAGCTCGCTCGCCCCGAAGAGGTTGCCGCTCGCCGCGGTAAGACCTTGGAGGAAGTGGCTCCGGCTCGTATGCTGCGCCAGCGCGCAGGACAGGAGGCGTAAAACCATGGCCCTGAAGATCACCCAGAAGAAGGGACTGGTTGGCGCAAACCCGAAGCAGCGTAAGAACATGACTGCTCTCGGCCTGAAGCGCATCAACCACTCCGTAGTCCGCGAAGATTCCGCAGCCGTGCGCGGCATGATTCACATCGTGCGCCACATGGTTGAGGTCGAAGAAGTGGCAGGGGAGTAAAACATGAGCGAACCAATCAAGCTCCACGACCTGCGCCCAGCACCGGGCGCTCACAAGGACAAGACCCGCGTTGGTCGCGGTGAGGCCTCCAAGGGTAAGACCGCCGGCCGCGGTACCAAGGGCACCAAGGCTCGTAAGCAAGTTTCGGCTGCTTTCGAGGGTGGCCAGATGCCGCTGCACATGCGTCTGCCCAAGCTGAAGGGCTTCAAGGCTCGCAACAAGGTCTACTACCAGGTAGTCAACGTTGCAGACCTGCAGAAGCACTTCGAAAATGGTGGCGACGTCACCGTTGCAGACCTCGTTGCTAAGGGTCTCGTGCGCAAGAACCAGCCCGTCAAGGTGCTGGGTAACGGTGAAATCTCCGCCAAGGTCAACGTGACCGTGGAGAAGTTCTCCAAGTCCGCACAGGAAAAGATCGAAGCCGCTGGCGGCTCGATCACCGCTTCCAAGTAATCTTTGAAGCACGCTTAAACCCCGCTTACCTGCCGGTAAGCGGGGTTTTGCTATAGCTCAACCCACACAGATGAGCGTGGAGGCCAAGGCAATCCAAAAAAGGACATAAGCTCACATCATGATCCCTAGTACACATCCCGATGCACTTATCGCATACACCGCAGCCCAAGGCGCAGCCGAGCTGATTTCCAAGCGCAGAGCCGAATACAACCTCCACGCCCTTGGTGTGGAACATAAAAGCTCCACGGTGGACCCAGTCACGGTAGTGGATAAAGAATCCGAACAATACATCGCTACCTACCTACGCCAGCAAGAACCAGGGGTCGCCATCTTGGGTGAAGAATCCCAGGCCGGCGGCAGTAGCAATGGCACAAGAAGATGGATTGTAGACCCTATCGATGGCACGGTGAACTTTCTCTACGATGCCCAGGCCTATGCAGTCTCGATCGCTTTGGAAGTAGCAGGGCGCATCGAGGTAGGCGTGGTCCACGACGTTCCAGCCGAGATCACCTACCTTGGCGTGCGCGGCGAAGGAGCCTGGCGTTTGCGCCAAGGCCAATGGCAAGCCCTGCAGTGCTCTACACCAGATGGCTTAGCCTCCACCTTGCTTGCCACTGGGTTTAGCTATGATGCGCAGCGCAGGAGCACCCAAGGCGCCCTGATTGCAACACTGCTTGGCCAGGTGCGAGATATACGAAGGTTCGGCTCGGCAGCACTTGACCTGTGCCGCGTAGCAGAAGGCAGCGTGGACGCATACTTTGAACATGGCCTCAACCCTTGGGACGTAGCCGCCGGCAGCTTGATCGCCGAAGAAGCAGGCGCATCGTGCACACTACCTGCCCTAGATAGCTTTGCAGACGACGCCGCACTGGTGCTGGCAGCAGCGCCATCAGTGGCTCAAGAGCTTGCAGCACTGCTGCCAAAAAGGATCTAAGAATCAAGCTCGAACACTGTGCATGCTCATGGCTTGGAGTACATTAAAGATGACGCATAAGCACAAAAGAAGCTGGTTTTTAAGGAGCAGAAATGATCACAGGAAAGAATTGGTTGGCGCTGCTTTCGGGCGTGTTATTCATCATCGGCGGCGTGCTGGTCTTTGCCAACCCAGTGTGGAATATGGCCACACTCGGATGGATCTTCACCTTCATCGTCTTAGTTGATGCCATCGTCGCCATCGTGGATTACTTCCAACGCCCCAGGGCCTTAAGAAGCGGCTGGGACCTCGCCCTGGCAATTCTGACGCTGATCATCGGCATTGGTCTACTGGGTAATTCCGCAATGGCTCAGGCCACCATCGTGCCCTACCTGGTGGGATTCTGGCTGATCTTCATCGGTGCCGGCCGCATTGCCGCCGGTGTTGTAGGCCCGCGTTCGCTCAAAGCCACCCTGCTGATCACCGGCACCTTGGTGCTCCTGCTCGGTGTGGCCGTGATGTTTAACCCGCTGTTTTCTGCCATCGTCTTGTCCTATATCTTCGCCTCCGTGCTCATCGCCTTCGGCGTGATCCGTGTGCTCGAATTTTTCAGGCCAGCAGAAGGCTAAACGCCAAAAATAACAAAGCCGGGCTACAAAGCCCGGCTTTTTTCTGTGCCTTAAGGAGCCGAGCAGTCCAGCTCACCGGCATAGAGATTCAGCCTGTCATCACGAACAAACCCCGCTAAGATCATGCCGCTTGCACGGGCTAAGTCCACGGCCAAAGAGGTTGCAGCAGAAACAGCAACCAGGGCAGGAATGCCCGCCAGAGCGGCCTTTTGCACCAGCTCGAAGCTGGCGCGAGAACTCATCACCAGTACTTTGTCTTTCGCAGGAAGCGCATCATCCATCAGCAGCGCACCAATGACCTTATCGGCGGCGTTGTGGCGACCGACGTCCTCGCGTAGAAGCTCTAGTTCGCCCTGAGCGTTGAAGATACCCGCAGCGTGCACGCCGCCGGTGCGTCGAAAAAGCTTTTGTTGCTTGCGCAAGATCTGCGGCATCGCAGCGATCTGCTCGGCACTCAGTGGGGGAGGGCAGAGCTTGGCGGGAACGCGATTGAGTACCGCGTACATGGAGCTCGAACCGCACACCCCGCAGGCAGAAGTGCCAGGGCGAATGCGAATGTGCTCTAGCCCAGGCGCGCGCACGCCGGGCCGTAAATCCACTTCCAGCACGTTATAGGTGTTCACACCATCTGCTGTGGAACCGGCACAATAGCGAGCCTCTGCAATATCGGAGGCCGAACGGATCAGGCCTTCGGCAAAAAGGTAGCCGTGCAACCATTCAATGTCGTGGCCGGGAGTGCGCATGGTGCTGGCAACTACCTCTCCACCAATGCGTACCTCTAAAGGTTCCTCCACAGCCACGGCATCGGCGCGGCGCTCAACGTGGGGTGCTGGGGCGTCGACAAGCGAGAACTTGCTCACCGCGATATTGCGCGAAAGCCTACCCACTACTTTTGCTGCTCCTCAAGCACCAGACCCTGATCCTCGGCCTCGTTTGCAGTCATGCCCACAGGCTCAAGGCGTACCACCACCGACTTGGAAATCGGGGTATTTGAGTGCTCGGCGGCCTCGGAAAGCGGAATCACCGCATTTGCCTCGGGGAAATAAGCCGTTACGCAATCCTTGGCGGTTTGATACTCAACGACGCGGAAATTGGGGGCCACGCGGCGAATGCCATCATATTCAGAGACAATATTGACCAAATCGCCATGGTGAAGCTGGCGCTCGCGGCAATCCTCGGGGCTGACAAACACCACGCGACGGCCATTGGAGATGCCGCGGTAGCGATCATCCAAGCCATAAATGGTGGAGTTGTACTGATCGTGCGAACGCACCGTGGAAAGCAGGAAAGCGCCACGGGGCAAATCAATCACGTTGGTTTCATTCACCGTCAGCTGTGCCTTGCCGTCGGAGGTATTGAAGATGCGCTCACGAGGACCATTGGGTAAGAAGAAGCCGCCGGGGATATCAATGCGCTCGTTATAGCGCTCGAAACCGTCGATGGTGGCCTCAATATGATCGCGAATCACCGAATAATCATCGATCATCGGCTGCCAGAACTCATCACCAAAGGTGGCAATGCCCGTCTTGGCAATAATCTCTACCTCGGACTGCAAATCCAGATCCTTATTGGCAGTGCGCTTACCAATAGAGGCGTGCACAGAGGAGAAGGAATCCTCCACCGTGATCCTCTGCGGGCCGCTGGCCTGCACATCTTTATCCGTGCGCGCCTTCACCGGCAGGATCAACGAGCGACGGCCTGGGTAGGCATGAGAACCATTGGGCTTGGTGGATAAGTGCACGGTAAGTTCCTGGGAACTCATAGCCTGCTCAATGACGGTGGTATCGGGTGAAACGCGCACGAAGTTGCCACCGAGCGACATAAAGAACTTGGTCTTGCCATCGCGCATCGCACGCATCGAATCCACTGAATCAAAGCCGTGCTCACGGGGGACATCGAAACCGAAACGATCCTCCAAGGCCTGCAAGAAGTGCTCGGGCATCTTCTCCCAAATACCCACCGTGCGGTTGCCCTGCACATTGGAGTGCCCGCGCAGGGGAGCAGCACCGGCACCGGGTTTACCAATATTGCCGGTAAGCAGCAGGAAGTTGACCATCTCGCGCAAGGTGTACACGGCGTTTTTGTGCTGGGTTACACCCAAAGTCCAGCTCAGCACCACCGTCTCTGCGGCCTCCACCATGTCGGCCACGCGATTGACCTGGCGCTGAAGCACCCCGGAGCCGCGCTCTAGCTCGGCATTGTCAAGGGATTGCAGATGCTTGATCGTTTCCTCTGCCCCAGAGCAGAAGGTGTCTAGGAATTCGTGGTCGATCGCGTCGCGGCGAATCAATTCCTTATTCAGCGCCTGGAAGAAGGCGCGGTCGCCATCGAGGCGAACCTGCACGTATTCATCGGCAAGTTTCTCGGCCACACCGAGCGCACCTTTGACCGACTGCGGCTCCATAAAGCTAATCAGCCCAGCCTCGGGCAGCGGATTAATGGCTACGATCTTGCCGCCGTTGTCCTTGCACTTCTTCAACGCTGTGAGCGAGCGGGGGTGGTTGGTGCCGGGATTTTGGCCAACAGAAATAATGAGGTCGGTGTTATAGAAATCCGACATCACTACAGAGCCCTTACCAAGGCCAAGGGTTTCACCCAACGCAGAGCCGGTGGACTCATGGCAGAGGTTGCCGCAATCGGGCAGGTTATTGGTGCCAAGCCTGCGAGCCAGCAAGCCAAAGATATAGGCGGCCTCATTCGATGCGCGCCCGGAGGTATAGAAGATGGCCTCTTCTGGGCGAATGCTTTGCAGCTGGGAGGCCATAAGCTCATAGGCCTCGTCCCAAGAAATGGGGCGGTAGTGATCATCGCCGGAATCGCGATCATAGAGCATGGGGGTGGTTAAACGGCCCTGCTTGCCCAGCCAGTGATCGGTTTTCTCGCGCAGTTCGCTTACCGAATACTTTGCAAAAAACTCAGGTGTAGCGCGATGGGGAGTAGTTTCCTCAGCCACGGCCTTCGCACCGTTTTCGCAGAACTCCACCACGTTGAGGTCGCTTTGCGCAGGCTCTGGCCAAGCACAGCCGGGGCAGTCGATACCGCCGTCTTTATTCATTGTGAGCAGCGGCAGCAGCGCCCTATTAGGTACCGCGTGCTGCATTGCATGGAGCACACCTGGAACGCCGGCGGCTTTAGTTTTTCGCTTACCTACCTTCGGTGCGTCGAAGGTGTTTTGCTCTGCGTTCACAGGGATGGGAGTGTGCTGGCTCATAGTTGCCGATTCTAGCCAGCGCAAGGGGCAGCATGTGTGCAGCCTTTATGCTTTAGCCTAGGCAAAAGCCCTCGCCACGGGGGCTGGCAGCTACAAAAGCGCTCGCGCTTTATTGATCAGCCCCTGGATTTCTTCTGCGCTTGCGCCCTTGGCGGCAAGACCAACCAAGAAGGCGCTCAAGGGTGCTGCGGGCCGGGCTTGCTCGTGGGCGACATCGCGGGTGAGATCCAACAGAGCCGGCACCACTTCCCGGGCAAGCTCGGCGTCTATATCGAATTCCTGGGCAAGCCGGGTGACCCACTCATAGGTGCTTGAAAGATCCTGTGCCATAGTGCTTCATCTTAGGCACCGCCCAGGCCCGCCCCGGACCCGCCCAAGCACGCGAGCACCAGCGCCCAAGCACGCGAGCACCCGCGCCCTGTAATTACTGCGGCAAACGAAGGCCGCTGGACGTCGAAAAGCAATGCAAACCACCTGGGGTAATGCGCGCAAAGATGCGGCTTCCTTCCGCGGGGCTTACTCCGGGGGTGGTGCGGATGACTACCTGATTGCCTAGCTCGGTGTCAGGATCGCCCGCTGGGGCGGCGTGCCGGCCAGAGGCGCCTTCCAGCGCGCCATAAAGATAGGTATCGGAGCCGAGTTCTTCTACCAAGGTGATGAGCAGGGGCAGATGGCCGGGGCCTTCGTGTTGAGCAATCTCGAGTGCCTCCGGGCGAAAGCCCAAGGTGATGGTGCTGGCGCCTTCTTGTTCTAAGGCGGCAAGGGTGGCTGGGCTTAGTGGGATCTGCGCATCGCCGCGCACGGCCTGATCGCCTTCAACCTTGAAGGTGTGCAGGTTCATTGCAGGTGAGCCGATAAAGCCGGCCACAAAGGCGTTGGCGGGGCGTTCATACAGCTCACGCGGGGTGCCCACTTGCTGGAGCACGCCGGATTCGAGCACGGCGATCCGGTCGCCCATGGTGAGCGCCTCGGTTTGGTCGTGGGTAACATACACCGTGGTCACGCCCAGTTTCTTCTGCAGTGAGGCGATTTGTGTGCGGGTTTGCACGCGCAGTTTGGCGTCCAAATTGGATAGGGGCTCGTCCATGAGAAAGACTTGGGGTTCGCGCACAATGGCTCGCCCCATGGCCACGCGCTGGCGCTGACCGCCCGAGAGTGCTTTGGGTTTGCGGTCGAGCAGCTCGCTGAGGTCCAGCATGCGGGCGGCGTCTTCTACTCTTTGTGAAATTTCTTCCTTCGAGCGCCCGTCCATTTTGAGGGCGAAGCCCATATTTTCGCGCACGCTCATGTGTGGGTATAGCGCGTAATTTTGAAACACCATTGCGATGTCGCGGTCTTTTGGCGCCACATTGCTTACGTCACGATCACCGATGAGGATGCGGCCTTCATTTACCTCTTCCAGTCCGGCGAGCATGCGCAAGGTGGTGGACTTTCCACAGCCGGAAGGCCCTACGAGCACGAGGAATTCACCGTCTTGGATTTCTAGTGAGATGTGATCTACTGATGGGCTGCTCGCGCCGGGGTAGATGCGCGTGGCTTGTTCGAAGGTCACAGATGCCATGTGGCGCTCCTTATCTTCATTGGCAGGTACGTGCCAAACGATCCGAGTGAAGTGGGATGGATAACGCAAAAAGCTTTTCGACGTTGCCAGTCACATTACTTCTTTCTTGGTGATCTCGATGGCTGTGCGCAGGCGTACTGCTATGAGCAATACAACCTGGGTGGTAGAGTGACTGCGTCTAAGACTGTGAAGACCCCAAGTGCTGGCAAGTCAGAGCCCAACTGGCTTTGCACATGCCCAGCGCCTGGCCCGAAAACAACCACGTGAACTCTGTGCCACACCCTTTGGGGTAGTAACGCAGAGCCCAGGAGGATAAGTGTCCGCCATTACTCAGGCATTCCGGGACGCGGATCTGCGCAAGAAGATTCTGATCAGCATCGCTTTGATCGTGCTGTATCGAATTGGTGCCCAGATCCCTTCCCCAGGCGTGGACTACGCAAGCATCAGTGGAAGGCTGCGTGACCTCACCGCCGACTCCTCAAGCGTTTATTCGCTGATCAATCTCTTCTCCGGCGGTGCGCTGCTGCAGCTTTCTATCTTCGCCATTGGTGTGATGCCCTACATCACCGCGTCGATTATCGTGCAGTTGCTCACCGTGGTGATTCCTAAATTTGAGGAGCTGAAAAAGGAGGGGCAATCGGGTCAGGCCAAGATGGACCAGTACACCCGCTACCTCACCTTGGCACTAGCACTGCTGCAATCCGCCGGCATTGTGGCCCTTGCAGATCGCCAGCAGCTCCTCGGCGCAGGCGTGCAGGTGCTTGTCGACGACGCCTCGGTGTGGACCTTGGTGGTGCTGGTCACCACCATGACCGCCGGTGCCATCTTGGTCATGTGGCTCGGTGAGATCATCACCGAGCGCGGTGTGGGCAACGGCATGTCGCTGCTGATCTTCGCCGGCATTGCTACGCGCCTGCCTTCTGATGGCGCCAATATCCTCAACAGCTCCGGTGGCGTGGTCTTCGGTGTTGTGCTGGCCGCTGTGATCTTGCTGGTGATCGGCGTGGTCTTTGTTGAGCAAGGCCAGCGCCGCATCCCGGTGCAGTACGCCAAGCGCATGGTTGGCCGACGCCAGTACGGTGGCTCTTCTACCTACCTGCCGCTGAAGGTGAACCAGGCCGGCGTGATCCCCGTGATCTTCGCCTCCTCTTTGATCTACATGCCTGTGCTGATCACCCAGATCATCAACTCCGGCAGCGCCGAGGTTTCTGATAGCTGGTGGCAGCGCAACGTGATCGCTCACCTCCAACAGCCCAGCTCCTGGCAGTACATCGTGATGTACTTCGTGCTGATCATCTTCTTCTCCTACTTCTACGTTTCGGTGCAATACGACCCGAACGAGCAGGCCGAGAACATGAAGAAATACGGCGGCTTTATCCCTGGAATTCGCCCAGGACGCCCCACAGCCGAGTACCTTGGATATGTGATGAATCGTCTGCTGTTTGTGGGCGCGCTCTACCTGGGCTTTATCGCGGTGCTACCAAACATCGCGCTAGATTTAGGTGTGAGCGGTGGCGGCGCCACTGGTGCAACGCCATTCGGTGGTACGGCCATCTTGATTATGGTGTCCGTGGCACTGACCACCGTCAAGCAGATCGAATCGCAACTGCTGCAAAGTAACTACGAAGGATTGTTGAAATAATGCGTCTGGTACTCCTTGGCCCTCCCGGTGCTGGTAAAGGCACTCAAGCGGTGATCCTGAGCGAAAAGCTCGGCATCCCCCACATCTCCACCGGTGATCTCTTCCGCGCCAACATCGGCGAAGGCACCGACCTGGGTAAGGAAGCTCAGGAGTACATCGACGCCGGCAAGCTCGTGCCTACCGACGTCACCGCGCGCATGGTCAAGGCTCGCCTGCAAGAAGAAGACGCCAACAATGGCTTCCTCCTCGATGGCTTCCCGCGCACCGTGGAACAGGCCGATATCCTCAACGGTTTCCTTGAAGAGTTCGGCACCAAGCTCGACGGCGTAATCAACTTCCAGGTCTCCGAGGACGTGGTGGTAGAGCGCATGCTTGGCCGCGGCCGTGCCGATGATAATGAAGACACCATCCGCACCCGCCTTGAGGTGTATCGATCTGAAACTGCCCCGTTGATTGATTACTACGGCGATCAGATCATCAACATCACCGCCGAAGGTAGCGTGGAAGAAATCAACGCACGCACCCTCGAGGCTCTTCAGAGCTAACACCAAAAAATTTCAACACCGGGTGCGGCAAGGCTGCCCCGGTGTTTCTCATTGCTCCACAACGTATAAGAGGAAAGCCCATGGCTTTTAGAAGAAAACGCAAAACCATCCCCGCCAAAACCCCAGGCGAACTCGACGCCATGGAGGCCGCTGGCCGGATCGTAGGCGAGGCCTTGGATGCGGTGCGTGAAGCCGCAACCGCTGGCATGAGCACCCTTGATCTTGACCGTATTGCCGAAGAGGTCATCCGCTCCCACGGTGCCACTCCCACTTTCTTGGGCTACCAGGGCTTCCCGGCCTCTGTTTGCGCATCGATCAATGAGGAGATCGTTCACGGCATCCCCAATAGCCGCAAGATCCTCAAAGAAGGCGATCTGGTCTCCATCGACTGCGGCGCCACCTTCGAAGGCTGGGTGGGCGATTCAGCGTGCAGTTTCGGCATTGGCGAGCTCGACCACGACGTCCAAGCCTTAAACAAGGCCACTGAGTTTGTGCTCTATGAAGGCCTGAAGGCTATGGTTCCTGGCAATAGGCTTAGCGACGTCTCCCATGCCCTCGAACAGGCGACGCGCGCAGCGGAGCAACGCTTTGGTGTGGCATTGGGAATCGTCGATGGCTACGGCGGACACGGCATCGGGCGCACGATGCACGAAGATCCCTACTTGGAAAATGAAGGCAAGCCGGGCAAAGGCCCAATCATTCAGGCAGGTTCCGTACTCGCTATCGAACCCATGCTCACCCTCGGATCCGTCGATTCCTATGTGCTCGAAGATGAGTGGACGGTAGTCACCGAAGATGATTCCTATGCCGCGCACTGGGAGCACACCGTTGCTGCCACTGATCAGGGCCCGCGTATTCTCACGCCACGAAAAACGATGAGAGCCTAAAAAAAGATGTAACGTCACCTGGCGCTTTTTCGATAGATTTATGAAAGTCGCATCATTTAGGTGATGGAAACAACGCGAGACATTCGTGCAAGGATGCGCGATTTTGTTCAAGAAGGGTTTATAGTAGCTGCCATGTCATACAAGCCTCGCCACGCAAAGAAGTCCCCGCTGCGCCGTCGTGCCGCCGCAGTAGTTGGCACCACCGCCGCCACCGTCGCCCTGGTTGCTGCCCAGCAACCGGCCAACGCACAGGATTTCGGCTCGCTGAAGCTGCCTTCTAGCCTGGATCAGCTCATCCAACTGCCCGGCACCGTTACCCAGCCGGCAGAGCAACTCAACCAGCGCATCAACGACAGCCTGCAGCAGTTCGGCCAGCAAACCCGCGATGGTGCATGGCAGCTGCGCGAAACACTGCGCCAGCAGGCCGAGGTGCTTCCGGTTGAGCTTCGCGAGCAAACCCTGATCGCCATCGACTCCACCGTCGAGGCCTTCTTCCCAGGCCTGATCGCCGAGCGCACCGTGCCTGCACCGGCACCGCGCCAGGTAGAGCCCGTAACCCCGGAAAACCCCTGCCCCAAAGAGGCTGATGCCTGCATCGACCTAGCCAAGCAGGAATCCTGGCTGCAAGAAGACGGCAAGATCACCTATGGTCCGGTGCCAATCTCGAGTGGCCGTGCGGGCTATGAAACCCCCACCGGACGCCACATCGTCAACCGCAAGGTCAAAGATGAGGTGTCTCGCGAGTTCAACAACGCTCCGATGCCGAATGCCGTGTACTTCACCAACAACGGCATTGCCTTCCATGAGGGCGATCCGAATGTGATGTCGCATGGCTGCATCCACCTGCGCCACGACGATTCCGTGAAGTACTTCGATACCCTTCAAAACGGCGATATGGTGTACGTGTTCTAGCGCAATATCAGTTCCGATCGCTCCTGCCACGCCGAGCCGTGGCAGGAGCGTTTGGTATTTTCGCAGCTTGTGTGTAGTGTGGAACGTTGGTGTGTGCACTTATGTGCCACGCCAAGGTAAACATTCCAAACATTCAGGCTTTTGAGCAGCAATAATGCTGGCAAGAGTCTCAGGAAAGTGGAGGCTATGGCTAAGGAAGGCGCAATCGAGGTTGAGGGTCGAATTATCGAGCCTTTGCCTAATGCAATGTTCCGCGTCGAGCTCGACAACGGGCACAAGGTGCTCGCTCATATCAGTGGCAAGATGCGCCAGCACTATATCCGCATCCTCCCCGAGGATCGCGTTGTAGTGGAGCTTTCACCTTATGACCTCAACCGAGGTCGCATCGTTTACCGCTACAAATAAGCAATATTTCAGCCTTCATACTCTCAAACCGCGCCGCTGTTCTAGCAGCGTGAGTGATGGATACCTCCAGCGACGGTGGCTGGAGCCTCGTATGACGTGCATACCCATCGTCCGGCGCCGACCGGGCAAAGCGTATGCCATGTGCGAGGGCGAGTATGGAGAAAACCACCGTAACAACCGGAAAGGTACTGCCACATGGCACGTCTAGCTGGAGTTGACCTCCCGCGCAATAAGCGCATGGAGGTTGCACTCACTTACATCTACGGCATCGGCCCCGCCCGTGCCGCCACCTTGCTTGAAGAGACCGGCATTTCCCCGGACCTGCGCACCGACAACTTGAGCGATGAGCAGCTTTCTGCTCTTCGTGACGTTATCGAAGCAACCTGGAAGGTTGAGGGTGACCTCCGCCGCCAGGTACAGGCTGATATTCGTCGCAAGATCGAAATTGGTTCCTACCAGGGTCTGCGCCACCGTCGTGGTCTGCCCGTTCGCGGTCAGCGCACCAAGACCAACGCCCGCACGCGCAAGGGCCCGAAGAAGACGATCGCCGGAAAGAAGAAGTAATTCATGCCTCCAAAAGCACGTAGTGGCGCACGCCGTACCGGCCGTCGCGTCGTAAAGAAGAACGTGGCTCAGGGCCACGCATACATCAAGTCCACCTTCAACAACACCATCGTGTCCATCACGGACCCTAATGGTGCTGTGATCTCCTGGGCGTCCTCCGGCCACGTTGGCTTCAAGGGCTCCCGCAAGTCCACCCCGTTCGCTGCACAGCTTGCTGCTGAGAACGCTGCCCGCAAGGCAATGGACCACGGAATGAAGAAGGTTGACGTTTTCGTTAAGGGTCCGGGCTCGGGCCGCGAAACCGCTATCCGTTCTCTGCAGGCTGCCGGCCTTGAGGTTTCGTCGATCACCGACGTCACCCCTCAGCCCTTCAATGGCTGCCGTCCGCCGAAGCGTCGTCGCGTTTAAGAAAGGAAAGGTAACTTACTATGGCTCGTTATACCGGCCCAGCAACCCGTAAGTCCCGCCGCCTCCGCGTCGACCTTGTCGGCGGAGACATGGCATTCGAGCGTCGTCCTTACCCTCCGGGGCAGGCCGGCCGCGCTCGCATCAAAGAGTCTGAGTACCTCCTGCAGCTCCAAGAGAAGCAGAAGGCTCGTTTCACCTACGGCGTTCTGGAAAAGCAGTTCCGCCGTTACTACGCAGAAGCTAACCGCCTGCCCGGCAAGACCGGTGACAACCTGGTAATTCTGCTCGAGTCTCGCCTGGACAACGTGATCTACCGTGCAGGTCTTGCACGCACCCGCCGCCAGGCACGTCAGCTCGTGTCCCACGGCCACTTCCTGGTCAACGGCAAGAAGGTTAACGTTCCTTCCTACCGTGTCTCCCAGTACGACATCATCGATGTTCGCGACAAGTCGCAGAAGATGCTGTGGTTCGAAGAGGCTCAGGAGAACCTGGTCGACGCCGTCGTTCCTGCATGGTTGCAGGTCGTGCCGGCTAACCTGCGCATCCTCGTGCACCAGTTGCCCGAGCGCGCTCAGATCGACGTTCCGCTGCAAGAGCAGCTCATCGTCGAGCTTTACTCGAAGTAATCGCACCATGTGGTGCACCTGCACCACGCGTTTACTGCCACTCGAATTTTCCTTTCCGTCCACAGACGTCAAATAGCGGTCGTCACCTCAAGGAGAGTCCTCTTCATGCTCATTTCTCAACGCCCTACTCTCACCGAAGAGTATGTGGATTCCGCTCGTTCCCGGTTCATCATTGAGCCGCTCGAGCCGGGCTTTGGCTACACCCTCGGCAACTCGCTGCGCCGCACCCTGCTTTCTTCTATCCCTGGTGCCGCTGTCACCAGCGTGAAGATCGACGGCGTGCTGCACGAGTTCACCACCATCAACGGTGTGAAGGAAGATGTTTCCGACATCATCTTGAACATCAAGGGATTGGTGCTGTCCTCCGACTCCGATGAGCCGGTCGTGATGTACCTGCGTGCCGAAGGCCCAGGCGAAGTGACCGCAGGCACCATCGAGCCCCCAGCAGGTGTTGAGATCCACAACCCCGATCTCCATATCGCTTCCCTCAACGAGCAGGGCAGCCTTGAGATCGAGATGATTGTGGAGCGTGGCCGCGGTTATGTTCCGGCAACGCTGTACTCCGGTACCAGCGAAATCGGCCGCATCCCCGTGGATCAGATCTACTCCCCGGTGCTGAAGGTGAGCTACAAGGTCGAGGCTACTCGTGTTGAGCAGCGCACCGACTTTGACAAGCTGATCATCGACGTGGAAACCAAGAACTCCATGGCTCCCCGCGACGCCCTTGCGTCGGCAGGCAAGACCCTGGTGGAACTCTTCGGTTTGGCACGCGAACTCAACACTGCAGCCGAAGGCATCGAAATCGGCCCCTCCCCGCAGGAGACCGAATACATCGCTGCCTACGGCACTCCGATCGAGGACCTGAACTTCTCTGTTCGTTCCTACAACTGCCTGAAGCGTCAAGATATCCACACCGTTGGTGAGCTCGCAGAGTGCACCGAATCGGACCTGCTGGACATCCGCAACTTCGGCCAGAAGTCGATCAACGAGGTCAAGATCAAGCTCGCCGGTTTGGGCCTGAGCCTCAAGGACACCCCTGAGGATTTCGACCCCACTCAGCTTGAAGGCTACGACGCCGCTACCGGCGATTACGTGGACACGGACCCGGAAGATTCCGAGTAAAAGCCCCCACGGGTCACCACCTGTGACCCAACGCGCTCACAACATCCGTTTACGAGGAGAACACTATGCCTACCCCTAAGAAGGGCGCCCGCCTCGGCGGTTCCGCGAGCCACCAGAAGCACATTCTGTCCAACCTCGCGGCACAACTGTTCGAGCACGGTGCCATCAAGACCACCGATGCCAAGGCTAAGATGCTGCGTCCTTACGCAGAAAAGCTGATCACCAAGGCAAAGTCCGGCACCATCGCCGACCGCCGCAACGTGCTCAAGCTGGTCAACAACAAAGAGATCGTCAAGCACCTCTTTGACAACCTTGCACCCCAGTTCGAGGGCCGCGAGGGTGGCTACACCCGCATCGTCAAGCTCGAGAACCGCAAGGGCGACAACGCTCCCATGAGCCAGATCTCCCTGGTGCTCGAAGAGACCGTCTCCAACGAGGCCAACCGTGCTGCTCGCGCCGCTGCTTCCAAGCAGGCCGAAGAAGCACAGGCTGAGGAGAACACCGAGGACAACGCTGCAGAAGCCACCGAGGCAGAAGCAACCGAGACCGAGGCTAAGGAAGAAGAGAACTAAACCTCTTTCCTTTACTTACACGGGCCGAAGCAGATACGCTTCGGCCCGTTTTTTGGCTATGCTCAACCCAGACTGCACCACCGCACACGCGATGCAAAGGAATAGGCCGTGTTTAAAAACCGCAACAAGCTCTCCGTAGCAGGCTTCGCCATCTTGCCGGCGGTAGCACTGCTCTGGCTTGGCCAATTCATTGCCATGCTCATGTGGGATGGCACCTATCTGCCAGACACCATGTACATCAGCGACTTAGGCGCACGCGAATGCGAAGTGCTCTTCGATGTGACCATGCCGCGAGCAGTATGCAGCCCAGGGCACATCTTCTACATCATCGGCTTCCAATTCGCAGGCCTTCTACTCCTGCTTAGTGCGACGGCACTACGTGCCATCGGTGTAGACCACCGGGGAGCGGCCGCGAAAACCCCGCCCTATCGTGGCGCGCTGATCAGCGCCTTCGGCCTGGCTATCGTGGGTATCTGCCTGATCTTAAGCGCCATGCTCGATGTGGGCGATAGCGTGATCGCACACCAACTCGCCTTCGGCGTAGGGTGCATTGCCCTATGGGTAGTCATGCTCAGCAACGCCATCATTGCGCTGCGCTATGAGCCGCTGCTCAAGCAGGCCTCCAAGCCTTTATTAAACAAACCCCAGGCCATTATCACCTTGATCGTGCTGGTGATTTCTGTAGGCGGCTATCTCTTCTTCGTGCTTAGCCCAGCGCCAGCCTCATTTGGCCTTTTCCAACACATCGCCGTAGATAGCGGTGCACTGTGGATGCTGCTTTTTGCCAGCGCCCTAATCCAGCACGCCCGCCCCAAGGCAGCAACAGCGGGGACGCATGCCTAGGATCCGCATCGACCTTGCCTATGATGGCAGCAATTTTCATGGCTGGGCACGCCAAGGCAACCAAGATCTAAGAACAGTCCAAAGAGTGCTCGAAGATGCACTCCAATTGATCCTGCGCGAACCCATTGCACTCAGCGTGGCAGGAAGAACCGATGCAGGGGTACACGCCACCGGGCAGGTGGCGCACTTCGACGTTCCAGCAAGTGCCTTGGATACTCGAAGCATCGACGGCGATCCGAGGAGGCTTGTGCGAAGGCTCGCGCGCCTGTTGCCCGAAGACGTGCGCATCCACCGCTGCGAATTCGCCCCTAAGGGCTTCGACGCGCGCTTTTCTGCCCTGGCGCGCCACTACCGCTATCGCATCACCACCCACCCCCGCGGCGCCTTGCCTACCAGGGCGGTTGATACGGCCACCTGGGCCAAGCCGGTGGATCTCCAGCGCATGAATGATGCAGCACAAGCACTGATCGGGCTGCACGATTTTGCCGCTTTTTGTAAACACCGCGACGGTGCCACCACCATCCGCGAGCTGCAGGCATTTACCTGGCACGATATTTCCACCGAGGAAGAACCGCAGCTCTACGAGGCGCGGGTACAGGCCGATGCCTTTTGTTGGTCCATGGTGCGCTCCTTGGTAGGCGCCTGCCTGGTGGTTGGCGAAGGCCGCCGCGATGATGCATTTACTCGTTCACTGCTGAGCCAAACCAGCCGCTCAAATAACGTGCCGGTAGCCCCAGCCAAGGGCTTGAGCTTGGTACAGGTGGATTATCCGCCGGCAGAGGAATTGGCTCAACGCGCCATGGATACCAGGGCAGTGCGAAGCCTGGATTAAAAAAGTTGGGAACCGCAGGCAGCGTATTTGCGTCTAATTCCTAGTGAGGGGAAGTTCCAACACTAGGAGGCCACTATGGCGCAGCCACCGATGCGTCCCACCACCAAAGCCCAAGTTTCAGGGCACAAGTTTTTAAGCAGAAGGCTCGAGCTTGGGGTAGCGCTTGGCGACGAGCGCATGTTGCATGATCCACTCGGCAAACGTCGAAAAGCTGTGGCCGCAGGCCTAGCCATTAGCATCTTGCTCTGTGTAGGATCTGCCGCCTTGGCGTGGCTCAAGCCCGAGCCCGACCCAGGCGATGCGCCGATTCTGAAGGCAAAAAGCGGGCAATTACTGGTGCGCGAAGAAGAAGTGTTGCACCCGGTAGCCAATTTGGCATCGGCAAGGCTGCTGGTAGGCGAGCCTGCGAACCCGATTAAAGCAGGCGATCAGATCTTGAAAAACACACCCATCGCAGCACCCGTGGGCATCATCGACGCGCCCGGGATTTTAAGTGAATCACCAATAGAACAGCCATCGTGGAGCCTGTGCACCACCCAAGGTGCCAATACGCCCACAGAAGGAATTCCGAGAATCCCCGGTGAGGTCCAAGACGTGGTGCTTGGCCAAGAAACCGTGCCACGCATGGCAAAAAGCAAAGGGATTTTGGCTGCGGTCGGCAGCGATGAATGGATTATCAGCCACAATCAACGCCTGCTGTTGCCACCGGCAGATACCCCTGAAGGCAGGGTGATACGAAGGCACATGGATATCGACCACGCTACTGCCAGGTGGCGCCCGCCAGAAGATGTGCTCAATGCCATCACCGAAGCTCCGCCGGTGCCCCAGTGGCAAGGCGATATCTTGCAGGCAGAAGATCAAGCCTGGTTGAGCCTGCCCCAAGGCATAGTCGCGCTCACACCACTGCAACGCGATATCCTGCTCGATTTGGGAAATAACCTCAAAACGCTTGGGCGCACCGAATTAACGCAACGTGCCGATGCCCAACGCAGCATCGATTTACCAGAAAGCACCGTGGAGTGGATCAATCCTGCAGCCCAGCCGGTATGTATTCAAACGCGCTGGGAACAGGATGGATTTACCCATCACGTTGGCGTGCTCAATGCATCCAGTGAACAGTTGCTTCATCACGCAGTGGCCTTGGCCGGTACCTCGGTGGCCACCCATGCCCACACCTTTGGTACTTCCATTGGGGTGCGCACCATCAACGGCACGCACGTCATAGGGGAGTCGGGGCTTCGGCACAGAATCAGCGATGCACACTACCCGGCCCTGGGCTTGGCGCAGCCGGTGATGATTCCTTGGGTGCTGCTTCGCCTGTTGCCTGAAGGCAGCGAACTTTCGGCCTCAGCCGCTGGGCGCAGCTTTATTGGATCCGCGCAGCAAGACCAGCCCACGCCGGCTGCTTCATCCTCGGCCGCGGCTGCAGATAGTGACTCGGCCACACCATCACCTACGCCGCAAGAGCAGGCAGAAGAAGAGCAACAGCAAGAAGAGCAAGCAGCGCAAGAAGAAGCCGCGCAACCTTAGCCTCCAGCGCGCTTTGGCCAAGACATCTGCGTCGGCGGGAGGAGCCGGTGTGGTGGCTGTGGCCTAAAAAGCTCATGTGAGCAGGCTGTGAGCTTGATAATGACCTGCGGTGTGCGCACCAACAAGCGCTACACTTGGGCTGAACCCCTTGTCTAGATGGACAAGGCTATGCCAAGCTAACGGTTGCTCGTGCTTGAAGGAGGTGGAATGTGCCGTGGCCAGTATGCGTGATGCAGTTGCTGAAAAAGTAGAGCGTTTAGAACGCAACCACGAGGCGCTCAAACAGCGCCGCTATGGATTCCTCGTTCGCCCGGCCGTGCTCACCTTAGGCACCCTGATTGTGATTGTCGGGCTGATCACCATTCCATTTCCAGGGCCAGGTTGGCTCACCGTATTTGTCGGCATCGGTGTACTAAGCCTCGAGGTGCATTGGGCTGCCAGGCTGCTCGGCTGGGGTGTGTCTTCCTATGATCGCTTTAGCAACTGGTATCAGCCGCAGCCGAAAAAGGTGCGCTATTCACTGATTTCAGGCACGGTGCTCGCCGCATGGATTACCGTGCTTGGCATTACATGGGTTGGCTGGAAAATGGGGATGTTTCCAGCGCTGGATCCCATGCTCGCCTCTACGCCTTAACGCCTAAGCCTTAACCTCTAGGCCTTAGCTAGTGTGCTCACGGCTTCGGCCAAGTGCTAGTACAACAATGCCCAGCAGGCTTGCGCCAAGTAATAACAACAACAGTTTGGATAAGCCCTGCGTTCTTATAGGGCTACGCGCCAAAAGTTGCACCTGATGGTGCTGGGCATCTTCGTGCCTAAACGTCACACTGCGAAGCGGATCTACCACCCCAGTATTTGGATCAACGCTGTGTTGGAGCATGGCGCGTAATTGTGCAGGAGAAGCATCGGGATGGCGTTGGCGCAGCAATGCAAAGGTGCCTGCCACCAATGGGGCAGCAAAGCTCGTGCCTTCAAACACCGCGGTGGTGTTATAGCTGCTGGTAGCTGCAGCCAAACCGGGGCCGCGAGGATCAACTGCTGCCATCACATGCCCAGGGGCACTGAAGGCAAAGCCTTCAACCGGCATGGAATATGTGGCAAGGGTGCGCTCATCGCTGGTGGCTCCAACGCCTACCACCAGGGGATGTGAGGCAGGAAGCGCTTGACTGTGCTCGGCGCATGGGCCGCCAATATTTCCAGCCGCAGCCACAATCACGATGCCGTGTGCCTCGGCTTTTTGAATCACCTGATCTAAGGCAGTGTTCGCGAGCGCTGTGCCCGGTGGCACGCAGGCCACCACCGAAATATTGATGATCTGCACGTGGTGCTCAATCGCTTCGTCGATGGCATCGACCAAGGTGGCGATGGTGCCGGCAGTATCTTCACGGCGCTGATCGCCTTCCTGGCGAATACCTAAGATCTCTGCACCAGGGGCAACGCCCACCACGCCATCACCGTTGTCGTGCGCAGCAATTACCCCGGCCACGATGGTGCCGTGAGCTTGGCAATCTCCAGGCTCATTGTCTGGGTGCAGGCGCAGGCGAGGATGTGGCTCCACACCCGTATCGATCACGGCCACCGTAACTCCGGTGCCATCGGCAAAACGATGCGCAGGTCGATACGCATCGCTTCTTAGTGCCTGGGAGGCAATTTGCTCAGTATCGGCGCCAACCGTCTCGGGGCATTCTGCTGCATACGCTGCGGGAAGCAGGCTGTGCGGAACACATGCCACCGCCGAAAGGGTGATCGCCGCTGCCGTCGCCGCGGCCATCGCGCTGCCGGTTCTAGCGCTGCCGGATTTAGCGCTGCCGACCCTCCCGCTGGCACCAGCGCCAGCGCGGCGTGTACCCAAGCAGGGCGAAAATCCAAGCAAATACTTCAAGTGCTTCAGCATGAGGCTCATCCTGCATGCCCCCTGAGCAGGCTAAATAAGCCTAAGATCTGCAAGGTTAAAGGAATGGCCAGGCATACGCTGGCCGCTTCGAGGCGCTCAATCCACACCACGGTGGTAGGTGCCAAGTTGCGTAAACGCGGCGACCAAGCACTCGCTAGTGCTAGGGCTCCGCAGGCGAGCCCGCTTAAGCTCAACCATGCCCAGTGCCCATGTGCTGCGGCACTGATGCTTGCGCTGAGCAGCGCTGCCATTGCCACCAGCCACATGCACCAGATGCTCAGTGCTGATTGATGCCGATGTGCGTGCAAGAGTAAGGCCAAGGCCACGGATAATCCGAGTGCGACGCACGCACCGGCGTGACCATGCATGCCCACACTTGGCAGGCTCCCAACGGCAAGCAGTAGCAGCGCCGGTACAGAGGTGATGGTAATGGCGAGGTGGAGGCCATTAAACATCACGCGTGCTACCTTGGCTTGTTCATTGAGCACCATCGGATCATGTTCTGCATCGCCGTGGCCTAGATCCTCCCCGGCAGTTGGCACCCGCGGTACGCTCAGGCCCGCAAGGTGTGCGGCAAGCAGGGGTGCTGCAAGGGCAAGCAGCGCACCGCCTAAGATGACCAGGGCACTGGCACCTACCAGCCACCCCAGGGGATCACTGAGGTAGTGCTGATGCATCCAACCTGCTGGCACGCCGCAGCCAAGCAAGAAGCAGGAAGCCAAGCTGGCAATGCAGGAGGTGCGTAACGCATCGGCTTCTTCGCGGCTTAATACCCCGGAACACCCCAGTTGCGCTGGGTGTTTGTGGTGTTTTTGCTCTGCACTCGTGCCTGATACATCCTCAAGCTCGTATGCCTGCTGGCCTTTGCGCCCAGATGCTGCAGGGCTTCGCATTGCCTCGCCCTGCGGCAGCGCTGTTGCCCCGCTATGGCTACCTGCCCGCCTTGTCGAGCCTCGCTTGGAAGCACCACCTCGTCCTAGGCCAATGGCCTGGCCTTGTGCTGAGCAATCCAGGTGGCGAAATCGCAAATGCACCCCGGTGCGCAGCCGAACGATCACCCAGCACACCCCGATCGCACTCATTGCTGCCACTACGCCGGCAAGCAAACCCCACACACCATCTTCTGCGTGGTGGCCGGTGACATAGATTCCGGCAGCAATGCCTACAAGCGTGGCAATCATGGGCATGATCAGCGCATTGGGTTTAAACGTAAAAGCGCTCGTGAGCAGTACTGCGGCAATCACGCAAGCAAGGGCGGCATGAAGCCCAGACGCGCTCAAACACAGCAGTGCGATGCACCCCAATGCTCCCGTGGCTGCGGCGACGATGGAGGTATGCCGTGCTGGGCGTTCGAATTGCGCCAGTGCCGATACCGCTTCGGCTGAATCGCGCAGCACTGGCACTGGCGTTGGCCTGCGTGGCCGAAGCATCACCACCGAGCCGTGCGTGAGCCCGATATTGGCAATGGATTCGTTGGCATCAATTTCAATGCCGGCCGGTGTGGTGGCTTGCCACGGCACGCTCACTGCTGGTGCTTGGGCAAGGTCGAGCACCTCTGCGAGCACTTCGGCGATGCTAGAGCTTGCCGGAATCGACATGTCTACGGCTTGGACTTTGGCAGTTGTCCTGCCGGAATTGATGCGAAAATGCAGCCGAATGTCCTGGTCTACGACGTGCACAAAAATTCCCCCTTGGTGTGAATGCTTGAGATCGTTGTGCCTACTCAAGCAGCGAAAGCGCAATCGGGCAGCAAACCTGTGCGATTCCCCAATCGCACGCTATCCCTTTTGCTGCAAGCTATCTTGACCTAAGCTCGGTGCTGTGTCCACCGCAAGGCGCGTGGCACCGGAGATTGTGTACGGGGGTACACATCTTTGGGGGAATGATCACAAGGGGGATTGATTGTCATGACTCGCACGTTGGCGCGCAAGCTTTTCGACGCACCACTGCCGCACACCACCGACGCCCACAGTGTTGATACACCGTCGGATATCACCATCGAGGCAGCAAGTGTGCCGGATTTGCCTACGGGCAATCTCAAAGCTCAGGCGGTGCCTAAAGCACAACAACCGCAACCATTGCCGTGGCCGAGGATCATCATGCCGGTGGTGATGGTGTTGGCCATGGTGGCGATGGTGGCGTTTATGGTGCTTTCTCAGGCCACCTTTAATCCAATGATGATGATGTTTCCGCTGTTCATGGTGGTATCGATGTTGGCGATGCTGCAGCCGAAGGGCAGCAATGAAGAAGACGACACCCGCCGCTCCTACCTGCGGCACTTGGTGTTCTTGCGTGATCAGGCTTTAGAGCACGCCGCTATCCAGCGCCAGAGGGAACACACGCTGCACCCAGATGCCAATACGTTAAGCCAGGGGCTCGTCGAGCACCGCGAGCAGCGCGATCCGCAGCATGAGCACTTCATGGCGGTGCGCCTGGGGGTGGGGCGCACTCCGTTATGCACGCCGATTGAGGTAGAAGATCCAGGCAATGCAGAAGATCTAGACCCGGTGTGCGCCATTGCGCTGCGCAGAGTGGTTCGCGCCGTTGGCACCATCCCAGAAATGCCCGTTGTGCTGCAGCCCCAGGCCTTTCCCATCATCGCGGTGGTGGGCGAACAGGCGCCGGGTTTGATCCGCCAGATGTTGCTGCAACTGGCCTATCACCACCAGCCGGCGCATGTGAGCATTGAGGTAGATGAGCCCCTGCGGCGTCTTGATCAGTGGCAGTGGTTGAAGTGGCTAGCGCACACCACCGCTGATGCCCATCATGGGGTGCAGGTGGTGGATGCCAAGGATCACGATGCAACGAGCATGCCTGGGCTTCGCGCCGATCGCACCTTGCTGTTGTGTTTTGAAGGCTCGCTTGCTCAAGCAGAGCTGCACCCGATGGTGGCGTTGGCAGAGGCAGAAGGTTTGGTGCTCATTGCCCAGGATGATCGAATCAGCGTGCTCACCGAAGCCGGTATGGAAGATCTAGGCCAGGTAGAGCTCGCCAGCGTGCCTGCGGCTGCGCAACTGGCGCGAAGCCTTGCCACCAGCGATGCACAAGCCGGCACCACCCAGGGCTTGCAGCCTCTGGAGGGGCTATTTCCTGAGGTAGAGCAGTTGCGCAAGCGTTGGGTGGCGAGAGGTCCTCAGCGCCTCCAAGTGCCCATCGGTGTGCGTGAAGATGGCGCAAGCTTGCTCTTAGATCTCAAAGAGTCCGCCCACGGCGGCATGGGCCCGCACGGGCTATGCGTGGGCGCTACCGGTAGTGGCAAGTCCGAGTTGCTGCGCACCCTGGTGGTATCGCTTGCTGGCCTGCATGATCCAGAGACGTTGAATTTTGTGCTGGTGGATTTCAAAGGCGGCGCTACGTTCTTGGGTCTAGAAAAGCTGCCGCATACCTCCGCGGTGATTACGAATCTTTCTGAAGAAGCCGTGCTGGTAGAGCGCATGCACGCAGCAATCGCAGGTGAGATGCACCGGCGCCAGGAGCTTTTAAGAAAGGCCGGCAATTTTGCCAATGTGGGCGAATACATGGCGGCTCGTGAGCATCGCCCAGACCTCGAAGCCATGCCGGCCTTGGTCATTGTGGTGGATGAGTTTTCGGAGCTGCTTGGCCAGCACCCAGATTTTGCGGATCTTTTTGTGGCGGTGGGCAGGCTTGGGCGTTCTTTGCACATGCATCTGCTGTTGGCTTCGCAGCGTTTAGAGGAAGGCAAGCTGCGTGGTTTGGATTCTCACTTGAGCTATCGCATTGGGCTCAAGACCTTCTCTTCGGCGGAATCTCGACAGGTGCTTGGTGTTGCCGATGCCTATGAGCTGCCCAATACTCCCGGTGCGGGGCTGCTCAAAACTGCCGATGGTGAGCTGCTGCGCTTTCATACCGACTATGTTTCTGGTCCTTTGATGGTGCCCACGCAACCTAGTGATGCACCAGGGCAGGCACGTCGCTGGGATGGTTGGGAATCCACCGAGGTGGATATGTGTGAGGCCGCCTCGGGTGCAAGTTATTTGGAATCTTTGGTGGATGCCGCAGTGCAGCTTGCCAGCGAATTGGGTATGCAGGCACGCCAGGTGTGGTTGCCTCCGCTGCCAGAGGCAATCGCGTTGGCCTCAGTGGCGCAGCCCGAAGGTACGTTGCGTGCTGCCATCGGGATTATCGATCGCCCCTTTGAGCAGCGCCAGGATCCTTTGGTGCTGGATTTCCATGGCCAGCAAGGCCACGCCGCCATTTGCGGTGGGCCGCAGTCGGGCAAAACCACAGCACTTCGCACCTTGGCGCTTTCTTTGGCGCTTAAGCACAGCACCCAGCAGTTGCGCATCTATGTATTGGACCTGGCGGCTAAGGATCTAGCTGCGTTGAAACAATTGCCGCATGTGGCTGGGGTGGCGCATCGCGATGAGCCGGAAAAAGTGGCGCGCATGATCGATGAGGTGCTTGGGCTGGTGGATAATGCTGAGGCGCGCCATACCTTTTTGCTTATCGACGGCTGGCATGTGCTCTCTGCCGAGTATGAAGAGCACTTGGAGTCCTTGAATCGAATAGCAGCAGATGGCTTGGCGTCACATGTTCACTTGGTGCTCAGCACTCCCAGGTGGACGGCAATGCGCCCTGCGGTACGCGATCTGATTGCCCAAAGAATTGAGCTGAAACTGGGTGAGGCGCTTGATTCTTTGATTGATCGCAAGATTCAAGAACGCCTCCCGCACCGCCCAGGTTTGGGCGTGCATCACAGCAAAGAGCAGATGCTCATTGCCCACAGCGGACCCCAAGACATTGCCCATGTGACCAGGCATTGTGCGGATCAGCCACGGGTGCCGGCCTTAAAGCTTTTGCCACACGCCATCAGCGTCGATGCACTTGAGCATGATCTTGCGGTGGTGCTCGGTGTTGGTGCTAAGGATCTCAAGGCGGTGGCATGGGACTTTGCCCAATCGCCGCACCTGCTTTGTTTTGGTGCCCAGGGTTCTGGAAAATCCACGCTGCTTGCATCCGTGCTGCAGCAGGTAGCAGCGATGGATCCGCAGCAGGCGCGGGTGGTGTTGATTGATCCTCGTCGCAGCCATCTCGGCACCGTGCCAGAGCACATGTTGGCCGGGTACGCCGGCTCACGCCAAGCCACGGAAGCGCTGATGGCAGAAACGCTCATCACCTTGCGCGGGCGCCTACCTGGGGCGGAGTTAAGTGCCGAGCAGCTTCGGGCTCGTAATTGGTGGGAAGGCCCGGAACTTTTTGTGTGCATTGATGATGCAGACTTATGCGATCCTGCCTCTTTAGCCCCGCTGCTAGAGGTGCTGCCACACGCCCGCGATATTGGCCTACATGTGGTGTGCATCAGAAAGATGGGCGGAGCCATGCGAGCTTTGTTCCAGCCCCTGTTGGCTGAGCTGAAAGATCAACACCCACTGGTGCTGCTGCTCAGCGGCGAACGCGATGATGGCCCCCTCTTTGGTGTGCGCCCCAGTGCGCAAATCCCAGGGCGTGCGGTGTGGGTTGAACGCGGAAGCCAACAAGGCATGCTGCAGGTTGCCACGCCGAAGGAAACGCCGTGAGCACCTTAAGCATCAGCGTGTTAGATGCAGCCACCATCTTTGAAGGCCCAGACACGCTGTTTCGTTATGACTTACCCGGCAGCGGCATCGTCGAGGGCTGGGCCACCGAGGCCGTGATTGAACAAGGCAAAGAACTCCTTCATGGTTGGGAGCATGGCTGTGTGGAGCTCATTGGCGAAGGCGAGGCCATCGAGATACTCAAAGCGGAGCTTCTTGCAGCAGGTGCGCAGGTCATTGAGCCAGAAGCGCAGCTCATGCGAGAGGAAGAAAAACCTCAAGCTGTGCCGCAATTGGCTATGAAGCGCGAACGTGGGGCGTCGAAAAGGCAAAAGATCGCCTGGGGTTTGATCGCAAGTGTGGCGCTGCTGGCGGTGATTGCTTCTTGGCGCTGGCTTGCAAGTGATGATGCGCCAGCGCCGATTGAGGCCGCAGCAACGCCAAACAGCAGCACAGTGCAGGCGACGAGCACCCCGCCGCCTGCGCCCAAAGGTCCGGTATTGCGCAGCATGGAATTAGATGGGCTACGCGTGAAGCTGCCGGTAGATTTTGGTTTGGCGCCACGTGATGGGGATGTGATGGCAACAGGCGATGACCCGAATTTAAGAATCCTGCTGAGCAAGGAAACACCGGGCAGAAGCCTCAGCAACACCCTCGATGCCGTGCGAGTCGATGATTCCTTAGAGGTGCTTGAGGCCAATACTCGCCTGGCCAATGCGCCCGCGGTGGTGTACTTGGAGCGCGCCGACGATGGCTCTGAGGTGCGCTGGACGCAATGGCAGCGCGGGGAGCACATGTTATTTGTGGGGTGTCAGACTCGTCAGGCTGCATCGAGCCAGCAATTAGCGGCCTGTGACCAAGCGGTGGCAAGCCTTGAGCTGGTGTAAAAAAACTTTGCTTCAAAAGGGAACCGCTGGGACGGCAATTACGTCTAAGAGTAATGAGTGTTTAGCAACGGCCTCGTGGCCGGGCGGGCAACTCAGCACTGACGCTCTCGGGGAATGTCAGTGATCAATTCAATTGTTATACAAAGGGGGAAATCACGTGACTAGTGCGTTTCGTACAGAATCCGACGTAATGGTGAGCACCGCCGCTCGGGTGGATGACACAAACAACGAAGTACAAGGAGAACTGACCAGGCTGCGCGGCGTGGTCGACGCAGTTCGCGGATCCTGGGTGGGTAGCGCTCAGCACAGCTTTGATGGGCTGATGGAACGCTGGAATGCTTCCGCGCGCGATCTGCAGCAAGCGCTGCAATCCATCGCCGATAACATCCGCTCCAACGCCGGATCCTTTGACCACACCGAAGCCGACAACGTGGCAGCCTTCAACGCCGTGGGCGGCCAAGGCCTAGCACTCTAAATAAGGGGGAACAACCATGGACATGATCAAGTACGGATTCGGTGAAATCGAAGCCGCAGCAGGAGATATTCAATCCACCTCCGGGCGCATCAATGCCCTCTTGGAATCACTGCGCGCACACATCCAGCCGATGGTGAGCACCTGGGAAGGCGAATCCGCCACCGCATACCAGCAGGCCCAGGCGCAGTGGGATCGCGCAGCCGCAGAACTCAACACCATCCTTTCCACCATCGCCAACACCGTTCGCCAGGGCAATGAGCGCATGAGTGAGGTGAACCGTTTGGCAGCAGCTTCCTGGGGCTAAAAGCTTTTCCACGCCCCCGCGCCCATCAATAACGCACCTCGATACATGGCAACGAACGCGAGGCCTGCTGCATTGATTGGCGCCCCGCTACCGATACTGCGAACGCGCAACCAGGGCAGGTTGCGCGTTTCGTGTTTTTCGGCTGCAGCCTTCCGGGGCGCTACGTGCTTTGGGTCTTGAGAAGTTTCTTTAGGTCGCTTTTCTTGACGGGCTTATCCGTCGCACGATTCTTTAAGGCGTCACTGATGTTTAGCCTGAACCCTTGGCCACCACGATAGAAGCACCTGGCTTTGGCTGATGCACTCGATTTGATGGTGCTATCCAGCCACTTGACGCCATTCTTGCCAAGGACCGAACCTCGGAATACAACGATGGCGTTTCTCTCCTCAGCCGTTTCCATGAAGGTGCGCACGTACTCCAAAATCGGCCGTTGAGAAGGCAAGAAACACCCATAATCTGCATTTTGGTCTGAGACGTTGAGCTCGAAATCTTCGGAATGCAGCAACTTTTTTAGGTCCGCACCAGTTTTAGATGCGTAGGGATGCAATTCGACTTGTGCTACCAAGTCTGAGGTTGATGTCTTCCTCTCTGCATCTGGAAAGAGGGATCGCAGATATGTTTCGTCTCGGGGCGCGCCAAAGTAGGTGGTGTGCCAGTTGTATTCTCCCGAGGTCCACTTTTCGGGATCCTGCTGAAACTGCTCTTTCTTTCCCCAAAAGCTGGCACCGTCGCCATGGCAATTTAATGGAGGGCAAAAAGCAAAGTCCGGGCTCCTGCCGTCCATAGACCAAGGGACTAAGACTTCTTCGCCTCTGATGTGTCGCAGCAGCTTTTCTTGTTCTTGTTTCCATTGCTCTCGTGCTTGTTTGCGAACAAGTTCAGATTTCTCATCAGTGCTATCGCTTGGATTAAAACCGTAGAGATCCCCGATGCGGTAATGCAGCTTGCCCCGTGTTTTCCATGGCAGAGCGGAAAAGGGGCGACCCATGACCCAGTCGGAGTACTCATGAAAGCTAGGGTTCATGGTCACTACCAACAAGCGAGGGGCTGAAAGATCCCCCATGAACGGTTGCGGCACTGCCGGGTAGAGCGGAAGTGCCTTTGCATCATCGGCTTGGAACTCTTTGAGCTTGTTGCCTTCATAACCGTTCACCCAGGAACGAAGCGTTGCTAGGCGCTTGTCTTCTGGGTCAGCCTCGTCTTTCAAGAAAGCAACATCTTTGGGGTGGATAAACGTATCAGATTCGAGTTTTTCCTGATCGAATTCACCATTGCCATGCAGAAAAGACTTAAAAGGCCTGCCGTTTAAGAACCCGTCTTTCCAGAACTTGGTCACAGCGTCGGCTGCCTCTTGTAGGCGCTCCCCAGCGTCCTTCTTTGTTTCGCTCATATCTATGAATCAACTCCTCAAAACCATTGCGGGCAAGTGTGTTTGTGGGCCGTCTTCTTCGAGGTGGGCGAGGGGGAGCTGGGCGTGGGCGTCGAAAAGCAAGAAGCCTTCGAGCATTTTTGGCTGTGTGCTGCCAATGGGGTAGGGTAGAGCGCCTGTGTGGAGTGTGCCTTTTTGCGGGCGCACAGCAGATCACCTCGGGTCTCCACCGGCCGCCGTGAGTGATCTTCCATTCGAGACTTTTGGCTGGCAGTTCTAGACAGACTTAAAAGGAGTCATTCAGTGTCTACTTACCACCCGAAGAGCGGTGACATCACCCGCAAGTGGTACGTCGTTGACGCGACTGACGTTGTGCTTGGTCGTCTTGCAACCCACGTAGCTGACCTGCTGCGCGGTAAGGGCAAGCCCCAGTTCGCACCCAACGTTGATTGCGGCGACCACGTGATCGTCATTAACGCTGACAAGGTTCACGTTTCCTCCAACAAGCGCGAGCGCGAGATGCGCTACCGCCACTCCGGCTACCCGGGTGGTCTGAAGAGCATGACCCTTGGTCGTTCGCTCGACCTGCACCCCGAGCGCGTTATCGAAGAATCCGTGCGCGGCATGATGCCCCACAACCGTCTTTCCCGTGCATCCGTGAAGAAGCTGCACGTGTTCGCCGGTTCCGAGCACCCCTACGCAGGCCAGAAGCCCGAAACCTACGAGATCAAGCAGGTGTCCCAGTGAGCGAACAGAACGTAAACGAAAACTTCGAGGCAGAAGCAGCCGAGATCGCCGCTGCTGCCGCCGCTTCCGAGGAATTCACCAACACCATTGGTGACGCTGTAGCCGTTGAGGCCGAGGTCGAAGAGGTCGAGGTCGCTTCGCTGCACGAAGGCCCCATCCAGACCGTTGGTCGCCGTAAGCGCGCCATCGTGCGCGTGCGCATGGTGGAGGGCTCCGGCCAGTTCATCTGCAATGGCCGCAGCCTGGAAGAGTACTTCCCCAACAAGCTGCACCAGCAGTTGATCAAGGCTCCTCTGGACCTGGTCGACCGCGAAGGCCAGTTCGATATCGTGGCAAACCTCACCGGTGGCGGCCCCACCGGCCAGGCTGGCGCATTCCGCCTCGCCATTGCCCGTGCACTCAACGTGTACAACCCGGCTGACCGTGCCGCCCTGAAGAAGGCTGGCTTCCTCACCCGTGACGCTCGTGCCGTCGAGCGCAAGAAGGCCGGTCTGCACAAGGCACGTCGTGCCCCGCAGTACTCCAAGCGTTAAGCCAACACTTACACGCTTCAGCAACGCCGCCAACTCCCGCATCGTTCGGGGTGGCGGCGTTTGCCGTTGCAGCGACCACCCCAGCATCCACCACAACGGCTCTGCTGTGTCATACACGCGACACCAAACGCCGCTGCCGGGTTAGGCAAAGCCGTGCATCGGCGCTGATAGGATAGCGGGGTTATTAACCACAAGCCTGAGATTCCCAGGCATCGCACTACACCGTATTAGAGCACCCCGGATGGCACCTTCTTTCTTCCACGCCAACAACAAAGGCGCAGCCCGCAAGGGCCTATTTCGCACTCGCCGTGCCCCGCGCCTTCCCATGACGGTGGAAGCAGAAAACCTCGGTGGCCAGCCGATTGGCAAGAAGATCCGCCGCGTGCCAGGCATCGATGGCCTGCGGGGCATCGCCGTTCTAGCCGTGGTGATCTACCACTTCGCAGCACAGCTTCTGCCAGGTGGCTACCTGGGCGTGGATGTCTTCTTCGTCCTCTCCGGCTTCCTGATCACCTCGTTGCTGCTGCGAGAATATGCGGCCACCGGCGCGATTAGCCTCAAAGACTTTTGGGTTCGCAGGTTGCGTCGAATAGTTCCCGCAGCCACCATGGTGCTGCTGATCACGGTGCCCATTACCAGGCTCTTTGGCGGCAACCTTGCCGTTGGCCTGGATAAACAATTCTTTGGCTCTGTGCTCTTTGTAAATAACTGGGTGCAAATTGCCAACGACAACACCTACTTTGGCCAAGACCAAGTGCAGATCTTTGCCCACTATTGGTCGCTTGCGGTAGAAGAACAGTTCTATATCCTCTTCCCACCAATCGTGGTTGGCTTGCTTTGGCTGCTGCGCAGGTATGGGCGGCGCTCTATCCGCCCTGTGCTCATGGCCGTGTTCCTTTTCGGTGCGGCACTCAGTGCTACCTGGATGGCCATCAAAGTAGAGCCAGGCCAAGACCCCACCCGTGTGTATTACGGCACCGATACTCACGCCTTCGGTCTGCTCATCGGCGCAGCCCTTGCCGCATTGCTTACCTCTACAAGCAGCAAGGCCAGGGATTCTTGGCCTAGGCATTCCAAGACCCTGCGCAAGCTGCTCGGCATCTTTGGCGTGATCGCCTTCGCCCTGCTGCTGTGGCAGATGTGGGCCATGGGCGATGATCTCACCTTTACCTACCGCGGCGGCTTAGTAGCGGCCAGCGTGCTTACAGCAATTGTGCTGGCTGCCGTCGTGTTTGAAGTAGGGCCGATCAGCAGGCTCATGGAATTGGCGCCGCTGCGTTGGCTTGGCGAGCGCTCCTTTAGCCTCTACCTCTGGCACTGGCCCATCATCCAACTTTTGCGCCATTGGTTCCCCGAACAGCCCTGGCAGTTGCTCGCCATTCTTGCCGTGGCAGTCTCACTGCCGCTTTCGGCCTGGTCGTATCGCAATATCGAAACCCCGATCCGTCGCGGCGGATATCTCAAGGCAGCCAAACGCCGCATGGCCACGCTTACTTCACCCGATCTACGTCCTATACGTGCCTGGATTACCACGGTGCTGGCGGTGTTGATTCTGCCCAGCGCCACGATTGCATCCTTGGTCACTGCCCCGGATAAAACCGATCTTGAGCGCTTCTTGGATCAAGCAGCATCCCAGCAGCAAAAGGCAGAGGCTGCAGAAACCACCAAGCCCAAACCCGTGCGCGTGATGCCGAAGGGCAACCAGATTTCAGCCGTGGGTGATTCCGTGATGCTTGCCAGTGCCGATGTGCTGCGCACGGAATTCCCAGGCATCTACGTTGATGGCGAGGTCTCGCGCGCCTTGGTCACGGCGAAGGCGATTCTGCAGCAGATGATTGCCGACGGCACCCTTGATCAATTTGTGGTACTCGGCTTTGGCACCAATAGCCAGGTAGATGATGAGCTCATGGACGAGGTGATGGAGGTCCTTGGGCCTGATCGCATCGTGGTGATTACCGAGCCATACGGTGATCGTCCTTGGATTCCTTATTCACGCGAAGCCATCCTCAAAGCCGCAAAGCGCTATAGCAACCTCTATGTCGCTCCCTGGTGCCAGGCGGTGGCCAGCGATCCTTTGATCCTTCGCGACGACGGCATCCACCCCACCCCCGATGGTGCCTTGGTGTATGCCGATACCATCCGCGATGCCTTCAAGCAGTGGAAAGACGATAAGAAGGTCATTCCAAGCACCTGCGGCTAGGCCGTTGCGCTTGTAGCTTGTCCTGCGCAGCTTTGTTGGCCAGCATCGTTTGTGCTTTGCAGGCCAAAGCCGGGGTGGGGGTCTGGGTTTCTAGCCTTGGCAGGCATAATGCTTGGTATGACTCGTCTTTTCGGTACCGATGGTGTTCGTGGTCTGGCGAACAAGAAGCTCACAGCTCAACTGGCCCTGCGCCTTGGCGCGGCGGCAGCGGAAGTGCTTACCCGAGATAACCGCAGCGGGAGTCGTCGTCCGGTAGCAGTGATCGGCCGAGATCCTCGCGTTTCTGGTGAAATGCTGGCCGCTGCATTGGCTGCCGGTATGGCAAGCCGTGGCGTCGATGTGCTTCGCGTGGGCGTGTTGCCTACCCCGGCGGTTGCCTTCCTTACTGATTTTTATGGCGCCGATATGGGCGTGATGATCTCTGCAAGCCATAACCCCATGCCAGATAACGGCATCAAGTTCTTCTCTAAGGGCGGCCATAAGCTGCCTGATCATGTAGAAGATGAAATTGAGCAGGTGATGGAAGGCCTTGAAGAATCCGGCCCCACTGGCCACGGCGTTGGCCGCGTGATTGAAGAGGCCACCGATGCCCGCGAACACTACCTAGACCACCTGCGCACCTCAATGCCAGAGCAGCTCGATGGCATCAAAGTGGTGGTGGATTGCGCCAATGGTGCCGCAAGTGAAGTTGCCCCCTTGGCCTATGCGGCAGCAGGGGCCACCGTGGTGGCTATTCACAATAAGCCCAATGCTTATAACATCAACGATCATTGCGGTTCTACCTACATTGATCAGGTGCAGGCCGCGGTGCTCGAACACGGTGCTGATTTAGGCCTTGCCCATGATGGTGATGCCGATCGCTGCCTGGCAGTAGATGCCGAGGGCAATGTGGTCGATGGTGATCAGATCATGGCCATCCTTGCCCTGGCCATGCAGGATAATGGCGAGCTGCGCAAAAATACCCTGGTGGCCACGGTGATGAGCAACCTTGGTTTGCACATTGCTATGCGCGAGGCCGGCATTACGCTGCTGAACACCAAAGTGGGCGATCGCTATGTGCTGGAAAAGATCAATGAGGGCGGCTATAGCCTCGGCGGCGAGCAGTCTGGCCACATTGTGATGCCCGATTTTGGCACCACCGGCGATGGCACGCTTACCGGTTTGGCGCTGATGTCTCGCATGGCGCAGACGGGGGTTTCTTTGAAGTCTTTGGCCGAGGCAATGAAGGTGTTGCCGCAGGTGCTGATCAACGTGCCTGTTTCGGATAAGTCGGCCATTGAATCTCACCCGGAAGTGGTAGCAGCCATCGAATCTGCCACCGATGAGCTTGGCGATACTGGCCGAGTCCTGCTTCGCCCCTCCGGTACTGAGGAGCTGTTCCGCGTGATGGTTGAAGCGGAGGCTGAGGAGAAGGCTCGTCGTATAGCGGGTGCCCTCGCAGCGGTGGTTTCTAAAGTGTAAGGGAACCGCCCCTTGAGTTTTTGCGTCAAATACTAGTGAAGGTTTTTGGCTCAACAACTTTGGGGGAATGATGACGTACATGGCATTCGATGCCACTAAGGCACTTGCCGTTCTAACGCAGCTTTCAGGCGAGGCGAAAGCCCAGCTCACATCGCATACGGCTACATCGCCGCACCTCGCGCCGGGCAGTACCGGCCGAGATTTCGCCGCCCAACAAGCTGCCCTGGAGCGGCTTTTTCATACGCTCCACCAGCAGCACGAACACCGCTACGCCACGTTGGTAGACGCCACGAAGCAGGCAAACTCGCAGGTGGAAACGGCTCGCAGCACAGATATCAGCAACGCTGCTGGCTTTGGGGGTGTGCAATGAACCCCTCTTTTCAGCTTTTCGACGCCGCCGTGCACGGCCTTCGCGGCGTCTCCAATGGCCTGTATCAAGGCCCTCAAACCTCAAGCGCTGCCCTTGAGCACGCCTTTAGTGCCACAGCCGGGCTCAATCCCGGCGCAGTAGCTGCAGCGGCGAAGAATATCGGGGGCAAAAGCGATCCAGAAAATACCGGTGTGCTCGGCACTCTTGGTGCTGAGGTTTTAGAGTTCTTTGCCGAACAAGCCATTAGTGAAGGCATTGAAAGCCTCATCGAAGAACTCTTCCTAGGCCACCAGCGCAATAGCGATATTGGCCAATCTGCGGGCAAAGCCGGTGAAGCGATGGAGTGTATTGATCAAGAAGCCGCGCGCACCTGCAATAGTGCCCTCGGTGCGCTCACAGCAGCAATGGGGCCACTACTTGGTGCCATTAGTGCTACGAATCCTGTGCTCAACCCCTTGGGTGCGGCAGGTATCTTTCAAGGCCTGGTTCGCACCGCCGAGGGGCTGATCAACGCCACCGCTTCGTTGATTATGGGCACCTGCCAGGCCAGGGATGAAGCAATTGGCGCCTGCTTGGAGCAACTGCGTGGAGAATGCGAACAAGCAGCAACTGCACCCAATCACACCAAAGCACCACGCCCCGAATCGTGCGTGCCACCACCTGCGCCAACACCGGTGCCGGCTCCGCAAGAGGCAGCACCTGCCCCGCAAGAAGCGCCGAAGCAAGCATCTGGTGGATCAGCAGCGGCAGTGCCAAGCACACACCAGGTGCCACCGCAGGCAGGATCGCCTTCGATCCAGGAGGCGGGGGTACAAGCGGCGTCGGTAAGCCAGCAACCTGAAGCGCAGCCGGCAGGTGCGATCGCGGGATTAGGCCAAGCGCTAGGTTCTGCCATCCAAGGTGTTGCGCAGCAGGTTGATCGCGGTGTTGCCGACTTGGCCACCCAGCTTGGGCAGGCAAGCAATAAGCCGCCCATGCAGCCGATGGAGGTGCAGCCGCAGGGCTTGGCTGAGGCGATGCAAGGTTTGGGCATCACGATCGATATTGATGCCGATATCCACTTCGAAGGGTGTGAGGGCGCTGGCGACACTGAACCAGCACCCGAATGCCCACCTGAGCCACTAGAGGAAACACCAGAGCAACCACCGCAGGAGGTTTCAGAGGAGCCATCGGCGCCGGAGCAAGCAGCACCCGAACCTGCGCCAACCAAAGCGGAGCTTGCTGCCAACGCGGGCAAGCCGCACTATGGTGCGGCGGCGGCAGCGCACTTGTCAGATGCCCCAAGCGCGCCACCGGCCGCCGAAGCGCCGGCACCTGAAGCAGCAGTGGAGGCACCAAGCGCTAAGAAGGCAGGGGGATGGTCATGAGCTACGAAGACTATATTGCAGAGTTTCGCCAGCGAACCGCGCAGCGAGTGGCGGATTTTGAAAAACTCGTGCGCGAAGCCGAAGCCGCGGTGCAAGCAGCAAAGAAGAACGCAGCGCCGCAACCCCCGGCTGCTCAAGCAACAGCAAAGCCCCGAAGGCGCGGGCGCGTTCGGGGCATTTTGCATTCTTCCTAGCGTTTGATCGTGCCGAGATCGGCGCGTTCTTGTAAGTCCTCGCCGGTGTAGATGCGGGTCTTTTTCAGCTCCTGCTCGGGATCAGAGAAAGCCTGGTACTTGTTTTCTCCGGCGAGCTCATGCAAGAAGAAGCCGGTGGTGAGTCCGCGCACCTGCTCGCGCACACCGGTTTTGATGCCGCCGGTGCCGGTGGCCAGCTTGAACAACACGTCTTCGGTTAAGACGTGGGCCTTGCCCTTTTCCATCTCGCGATACACCACATCGCCGCCCCAATTAGCGGCCATCTTTGCGGCGTTGCCGTAGTCGAAGAAGGCTTCCTCATCAGTGCTAATAACCAAGCCGGGGGCTTTTACCTTGGAGGCAAGCTCCTCGGCATTGGGGTGGCTGGCAGCAGGGTAGAGCGCTGCAACTGCGGCGACATTGTCGCGCTGCGCTGCGGCAAGCACCGCTGCGGCGGCACCCATGCCGTGACCGGCGACACCGATGCGACCGGGGGCAACGCTGACGTTGCCGGTGCCGAGCTTTACGCCGGTGAGGATTTGCAGGCAGGTTTCAATATCTGCTGCGAAACCGCGAACATCGGGGATCCAACCGCGCTCGGTATTCGGTGCCGCTACTGCAATGCCCCAGCTTGCGAGGTGACGCAGCGTGCCGTGGTATTTTTCTACGCCCTTTTTCCAATCATGGGCGAACACCACGCCAGGAATGCCATTGCCTTCGGCTGGGGTGTACACGCGCCCCTCGATGCCTGCATAGGCGAGGTCGCCAACGAGGACGCGGTGAGGGCCGCGCTTAGAAAGCTTTGGTAGTTGCTTGGACAGTTTGGTAGCCACGGTGTCTAAGGATAGTGGATACCAGCGCCTGGAGGTGGCACCGCCTGGCACAGGTGGCACAATAGAACACCATGAATCTGCTCGAAGCCCGCATCAACCTCGACGCCATCGCCGCCAACACCGCCAAACTCAAGGCCAAGGTAGCGCCAGCGCAGTTGATGTGCGTGGTCAAAGCCGATGGCTATAACCACGGTGCTCCCGAGGTGGCGAAGGTGATGCAAGCAGCAGGAGCCGATCAATTTGGTGTCGCTACCTTTGCAGAAGCCCTCGCCCTGCACCAATCCGGTGTGCAGCTTCCGATCATGTGCTGGCTGTGGTCGCCCGATCAAAACGTGGGCGAAGTCTTAGACGCTGGAATAACGGTGGCGGTGGCGTCGAAAAGCCAAGTAGACGCAGTGCTCGCACACGGCCGCGGAAAAGTGGTCCTCAAAATTGATACGGGCATGCACCGATCGGGGGTGCTGCAACCGCAGTGGGGCGAAATCATGCAGGCCCTTGCAAGCTCGCCGTTGGAAGTAACCGGGCTGATGAGCCACTTTGCCTGCGCCGATGACCTCAAAAGCAGCGCCACCGATGAACAAATCGCGCTGTTTGAGCAAGCCATCCAACAGGGCAGATCACTCGGACTAGAACTGCCCTGCAACCACATTGCCAATTCACCAGCAGTGCTCTCACGCCCGGATGCCTACTTTCAGATGGTGCGACCCGGCATCGCACTCTATGGCTGCGAGCCAATTCAAGGCCACGACCACGGGCTGAAACCAGCAATGCAATGGGTGGCCAAGGTGACGGTGGTAAAAGAGATCGCCGCTGGAGATCCCGTGAGCTACGGACACACCTGGCGCGCCCCGCATGACGGAGCCATCGCCATCGTGCCAGTGGGATATGCCGATGGATTAGCACGCGCCGCCCAAGGCCACGTGGAAGTAAGCATCGCCGGCAAACGATTCAAGCAAGTCGGCAGAGTATGCATGGACCAGATCGTGATCTTCCTCGGCGCTGATGATGCAGGAGTGCAACCCGGCGATGAGGCAGTGATTTTTGGCCCAGGGGGCATGAGCGCAAGCGATCTAGCCGAAGCCCTTGGCACCATCAACTACGAAATTGTGTGTAGCCCCAAAGGGCGCACACGCAGGGTATACGAACAAACCCACCATCAGCACGCAGAGAACCAGGAGCAAGCATGATCGAGCTTTCTTCAGGCACCCGCACCTGCCCAAGCGCTGCAAGCACCCAGGAGCTTGCACAAGCAATCGGCGCCCAACTCAGCGCCGGCGATGTAGTGATCCTGGTTGGGCCTTTAGGAGCGGGCAAAACGACGTTTACCCAAGGGCTCGCCCGAGGCCTAGAAGTACAAGGCCGAGTCACCTCACCCACCTTCCAAATCGCCCGCGAACATCACCCCATCAACGATGGCCCAACCCTCATTCACGTGGATGCATACCGCCTGCTTGAAGCAGGCGAAGACCCAATCGATGCGCTCGAATCCCTAGACCTGATTACCGAGCTCGATCACGCAGTGGTGGTAGCCGAATGGGGCGGCGGCATGATGGAGCAGCTCGCCCAGCGATACATCCAAATCACCATCGACCGCACCACCGCCGCCGAGCAAGATCCAGAATCAGAAGCCCGGATCATCTCCTGGGAAACCAAGGAAGGTTAAGCAGCGCTGGGGGAGTGGGGTGCTGCCTGCGGGGGCTCTTTGGCGCGGCTGCTTCCTTGGCGGAGTGGCGGCTGCTTTCTAGGAGGGGCTGCCTCCTTGGCGTGGATCTCCAAGAGGGGGCTGAAATCACACCGGCGTCTGATCTCAGCCACATTTTTGGCTCTGAGCTTGAGCTGGCACGCCCTCCTGGCAAGAATCGGGGGTGCTGTTTTTTACACCGATTATCGGATTTTTTAGAAACGAGACACCCTTGCTTGATTATTTGGCAACATCGCCGCTGCTCACGCTGGTCATCATTTTGGCTCTGGGCCTGGCGCTGGGAAAGATACGTTGCTTCGGTATCTCTCTAGGGGCCGCTGCGGTGTTGTTCGTGGCCTTGGCCTTTTCCACGCTCAACCCCGAGCTCGAGTTGCCGCCGCTGCTCTACCAGCTTGGCCTTGCCATGTTCGTCTACGCCATTGGCCTTGAAGCCGGCGGTGCCTTCTTTGCGCAGTTCAAGGCGCGTGGCTGGAAGCTGAACCTCTTTTTGTTGGTGCTGCTTGTTGCCATGGCGGTGCTTTCTGTTGCGATTGTCTCGTTGTTGGGCATTAAGCCGACCATTGGTGCTGGCATGTTTGCTGGTGCGCTGACCTCTACCCCTGGTATGGCGGCGATGGTGAATATGTTGGGCTCGCTTGATCCTGCTCAATCGGCTCAGCCCGTGGTGGGTTACTCCTTGGCGTATCCAGGTGCGGTGATTGGTTCCATCGTGGTTGCCGCGGTGGGTGCGAAGTTGTTAAAGGTCAATCACCGCGAGGATGCTCGTGCCGAAGGCCTCATTAGTGATTCGCTTGCGTGGCGCGGAGTGCGCATCGGGGAGGGGATTACTGGTCGCATTGGTGATTTGCAGGCCATTACTGGCCAGCAGGTGATTGCGAGCCGCATCGTGCGTTCGGATCATGAACATGAGCTTGGCATGAGGGATCGGGAGCTGCGCCCTGGGATGGTGTTGGTGCTCAATGGCACCCCGGATGCTTTGGATAAGGCCATCGCGGTCTTGGGTGAGCCGGTGGAGTTAAGCCTGGATGGCACCAATCTGGTGTATTCGCGCATCACTGTGTCCAATAAGGCCATCGCTGGGATGAGCCTTGGGCAGCTCAATACCTGCTCACGCGGCTTCTTGGTGGTCCGTGCCCGCAGGGGTGATGCCGATGAGGTGCCCAACCCAAGCACCGTCATTCGCCTTTCAGATCGCGTTCGCGTGGTCACCACCCCGGAGCGTTTGCCCGAGGTTCGCCGTTATCTCGGCGATTCTGAGCGTGAGCTTGCCGACGTAGACCTCTTGCCCTTCTTTATCGGCCTCCTCGCGGGCCTTCTGTTAGGCATCATCCCTGTCCCACTACCCGGCGGTAACACCCTCTCACTTGGTTTTGGTGGCGGGCCTATCGTGGCCGGTTTGATTCTTGGCGCGATGGAAAAGAGTGGCCCTTTGCGCTGGCAGGTGCCCTACCACGCCAACCGCACCATCAGCACCTTAGGTTTGAGCATTTTCTTAGCGGGCGTGGGCACCAAGGCCGGTGTGGGCTTCCGCCAGGCCATCACAGACCCAAGCTCTATTGCTGTGATCGGCGGTGGCTTCATCGTCACCATCGCCTCGGCGGTGCTGTGCGCCGCGGTATGTATGCCGCTGCTGAAGCTGAAGTGGGATGAGGCCATGGGTGTGGCCGCAGGTATGACCACCAACCCCGCGGTGATCTCGTATCTCAATGGCCAAACCAACACTGAGCTTGCTACCAGAGGCTATGCCACGGTGTATCCCACGGCCATGATCGGCAAAATCATCGCCTCGCAAGTGGTGTTGCTCTTACTCATCTAAGCGCCATAGTGGTGGGCAAGCTCGAGGCGATCGGTGGTGGCGTAGTAGCGTTTGAGGTAGCAAGCAAGCGGCGTGAAGCGACGCCGCGCACCTTTCGAAAGGACCCACCATGCAACTTCCTAAGCCACTTCGCGCTCTGGCTACCGTGCTCATTGTGCTGTTCCTGCTTCTCGTGGCCGGCATGATTTACTCTGCCAGCCAGGAAGATCAGCAGCCACTTTCCGGCAAGCGCCTTGAGGCAACCTTGCAAAAGCTCGAAGATCAAAACGTCCACATCGCTGGCTTGGTCATGGCAGATCTCTATGGCACCGAGTGGATGGAAGCCGCTACTGTTTGCTCCGGCATGACCGTTGAGCAGGTAGAGCAGCTCGGCGTGGGCTCCGATCTTTTTGCGGTAGAAGAAGGCAGCATCCCTGCGGATAAGAACTACCTGGTGTTTGTAAACCAAGACGGTGAATTCGCTTCTGCAGAATTCAACACCGAGGACTTGAACCTGTGCTTCCAGGGTCAGCCCACTGCGTTCCGTGCCTATGACATGAACCAGTTCTACCTCGACGGCGATACCTGGGTTCTGGCAGGTTAAGCCCTTGTTGCTGCTCACAGTTGATAGTGCCACCCCAAGGCTTGTGCTTGGGCTTGTGCGCGATGCCAAGGTGCTTGAGCAACGCTGCCTAGAAGATGCCCGCCGCCACAACGAGGCCTTGGTGCCTACCGTGATGGAGATGCTTGAGGCCACGGGTTTGGGCTTTGATGATCTTCAGGCAGTTGTTGTCGGTTGTGGCCCTGGGCCTTTTACTGGCTTGCGCGTGGGCATGGTCAGCGCCATGGCGTTTGCCGATGCCCTCGGCATCCCCGTGACTGGTGTTAGCAGCCACCAGGCCATCGCCTCCCAGCTTCCCGGCTCGAAGGTGCTGGTGGTTACGGATGCGCGCCGCAAAGAGGTCTATTACACCGAGGTAGTTGATGGCCAGGTGCACCAAGGCCCGCAGGTGTGCAAGCCTGCTGATCTCCCGGCCATGGACGTAGATACGCTCAGCGTGCCACAGCATCTTCAACAGGCTGTAGTAGAACAGGTCAATGCCACTGAGGTGGTGGAGTGCTATCCGAGTGCTCAAGGCCTTGCGGCGGTAGCGCAATTTGATCCGCCCCAAACACCCGAGCCGCTGTATCTTCGCCGCCCAGATGCCAAGGAGCCGCAGGTGCAGCTTTCTTCCGCGATCCCGCACCACGTCCCCACGGCAAGCCCCGAGGATTCGCACGAGGGATGAGCGAGCAAGCCAATCCCGGCGAGGCAGGAACGCAGCTTCGGCGCCTGAGTGATTTTGATGCCCCGCGCTTAGCGCACCTAGAAGCGCAGCTTTTCCCAGGAGATAATCCCTGGAGTGCTGCTGATTTCCGTTCGGAGTTTGCCCAGCCCCATACGCTGTATCTGGGCATTGATCTAGACAATCACCTGGTGGCCTATGCCGGTGTGGCATTTCTTGGGCCACAAGATCAGCCCGAGTGCGAAATTCATACCATCGGCGTTGACCCCGCCTACCAGGGCCAAGGGCTTGCCCGGGCAATGATGCAACAGATTTGTGGCCTGGCTGATCAACGCGCTGCTGCGATCTTTTTAGAAGTCCGTACTGACAACGAGCCGGCCATTGGTTTGTATGAGGCCTTTGGTTTTCAGCGCATTGGGCTTCGGCGCAATTACTATCAGCCCTCTGGGGCCGATGCTTTTACTATGCTGCGTCCTTGTTCTTTTGATCTTGCGAAAGGTGCCTCATGATCATTTTGGGCATTGAGTCCTCCTGCGATGAAACCGGCGTGGGCATTGTGCAGCGCCACGAAGATGGCTCCTTGGAAATCTTGGCCAATGCCGTTGCCAGTTCCATGGACCAGCATGCGCGCTTTGGTGGCGTGGTGCCGGAGATCGCCTCTCGTGCGCACCTGGAATCGATGGTGCCGGTGATGCGTGCCGCCTTGGCAGAAGCCGGCATCTCGCGCCCGGATGCCGTGGCGGCCACCGTGGGGCCGGGGCTTGCTGGTGCCCTGCTGGTGGGTGCTTCTGCGGCCAAGGCCTACGCGGCTGCCTGGAACGTGCCTTTTTATGGGGTCAACCACCTAGGCGGGCATGTGGCCGTGGCCAACTTAGCTGGTGCAGAGCTTGGTCATTGCGTGGCCTTGCTCGTTTCTGGTGGGCACACGCAGTTGCTTGAGGTCGATGCGGTGGGCACGCCCATGCGAGAACTTGGCTCTACGCTTGACGACGCCGCCGGCGAGGCCTACGACAAGGTCGCCCGCCTGCTTGGCTTGGGGTATCCGGGTGGCCCGGTGATTGATCGCTGGGCGCAACAGGGAGATAGGAAGGCGATTCGTTTCCCTAGAGGTTTGATGCGTGCGGATGAAATGCGTGGAGAGCATCGCTTCGATTTTTCCTTCTCTGGGCTCAAAACCTCCGTGGCGCGCTATGTAGAGGCCGCAGAACGCGAGGGGCGCACCATCGATATCGCCGATGTGTGCGCAAGCTTCCAAGAAGCCGTGTGCGATGTGCTTTCGGCCAAGGCCATCTTGGCCTGTAAGGAAACTGGTGCGCCTACGTTGCTCCTTGGTGGGGGCGTGGCGGCGAATGCGCGTTTGCGTTCTTTGCTTGGGGCTCGTTGCGCAAGCGCTGGCATCGAGTTGCTGGTGCCGCCACTGAAATTGTGTACCGATAATGGTGTGATGATTGCGAGTTTGGCAGCGGAGCTCATTGCTGCCGGCGGGCAGGCATCTGGCCTGGATGCGGGCACCAATACTGGCCTTGACGTGAGCATTCCTTTGGTGAGTTAGCTCTAAGCAATCACGGTTGAAGCCTTAGCACTGTAACGAGTAGAGTGCTAAGAGGTTGTCTCAGACACACAGTTGTTCACCCGCGACGACGGCTGTGCTGGCATCTGCAACCGGCACAATTTTTTGACACTTCATCAATGGAGGAACACCGTGGCAAACGTTCAAATTAAGCCGCTCGAGGACCGCGTTCTAGTAAAGATCAGCGAAGCCGAGACCACCACTGCTTCCGGCCTGGTTATCCCGGATTCCGCTAAGGAAAAGCCCCAGGAGGGCGTTGTTGTAGCAGCAGGCCCCGGCCGCTTCGCAGACGACAAGCGCGTACCCATGGATGTTAAAGAGGGTGACACCGTAGTCTTTTCCAAGTACGGCGGCACCGAGCTGAAGTACAACGGCGAAGAGTTCTTGCTGCTCAACGCCCGCGACATCCTCGCCATCATCGAGAAGTAAGGCCACTACATGGCAAAGCTCATTGCATTTGACCAAGAAGCCCGCGAAGGCTTGCTCAAGGGTGTCGATACCCTTGCCAATGCCGTCAAGGTCACCCTTGGCCCCCGTGGCCGCAACGTCGTATTGGACAAGAGCTTCGGCAGCCCCACCGTGACCAACGATGGTGTGACCATTGCTCGCGAGATCGACGTCGAGGATCCCTTTGAAAACCTCGGTGCTCAACTGGTGAAGTCCGTTGCGGTGAAAACCAACGACATCGCCGGCGATGGCACCACCACCGCCACCTTGTTGGCTCAGGCGCTGATTAGCGAAGGCCTGCGTAACGTCGCTGCCGGTGCTAACCCCATCGAGCTCAACCGTGGCATTCAGGCTGGCGCAGAGAAGGTCGTCGAAGAGCTGCTTGCTCGCGCCCAAGAAGTGGCATCGGCCGCCGATATCGCCAACGTGGCAACCGTGTCTTCTCGCGACGCCGAGGTGGGCGACATGGTCGCAGCCGCCATGGAAAAGGTGGGCAAAGACGGCGTTGTTACCGTCGAGGAATCCCAGTCCATCGAGTCTTATCTCGACGTCACCGAGGGTGTGTCTTTTGATAAGGGCTTCCTTTCGCCCTACTTCATCACCGACACCGATTCCCAGCACGCCGTCTTGGATAACCCCGCCGTGCTGCTGGTGCGCAACAAGATCTCCTCGCTGCCCGATTTCCTGCCGCTGCTGGAAAAGGTAGTAGAGGCCAACAAGCCACTGCTGATCATTGCCGAGGATGTTGAAGGCGAGCCGCTGCAGACGCTCGTGGTGAACTCCATCCGCAAGACCATCAAGGCAGTCGCAGTCAAGGCTCCGTACTTCGGCGAACGCCGCAAGGCATTCATGGACGATCTTGCCGTAGTGACCGGTGCCACCGTGGTGGACCCGGAAGTGGGCGTGACCCTCAACGAGGCCACCCCGGAGGTCTTCGGTGCTGCCCGTCGCGTGACCGTTACCAAGGATGAAACCATCATCGTCGATGGTGCCGGTACCGCTGATGCCGTGGAGCGCCGTCGCGAGCAGATCCGCCGCGAGATCGAGACCACGGATTCTTCCTGGGATCGTGAGAAGGCTGAGGAGCGTCTGGCCAAGCTTTCCGGTGGCGTTGCTGTGATCAAGGTTGGCGCAGCCACCGAAACTGAGGTGTCTGAGCGCAAGCTGCGCGTAGAAGATGCCATCAACGCTGCTCGTGCTGCCGCTCAAGAAGGCGTGATCGCCGGTGGCGGTGCTGTGCTGGTGCAGATCGCCGAAGAGCTCAAGCAATTCGCCGAGCAATTCGAAGGTGATGCCAAGGTAGGTGTGCTGGCTCTTGGCCGCGCCCTGCAAAAGCCCGCGTATTGGATTGCCGATAACGCCGGTAAAGATGGCGCCGTGATTGTCTCGCGCGTTGTTGAGCTTGGCAATGGTGAAGGCTTCAACGCCGCCTCCTTGGAGTACGGCAACCTCATCGAGCAGGGCATTATCGACCCAGTCAAGGTCACCCACTCTGCCGTGGTCAACGCTACTTCCGTGGCGCGCATGGTGCTTACCACCGAAGCCTCGGTGGTAGAAAAGCCGGCTGAGCCGCAGCCCCAGGCTGCAGGCCACCACCATCACCACTAAAAGCGCAAAGCGTGAAAAAGCACCCTCTCCCAATTGGGAGAGGGTGCTTCTTTTTTGTGGTGCTTAGCGCTGCTCAATGCGAACGGAGCGCAAATAGCGCTGGCGTTCACCTTCGGTCATCCCACCCCAGATGCCGTAGACCTCGCCGGTGCTGAGTGCGTGTTCGCGGCAGGCTTTGAGTACAGGGCATGTTTGGCAGATTTCTTTGGCACGACGCTCACGCATCATGCGGGCGCGACCGCGCTCGCCTTCGGGGTGGTAGAAGGTATCCGAGCTTTCGTCGCGGCAAGCTCCTTCGAGCCGCCAATCCCATTGCACCGTGTATGGGCCTGGGAGAACGGTCGTGGTGGGCATGCGTAGGCGCTCCTTTTGAGAAGACGATGAAAACAAATAAGGTGGTGCAGCCTGATCAACCAAGACCGCCGATGCAGCGGCGTGGCGGTTGAATATTCAGCGTGTGCCAGGGCGTGCTCCCATAGGATGGCGCAGGCAAGTAAACAACACATGATGCGCACATGACCTTTAGGCGATGTTTCTTCGGCATTGGGGCAAACAACGAGCTCACGCAGGCTGGCACCTGGTGCAACAATCTTTGAAGGGGGTGCTGCTAGGGCGATGGTGGGGTGGCTTCGAGCAGGGGGTTGGGTCTATGAACGTGACAAGTACTAGAATTTCAACAGCGACCACGCCAGAGATGCGGTACTGCAAGGAGAAACTACGTGAGCGACGAGGATGAGCTTCAACGGCTAGTGCCGAAAGCTCAAGCCGGCGATGCCGTAGCTCTCGAGCGCATTATTGAAATCTCTTATCCCGTAGTGTTGCGCTACGCCCGCGCACGCATGTCCGGGGGTAGGCACCCCACCCCCGAGGATGTGGCTCAAGAAACCTGTTTGGCGTTGGCGAACTCCATCGAACGCTACGTAGATCGTGGCAGGCCTTTCCTGGCTTTTGTCTATGGCATTGCCTCAAACAAAGTGGCAGACGCGATGCGCTACTATAAGCGCGATCTTGCGCACCCCACCGATGAGGTGCCCGATACGGAAATTGTGCACGATACTCCTGAGCATTTGACCATGGCGCAAGCAGGTAGTAACAGGATGCTTGCATTGCTCGATGTACTCAGTGACAAAGCTCGTGAGGTTGTAATCCTCAGGGTGTTTAATGGTCTGAGTGCTGATGAGACGGCAGAAATTCTGGGAAGTACTCCAGGCGCAGTCCGTGTGGCACAACATCGAGCACTAGCAACACTAAGAAAGGCTCTGGAGCAGGAGCGTGGCAATGAATAGGCGGCACCCGAAGCAGGAGGGCGTGACTCGTCGGCAGCTTGAACAGCTGCGCGAGGACGACGCCTTCTTGAGCGCGCTTGCGCAGGGTGTTGATCCCAGCGATGGTCGCGATGAGTTAGCGGCCTTATTCCTCCAAGCGCGTGAAGAAGTCAGCGCCGACATGCCCAAGGCACCGACGCTGGCAGAACTTGGCTTTGATTTTCGTGACCAGGCATTAACCAATGAGATGCCGGCAGTAGATGCTCCTGCACCGCGCAGGCGAGGCCGTTTTGCAGCCGAAGATCCAGCAAGCGATGCCGATGTGGCCGAGGTAGTGCCGCTGCACCGCCCAGCACGGGCAGTCTTCCACGGCATGGTGGGTGCGGCAGCAGCTACCGCCTTGATCGCCGGCAGTGGTGTGGCCATCCATAACGCAGAGCCAGGCAGCCCCCTGTATGGGCTTAACCAGCAGATCTTTGGCGGCAACGACGTCGAAGTGGTGCAATTAGCATCTGCGCTCCAAGAAGCCAATGACCTGAAAGCCAGCGGTGATATTGAGGGTGCCAAGCGCAAACTGGCAGAGGCCCAGGCGTTGGTAGACCGCATGAAGCCCGAAGGCCGCAAGGTGGGGCAGTCGCTGGTAGATCGCGTATCCACCACGATTACTGCCACGGTCACTACCACCGCGCCGGCGCCCGATAAGGAAACCACGACGGTTACCAAGACGAAGAACGAGGAAAAGTCTCCCGCTTCGGAAACCTCTCGTACTTCCGAGCCCACGGTGGAGGCCACCCCAGATGCCGGTGAGCCTTCTACCGAGGATCCCGTAGAGGAAGAAACTGGTGTGCGTAATGCGCCCCCGGTTGAGGAAAATGCTGAGGCGCAGCCTGGGATTGAAGATCCCGTCGATGGTATCTCTCGCAGCATTAGCGAGGTTGTGCAAGAAGTAGCACCGGCGATGGAGCGCTAAACAGCCCAAAGTAACCAAGGCGCCAGCTAGCCAAGCGGCAAAATAGCTAAGTGGCCGCGAAGCTGAGCCAGAAACGCTTAAAGCCCGGATCAATTATTGATCCGGGCTTTGGTGTTGTTGCTAGCGCCTGCTCATGCCGTCGATATAGCCGAGGCAATAATCCCAGGGCACATAGGCATTGGGGTTGGGGTTCATGCTGGGTTCATGCGCGGGGCTGAGCTCTCCGGCCAAGGTGGCGCGCATGTTGTTAATCATGATGTCCCAGTCGTAGTAGTGCTCTTCTTGGCACTCCTCGCAGATAGCCACCACACCCATCACGCCTTTAGGGAGCAGCGCTGCACGGAATTGGTAGACGAACTGGAGCTCTTGTTTGATTTGCTCGCGTTCTTGATCGCTCAGCGGCGGGAGCTGTTCTTCTTCGTCGTCAAACAGCGAAGCCGGGTCGAAATCGTCGTCGGCGAAGGGGTCTTTGGGCATTTGCCAGTCGAAGCTCACCCAAGCCAGCCTAAATGGGGTAAGCCTTTGGTTTCAAGTACCAAGGCCGGGCAATAAATGCACAGTCGGGGGTGTTAGAGGTGGCAAGACGAGCAGGAGCCAAGCCCTGATTGCCCAACGCGGTAGGCTAGACACACAGTTCGCGGCTTCGGCCTGCATGGATCACGGTTTCCAAGGAGAGAGATTCAATGACAGATAAGCGAGTAAGCACTGGTGGCGACGATCCCAACAAGGTTGCACTGGTAGGACTCACCTTCGACGATGTGCTGCTACTACCTGATGCATCGGATGTGATTCCCAGTGAGGTGTCCACCGCGACGCAACTGACTCGCAACATTCGTCTCAACATCCCGATTATCTCTGCTGCCATGGACACGGTCACTGAATCGCGCATGGCAATTGCTATGGCCCGCGAAGGCGGCATGGGTGTGTTGCACCGCAACCTCTCTATTGAAGAGCAAGCCCAGCACGTCGAGGTGGTCAAGCGTTCGGAGTCTGGCATGGTCACCGATCCTGTGACGTGCTCGCCTGATATGACCATCGCCGAGGTCGACGCCCTGTGCGCCCGCTTCCGCATCTCTGGTTTGCCTGTCGTAGATGATGAAGGCACCTTGCTGGGCATTTGCACCAACCGTGATATGCGCTTTGAGCGCGATTTTGAACGCAAAGTCTCCGAGGTTATGACCCCGATGCCCCTGGTGGTGGCCGAAGAGGGCGTAGGCAAAGAAGAAGCCCTTGAGCTGCTGAGCCAAAACAAGGTGGAAAAGCTGCCGATCGTCGACAAGCAAGGCAAGCTCACCGGCCTGATTACCGTCAAAGACTTCGTCAAAACTGAGCAGCACCCCAACGCCACCAAGGATGCCTCCGGGCGTTTGCTGGTGGGCGCAGGTATCGGCGTGGGCGAGGAATCTTGGCAGCGTGCAGGTTCGCTTGTCGACGCCGGCGTGGATGTCCTCGTAGTGGACTCAGCCCACGCACACTCCTCAGGGGTGCTGGATATGGTCTCTCGCGTCAAGCGTGAATTTGGCAAGCAGGTCGATGTGATCGGCGGCAACCTCGCCACCCGCAGCGCAGCCAAGGCCATGATCGAAGCCGGTGCCGATGCCATCAAGGTCGGCATTGGCCCAGGCTCTATTTGCACCACCCGTGTGGTCGCAGGCGTCGGTGCCCCGCAGATCACCGCGATCATGGAGGCCTCGGTGCCCGCCCATGAGGCAGGCGTGCCAATCATCGCCGACGGCGGCATGCAATTCTCCGGCGATATTTCCAAGGCCCTGGCAGCCGGTGCCTCCTCGGTGATGTTGGGCTCCATGCTGGCAGGTACCGCTGAAGCCCCCGGCGATATCGTTGTGGTGCAAGGCAAGCAGTACAAGCGCTACCGCGGCATGGGCTCCATGGGTGCGATGCAAGGCCGTGGCCTTTCTGGTGAAAAGCGCTCCTTCTCCAAAGACCGCTACTTCCAGGCCGATGTGAAAAGCGAAGACAAGCTCGTGCCAGAAGGCATCGAAGGCCGTGTGCCTTTCCGCGGTTCCATCGAGGCCATCACCCACCAGCTCGTTGGCGGCTTGCGTGCCTCTATGGGCTACACCGGCTCTGCCACCATCGAAGATCTCCAGCGCGCCAAGTTCGTGCAGATCACCTCTGCTGGTTTGAAGGAATCGCACCCGCACCACATCCAGCAGACTGTTGAAGCTCCGAACTACCGCTAACGCCGCCCACAGATACAAGGGAATCGAACTGACCTCATGCGAGATTTTGTAGAAATTGGCCAAGGCCGCGAGGCTCGCCGCGCCTACCACCTGAATCAGCTTTCTTTGGTGCCTGCGCGCCGTACCCGCTCTTCTAAGGACGTAGACACCACCTGGAATATCGACGCCTACACCTTCGACGTGCCTTTTATGTCGCACCCCACCGATGCACTGGCTTCTCCGGAGTTCGTGATCGAGATGGATAAGCAAGGCGGCCTCGGTGTGCTCAACGCCGAAGGCCTGCTTGCCCGCCACGCCGACTTCGATGCCGCTGTGGCAAAGGTGCTTGAGGCACGCGGTGATTTCCTCAACGAGGATCAAAGCAAAGCCATCCGCACCTTGCAGGAATTGCACCAAGCACCCTTAGATGAAGATCTTTTGGCCGAGCGCATAGCGCAGGTGCGCGATGCTGGCGCCACGGTGGCAGTGCGCGTGTCTCCGCAGCGCTGCCGCGAACTTGCCCCAGCACTGATCAAGGCGGGCGTGGAATTGCTGGTGGTGCAAGGCACCATCATTTCCGCCGAGCACGTTGAACAAGGCGGGGAGCCTTTAAACCTCAAAGAGTTCATCGGCAGCGTCGATGTGCCGGTGATCGCCGGCGGTGTCAACGACTACACCACCGCCTTGCACCTCATGCGCGCCGGTGCAGTGGGCGTGATCGTCGGCGGCGGCTTTAATACCAATGATCTTGCGCTGGGCATTAGCACGCCGCTGGCAACTGCTATCGCTGACGTTGCTGCAGCTAGGCGCGATTACTTGGATGAAACTGGTGGCCGCTATGTGCATGTGATTGCCGATGGTGATCTATACCTTTCCGGCGACGCGGTGAAGGCCATCGCCTGCGGCGCAGATGCCGTGGTCCTCGGTGCGCCTTTGGCTGCCGCCGAAGAAGCACCGGCCAAGGGTGCGTTTTGGCCTTCTGCTGCTGCTCACCCGCGCTTCCCCCGAGGCCAGATCGTTGGTACGGAAGGAGATCGCACCACCCTTGAGGTGTTGCTGCATGGGCCTTCTGCAAGCGTGTACGGCGAGCAGAACTTTGTAGGTGCACTCAAGCGCGCAATGGCAAAGTGTGGCTACACCGACTTAAAGAAGTTCCAAAAGGTAGATCTGGTCATCTACCCCTAGGCCAGCACACCACAACGCCGCCAAGCCTCTGCATTTTGCAGGTGTTCGGCGGCGTTTTTCTTGGGGGTTCTAATTGGCAGGCTGGGTCTGCTCGATGGCAGCGCGTACCTGCTGTGGCGTGGTGGCTTCAAGCAATGCTTCGCGCACCGGCTGCTTCATCAGCGCCCGCGAAAGCTGCGCCAAAATCTTGAGGTGCTGGTTGCCGGTATTGGAGGCCGGCACGCCTAACAAGAACACCATGTGTACGGGCTGATTATCAGGTGCATCCCATTCCAGGCCTTCGATCACGCGGCCAAAGGCGATAAATGGAGAGCTCACCGCATCGTCTTTGAGGTGGGGGATGGCAATGCCATTGCCTACTGCGGTGGAGAACTTTGCTTCGCGCACTAGGGCTGCGGCCACCGCACCTCCAACGTCATGCACTTTATCGGCCACCATGGCGTGCTCTGCTAGCAAGTGAATGATGTCTTCCTTGCTGGCGGCAAGGGTATCGAGCACAACGGCGTCGTCGGCAAGCAAATCGGCAATGCCTTCCTGGGCAGGCTTGCTGGCCTCGGCAGGCGAGGCGGGGGTGGTGCTTGGTTGCTTAGGGGTGGAGCGGCGTTGGAGCGACATCAAGGCCAAGGCCACAGCGGCTGTGACCACGGTGCCTACGGCGATGGCGATGAAGAAGCCGGCCACGTTATCTACCGCACCCAAGACTGCGACGATCGGCCCGCCGTGCATCACGTGGTCTTGGACTGAGAACACACCAGCTAAGCCACCGGCGAGGGCACCGCCGATCACGTTGGCCGGGATGATCTGCAGCGGGCGAGCCGCGGCGAAAGGAATGGCGCCTTCAGTGATACCGAAAAAGCCCATGAAGAGTGCGGCGATGCCCGATTCTGCCTCTTGTTTGCTAAACCAGTTGCGGCGAAGCAAGGTGGCAAGGCCCATGCCAAGCGGTGGGGTAGCAATCGCGGCTGCCATCATGCCCATGGGCATGGCGTTGCCCGAGGCAATCAGGCCACCGGAGAATAGGAAGGCCGTTTTGTTTACAGGCCCGCCCATATCAAAACCGGCCATGGCACCGAGGATGGCGCCAAGCAGGATCACGCTGCTGCCCTGCATGCCTGCGAGCCAGTTGGTGAGGAATTCAAACACCCCAGCTACTGGTGCGCCGATGATGTAGATAAATGCCAGTGCCACCAACAAGGTGGTGACCACGGGAATGATGATGATCGGCATGATCGGCTGCACATAGCGGTGCACGGGGATCTTTTTTAGCGCCAATGCCAGGTAGCCGGAGGCAAAACCTGTGATGATGCCGCCAAGGAATCCAGCACCGGCCTCAGAGTGGTAGAGATCCCCGGAAATTGCGATATAGCCGGTGATCATGCCTGGTGCTAGCCCTGGGCGATCGGCAATCGCCATGGCGATGTAGCCAGAAAGGATCGGCACCATGAGGGTGAAGGCGAGCGCGCCTACCGCAGAGATGGTGGCCCAGAAGGAACCTTCGGGGATCACGAGCCCTTCTTGGGTGGGCTCGCCACCAATGGACAAGGCGATGGCGATGAGCAGACCGCCGGCCACCACGAAGGGGATCATGTGCGAGACACCATTCATCAGCGCCTTGTACACGACATTGGCGCCGTTGCTGCCGGCCTGGGCTGCGGCAGCATCCTTGGTGCCGCCGGTTGCCAGTGGGGTGGCGGTGGCGGTGCGTTCGAGCAAGCCCTTGGGGTTGCGAATACCCTCGCTTACCCCGGTAATTACCGCTGGCATGCCGTGGAAGCGGGAGAGATCAATTTGTTTATCGGCGGCCACCACGATCGCGTCGGCTGCGTCGATATCTTCCTGGCTAAAGGGGTTCTCAACCCCCACGGAGCCGTGGGTTTCCACCTTGAGCTCATAGCCAAGTTCCTCGGCGGCTTGGCTGAGGTTTTCGGCGGCCATATAGGTATGGGCGATGCCTGTGGGGCAGGCGGTGATGGCAAGAATGGTTTTGGGTTTGGCCATAGTCATCGCTTCTTCTCGGAATCAAAAATGTTCACACATAGTTCAACAAAAATTAGTTTAAATTCTGTTTGAGTGGGCATAGGAATCGGCGCGGGGTGATCCTGCACAACAGTGCTGTGAGATTATGCGGGTACACAGTTCCGGCCAATCCGGGGTGCTGGGTTAGACTCACAGACGTGACTGAGCAGACCCCACAACACCATGATCCGGTGCTGGTCGTCGATTTCGGCGCCCAGTACGCACAGCTCATCGCGCGGCGTGTGCGCGAGGCCAATCTCTACTCGGAGGTCGTGCCGCATACGATGTCCGCTGAGGAGATCCGCGCCAAGCACCCAGCAGCGCTGGTGCTATCAGGCGGCCCCAGCTCGGTGTACGCCGATGGCGCCCCCTCTTTAGATCCTGAGATTCTCGAACTCGGCGTGCCAGTATTCGGCATCTGCTACGGCTTCCAAGCCATGACGCATGCCCTTGGCGGCACGGTGGCTAATACCGGCAACCGCGAATACGGCCGCACCGATATGCAAGTATCCGGCGGTGTGCTGCACCAAGGCTTCGAAGACGAGCACAAGGTGTGGATGAGCCACGGCGATGCCGTATCTGAAGCGCCCGCAGGCTTCGAGGTCACCGCCAGCACCGACGGTGCTCCCGTTGCGGCCTTTGAAAATCTAGAAAAGCGCATGGCAGGCGTGCAATACCACCCCGAGGTACTGCACTCTCCTCATGGCCAAGAGGTGCTTAGCCGCTTCCTTACCGAGGTAGCAGGCCTTGAGCAGAACTGGACTGCTGCCAATATTGCCGAAGAACTCGTCCAGGCAGTACGCGAGCAGGTAGGTCCAGAAGGACGCGCCATTTGTGGCCTGTCCGGCGGTGTTGATTCCGCCGTGGCTGCAGCGATTGTGCAGCGCGCCATCGGCGATCGCCTCACCTGCGTTTTCGTCGATCACGGTCTGCTGCGCGCCGGCGAGCGCGAACAAGTACAGCAAGACTTCGTGGCCGCCACCGGCGCCAAGCTGGTCACCGTGGATGAGCGCGAGGCCTTCCTAGCCAAGCTCGCCGGTGTGAGCGAACCGGAGGCAAAGCGCAAGGCTATCGGTGCGGAGTTCATTCGCTCCTTTGAGCGTGCCGTTGCAGGCGTGCTCGAATCCGCACCTGAAGGCTCCACCGTGGACTTCCTGGTGCAAGGCACCTTGTACCCGGATGTGGTGGAATCCGGTGGCGGCAGCGGTACCGCGAATATTAAGAGCCACCACAACGTCGGCGGTTTGCCAGACGATGTGGAATTCAAGCTCGTTGAGCCGCTGCGCCTGCTCTTTAAGGATGAGGTACGTGCCGTAGGCCGTGAGCTTGGCCTGCCCGAGGAAATTGTGGCCCGCCAGCCCTTCCCGGGTCCTGGTTTGGGTATCCGCATCATCGGTGAAGTCACCGAGGAGCGCCTTGAAACCCTGCGCGCAGCAGACCTGATTGCTCGCACGGAATTGACCAACGCTGGGCTTGATTCCGAGATCTGGCAGTGCCCCGTGGTGCTGCTGGCCGATGTGCGCTCCGTGGGCGTGCAAGGCGATGGCCGCACCTATGGCCACCCCATCGTGCTGCGCCCGGTGTCTTCTGAAGATGCCATGACTGCCGACTGGACGCGCCTGCCCTACGAAGTACTAGAGAAGATCTCTACGCGTATTACCAATGAAGTTCCCGATGTGAACCGCGTGGTGCTCGACTGCACCTCCAAGCCCCCGGGAACCATCGAGTGGGAGTAATTCCCACAGCTATACCCAGCCACAACACCCCCAGGCCTTAACCAAGGCGTGGGGGTGAGGTGTTTGTGGGGCACAGGCTCCGTCGCAAAGCAAAGCCCAGGCCAGCCGCCCGGGCCAGACCCGTCGCAAACCCCAGCCCCAGGCCCGCGGCTATTCCACCCAGGCGTGCCCGAATCTTCCCGAGCTCACTTTGATTGTGAGTAAGGCCCCTTTGCCTTTGTGGGTGGTGCTTTGGCACTGCGGGGTATTGCCGTCGAGGCATTCGAGTTCGTAATTGGTCTTGTTCGGCAGGATCACCCCAGCATTGCCATAGCGCGATTGCACGAGCACGGTCTGAGACTTCTTCAGTGGTTGCAGATCCTGCAGGTCAAGGTTCATGCTGCCGAAGTCGCTGGTGTATTCCGATTCCAAGGCGCTTGCTTGATCAACGTGCTCGTAGTGGCTTTCAAACAACGAGGATTGCGCGATGGCTATGGCGGCACCTGTGCCGATCATGAGCACGCACACGGCTGTGACCCAAGGCCAGCGCCTGCGGTGTGGGACAGGGGCGGCTTCTTTTCTCACCTCTGGTGTTAAGGCTTGGGGCTGGTCGGGGTGGCGCAGATACAGAAGCCACCACAGTGCACCGATGACAACGATGCCGATGAGCGCAATGAATCGGGCGAGGAGCATGAAAAACATCCAGCCTGCACCTACGACCGCCAGCCCGATCCAGCCGCCGGCGCGAAGCCTGGATGCGCGCTCTTTTTCCGCGTCGGGGTATTGCAGTAGCGATTGCGCAGGGGAGGTTTCCAGTGGGTAGCGCGGCATGAGCCACCAGAGGGTGCAGTAGAGCAATGGGCCGATGCCGATGAAGGAGAGGCCAACAAAGATCACGCGGAGCAGCAGCGGATCGATTTGGAAGCGGAAGCCGATGCCTTCGCATACGCCGGCTATTTTGGCGTTGGAGTCTTCCATTGCGCGGGGAAGGCGTGCTGGCCGGGTGGCGAGCATCTGAGAAAAAGTATTGGTACTCATGCTGTTGATCATTGTGCCAAGCAGGGTGCTTGCACATCGGGGTTCGCCCTGATTTTGCAAAGTTCAGGGTGTTCCCTGATGCCCCTGAGATCCTCGGGGTGCCAGAATGACAAGCATGATCACCTACCCAGCTTTTCGACGCTCCCGCGATCGCATGCTCGGCGGCGTCGCAGGAGGCTTAGGCGAACATCTCGGTGTACCCACCGTGACGGTGCGGGTGCTGTTTGCTGCCGCCTGCTTTGCCAACGGTCTTGGCCTGGTGCTGTATATCGCCTTGTGGGTGCTCTCGCCTTTGCAGCCTGCCCAGCAAGAGCCACATGAGCAATCGCAGGTGCAGCCTGCGCAGTGGGCGTTGGTGGTGCTTGCCATCTTTGGTTGCGCGTTCGGTGCTGGTTTTGGTTTTGGTATTGCCTTGGTGCTGCCTGTTGTGGTGATTCTTTGTGGCGCGGTGGTGGTCTGGGGTGCCACGGCACGGCAATCGAGCCGCAAGGTGTTGCTCAGCGTGGTGGGCGTGGCCTTGGTGTGTATCGGTGTGATGAGCTCGCTTCGGTTGTGGCAAGGCCCGTATTTCTTTGCCGCTTTCAGCTCGGTGCTGGTGACCTTGCTTGGTGCAGGGGCCTTGGCCTTGCCTTTTGCCCGCGGTTTTCTAGATAAGCTCACCGCCGAGCGCGAGGCTAGTGCTGTGGAGGCTCAGCGTGTGCAGATTGCCAATCAGCTTCATGATTCGGTGCTGCAAACCCTGGCGCTGATACAAAAGCGCTCTTCCGAGCCCGAGGTGCAACAGCTTGCCAGGCGCCAGGAGCGCGAGTTGCGGCAGTGGCTTTTTGCCCCCAGGCAGGAGGCCTCGGTGTTTGCTGCCATTGAGCATGCCTGTGCAGAGGTAGAAGATACTTTCGGCATTACCATTACCCCTGTGCTTGTGGGCGAGGATTGCCCAATGAATCACAACGCCGATCAGGCGGTGGCTGCCGCCCGCGAGGCCATGGTCAATGCCGCGAAGCACTCTGGTGAGCAGCACTGCGATGTGTATGCGGAGCTGATCTTTGGCGAGCTTCAGATTTTTGTGCGTGATCGCGGCGCGGGCTTTGATCCCGATGCGATTGACCCCAGCCGCCACGGCATTCAGGATTCCATCATGGCGCGCATTGAGCGTGCCGGCGGGCAGGCCATCATCCGTGCAGAGCAGGGCACAGAGGTAGAGATTCGTGTGGCAATGGACCAGGAGGTGGCGCGGTGAATGAGATCAAGGTGTTTTTAGTTGATGATCACCAGGTGTTTCGTGCTGGGGTACGCGCAGAAATCGGCGCTGCCTTTTCCATCGTGGGTGAGGCCGGCACCACCACCGAGGCCATCGAGAACATTGTGCGCACCTGCCCCGATGTGGTCTTGCTCGATGTACACATGCCCGATGGTGGTGGCGTGCGGGTGCTGCGCGAGGTCTTGGAACAAAGCGCCACACAGCCCCCAAAGTTTTTGGCACTCAGTGTCTCCGATGCCGCCGAGGATGTGATCGAGGTGATCCGCGCCGGGGCACGCGGCTACGTCACCAAAACAATCAGCGGCGATGAGCTGATCCAGGCGGTGCGTCGGGTAGCCGATAATGATGCGGTGTTTTCGCCGCGTCTGGCAGGTTTTGTGCTCGATGCTTTTGCCAAACCAGACCCCGTGGGCGCAGGTGTGGTGGATGCGCCCGAACGCGATGCTGCGGTGGAATCTGGTGTGGTGGTCGATGATCCGATCGTCGATGCGCTTACTCGCCGGGAATTAGAGGTGCTGCGTTTGCTTGCTCGCGGCTATACCTATAAAGAAATTGCCGCTGAGCTGTTTATTTCTATTAAGACTGTAGAAACGCACGCCTCGAATATCTTGCGTAAAACGCAGCAATCCAACCGCCATGCTTTAAGCCGCTGGGCGCGTGAACGCGAGCTTGATTAGGGGCAAAAAGTAACAGCCATCCGCGCCGGGCGGATGGCTGTGGGGTTGTAAGTTGCTTAGCGGGCCTTTGCGGTGCCGCGGAGGGTTTCTTCAACCTCGGGGGAGTTACCGGTTGCAACGTGTGCTTGGTAGATCTCGTGGTAGTAGGCGGTGTCGTCGTAAAGCTCATCGCGAAGCGGGTTGAGGTGGCGGCGACGGATGGTGCGGATCTGCCATACGGCCACAGCGACGTTGGCAATCAGGGCGATGAACGAGACGATGAACAGGGCTTCTGGGCGGTGCGATGCTTCCACGGCGAAGCGGGAGTCGGTGACGAAGCCGGGGACTGCCATGGTGAACATCATCCACAGTGCCAGGGTGTTGGCGCGGTGCTGCAGCCATGCGCCCTTGCAGATGAAGAAGGCGGGGATGGTGCAGGAGATGAGCAGTGCAGCGCCGGCGTAGAAGGAGTGATCGCCAACGCAGTTGTACACATAGGCGAAGTTCCACAGGTCATAGGCGATGATCCAGAACCACATCATGTCGGGCCAGACCATGTCTTGGCTGGGCTTACGCGAGATCATGATGCCTGCCCAGCCGCAGATGGTGAGCAGGTTCAGCAGGCCTGCAACGCCATTCATCCAGTTCCAGGAGCCAGAGACCATGTACACGCCATCAACGACGCCATCGGCGTTCATGGCGCCAACTTGGAAGTCGCGGATGCAAGCTTCGAGGATGTTCATGGCCAAAATGGCTGCGGGGAAGACCAAGGCCCAGCGCATATCGCGGATCTTCTTGTGGTAGCGCAGCAGCATAAAGCCCAATACGCCCGCTAGTGCCGAGTAGACCTTGACCCAGTGGAACCAGGTGCCGGTGGATGATCCTGCGCCTGCGGTGTGTGGCCAGACAAAGATGGTGAGGATGATGGGCAGGGCGATATAGAATGCCCAGGCTGCCGCGCGGTAGCGTCGGGTGAGTTCATTGAGTCCGATGAGTGCGCCGAGCACCACAAACCATGCCACCCAGGCGTACCAGGGGATTGAATCGAAGAGGAACATGTCCTTGCTCCTTATGCTCTAGGAAGCTTTTCGACGCCTCCGCCTCACATTCCAAGCGCTTCTAGCCGTCAAAGCTTCACTCGTGTGTGGCACCTTGAGTGTGCAGGTGATGTGCACCCTGCGCGATGCCTTTTTCTTACACTTTCAAGCGTATTGTTTGGCTAGTGTGTTGTCTTTAGACAGCTCGCCAGAAGTGTCTAGTGTTCTCACCTAAAGCTGGGGCGGATCCTTGGTGGCTTAAGCTAAAAGGCATGGCAATGCACGAGGCAACAGATGCGCAACTGGCCGTTGCGCGTGCCTTAAAGCAGCTTTTAAGGGATAAGCCGCTGCGAAAAATCTCCGTTGCCGAGCTCTGCCGGCTAGCAGTTATTAACCGCCAGACCTTTTACTACCACTTCAACGATATTTTTGATGCCGCCGGGTGGGTCTTTGCCAGGGATGTAGCCGACCATATCCTTGCCCACGCCAGCTATAGCGAATGGGCAGACGGCCTTGAGCATTTAATGGTGTACATGCGCGAGCATGCTGAACAAGCGCTGGCAGTGATCGATTCTTTGCCGTGGTCGCGCACCGAGCGCTTCTTTCATGCCGTATTAAGGCAGATGATGACGGCGGTGGTAGATGAGCTTCTTGCCCAGCCCCCAGCCCTTGTGCTGCAGCCGGCAGATCGTGCCTTTGTTATTGAGCACTACACCGTGGCGGTGTGGGGTCATATCGTGCACTGGCTGGCCACCGGCATGGCAGATGATCCCCATGATCTTGTCCGGCGCATCAGCTTTTCTATGCAAGGCCATGTGCGCGAATCTTTGGAGCGCTTTCATGCACATCCAGGTGGTGCCGGGGTGGGGAGCTAGAAATCAGCTTGCTTGCCTAAAGGCGGCGGCTTGTTTGTGGAGGCGGGCGTCAATTTCATTATTGCCCTCGGCGCCTTGTGAAGACCGCGGCGGTGCCAGGATCAGTGATTCGGAGTGAAGGCCTGCTTCAAGCTCGCGCACGCGGGTGATTTCTGCATCGAGTTTGAGCCCGAGCAGCAAGATGGTGTTGGAAAGCAGAAGGCCAAAGAAGCCGCCGATCAGCCCGCCGAGGGCTCCATACATGCCGATGTGTAGGAAGTTATTTACATACAGGCGCACTGCCAGGCCCACCAAGGTAATGGCCACCAGTGAGAGGGTGGAACCTACGGTAAGCCAGCGCATTTTCTTGTACCGCACATTAGGGGCCACGGTATAAAGCACGGCGATCAGCGCAATGGATAGGGCGATAATGGCAGGCCAGCGAAGGTATTTCCACACGGGCAGGAAGGTGACTAGGAAGAACTCTGCCACGCCATCAAGGTGGAGGGGTTGGGCGAAGGTGTCCAAGATGGGGCGCAGGATGTCTTCTTCAAGGAAAAACGCCACCACAATGAGTGCGAGCCCGGTGACGATCGCGATGGTCAAAGCCCACATGGTTAGCCACGTTTTAATCAGGCCGCGGCCTTCGTGGCGGCCGTAGAGGGCGTTGGCGCTGCGCGAGAAAGCGCGAACATAGGCAGAAGAGGAAAACAGGGCGATGGCCACGGAGATAATCAGGGTGATCACTGATTGTTGGGTGTTGCCCAAGACGATGTCGATGACCTTGTGGGCTTCGTTTTCGTAGTTGCTGGGGATGTTTTCGCTAATGAAGTCCTCGCTAAGCTCGCGCACCCTTGAGCTATTTTGCGCCAGCACCAGGGAGGCAATGGCATAAAACCCCAAGAGGGTGGGGATGCCGGTAAAGAGGGTATAAAAGCTCAGCAGCGCGCCTTTATCCATGAGGCTGCGGTTGAATACCTCCACATAGAGGCGTTTTGCAATCAGCTTCCAGGAGGCAAGCGGAATAAAGCGATGTGGTTTGCTTACCGTTTCGTAGTACTCCTCCACGCTTTTGGTGCCCACGGCGGGGCTGCCATCGAGTGGCACGATATACGGCTCGTGGGCATGCGAGGGCATGAGAAGAGATCACCTACTTAGAAAAGAGAGAGGGAAACGCCAGGGTTGGTGGGGGAGTGTTTAGCGCTTTTGTGGAGGGGTTTCTACAAATGCGAGTGCGCGGCTGCCGTCGATATGCGGAAACACCAGGTACATCCAGCCAAAGACCACCACGGCGCAGGCGATGCTGCCAATCAGGGGCAGTGGTGCAAACAGTGGTGCCAGCATGAGGGCTAACCACACCAAAAACAGCGGAAGGATTTGCGTGAACTTTGGCGTGTAGTGCAGGTTGCTGGCTTCGAGGAAGGCTTTGATTTTACGGCGGTAGGGGTGAGAGAAGATGAGCATGATGCCTGCTGCGATGCAGATGAGCATGCCTAGTACCTGTACGCCGCGGGGAAGACTGGTGGTGAGCAGTGCAACGCCGAGGCCGATGAGTGCGGAGCTGCCTACGCGAACAACCGGCGGGGTGGGGATCGGGGTGGTGTGCGAGCGCATGGTGGTATAGGCGTTCATGCAGCAAACGCTAGCACTTGGGTTGGCTTTGTCGTGTGGGGGCTGTATCTTGTGTCTGCTTGACGCACATTTGTTCGGCTGTTTAGCATGAGCACATGCAGCAAACGGGTGTTCGAAACATGGTGGATGTAGAAAGCGTAGAAAACCTCTCTGCGCTCAGCCGCCATGAGCGCATTGCCGTGTTGCGCAACAAGGTTGCGGCCATGAGCAATGCCGCCCCAGATATCACAGCACCCCAGGAACCGGATGCACAAAAGCCATCATCTACGCAGCTCATCGAGGTTGCACCCGGCATAGCGCAGGTATTGCCTGATGGAGGATTGCTCAGACGATGCGTATATGAATGTAGCCCCACCCCAGCCTTTGTTGTAGAACTCATTGCGCAATTAAGCGCCCAGGGCATGTTCGTTGCGGTGGTGGGTTGGCCAGAATTAAGCCTGGCGGGAGTACTTACTTCCGGTGGCGATACCACCTGTGTGGTGGCCATCCCCGATCCTGGTGAAGATCCCCTGTCTACGCTCGGGGTGTTAGTAGAAGGCATTGATGTGGTGATCTATCGCGGTGCGCCCATTACCTTGTCACCCGTGCGCGCCCGCCCACTACTAGCGCGCCTGCGCAAAGGGGTGGCGGCCTTAGTGATGGTGGGCATGCAGGTGGGCTCCCCACGAGCAAGGCTAGAAGCCCAGGTGCGCGGTTTTCGCGGCATTGGTGAAGGCCAAGGGCGCATTAAGGCGGTGGATCTTGAAGTAACCGGCCAGGCCAAGGCCTTTCATGCGCGCAGCATGATCAGCATTGGCCAGCCACGAACCTTATATGCGGTAGACCCATGAGGGTTTTGGCGTTGTGGTGTCCTGATTGGCCCGTGCAGGCAGCGATGATGGCCGGGCTTGTGCCTAGCGGTGCTGCGGTGATGATCAATGCCAACCACCGCATTAGCGTGTGTAATGCTGCCGCCAGAGCCCAGGGGGTGCGCCGTGGCATGCGCACGCGTGAAGCCCAGGCGATTGCCAATGCCCTGGTGGTCGATGCCGATGAGCAGCGTGATGCAGCCACCTTTGCAGGCATTGCAGAATCCTTAGATCAGGTGGCCTCAAGTATTGAGATTCTGCGCCCCGGCCTAGCCTTGGTCAATGCAGAGGCCGCGGGGCGTTTTCACGGCGGTGAAGATTGTGCCGCAGAAAAGCTTATCGACGCCTCCGCGCGCGAACACATGGATAGCTTCATCGGCATTGCCGACGACATTTCCACCGCCGTGATTGCCGCGCGTACCCAAGATATTGTGCCACCGGGTGGCTCACAGGCCTTCTTGCGTAATCAGCCCATTAGCCGCCTATTAGAGCCCGCCTTGGGCTGTGAGGCAGAGGTGGTGCGCACACTCGATGCGCTTGGGGTATGCACCCTCGGGGCCATTGATGAGCTGGGTGTGCGTGCGATGATCACGCGCTTTGGTGCCGCAGGCAGGCGTTGCTATGAGGTGGCGGCAGCCCGTGATACTCGCCTGGTGGCCCCTGCGATACAGCCTGCGGATCTCGGCGTGCAGATCACTCCCGAAACCCCCATCACTCGCGTGCATGAGGCCGCCTTTGCCGGGCGTGAATTAGCCGCGCAGTTGCATCAGCGCCTCCTGGCCCAGGGGCTTGTATGCCTGCGATTAAAAATCACTGCTTATGCAGGCCAGCAGGTATGTGAGCGCATCTGGCGCACACGCGAACCTCTAAGTGAGCGCGCTACTGCAGAAAGGATCCGTTGGCAGCTTGATGCCTGGCTGCAGCATGCGCAGCTAGAGCAGGGTGGCGGGATCCAAGAATTGCGCTTGCAGCCAATTGAGTGCGCCCCACCAGAACACTACGGGCTGTGGGGGCATACATCGGATCATGCGCGCCAGCAGGTGCTTGCGCGAGTGCAATCCACCCTAGGCATCGATGCGGTGCTCCAACCCATCAGCAGTGGTGGCAGGGGTGTAGAAGATCGCGTGCAGTTGGTGCCTTTTGGCGAATCCCAAGAAGCCCAGGCCGCTTTCGCCGGTGCCATTCCAGGGCCATTGCCGGCAAGCATTGGCCACCCCAGCACTAGGGCGCAGCTTGTTGATGCCCACGGCCAGCCCATTCGTGTGATCGAGGCTGCCTTAAGCGCCCCACCGGCAGGGTTGCAGTGGGGCAAGAAGCGCTATCGCATCACTGGATGGGCAGGCCCTTGGCCGGTGGATGATCAATGGTGGGTAGGCGGGCAGCCCTGTGCGCGCCTCCAGGTTGTGGCCGAAGGCCCACACGCATGGTTATTGGTGTGGGCAGGCCAATGGCGGGTAGAGGCCAGCTATACCTAGTTATCTACAATATCCACCACAACGCGGGTGGGGTTTTGTAGTAGCTGCACCGAATAGGGGCGGCGGCTATCAAGGCCAGCAACGAACATCTGGCGGCCTTCATAGATGCCATGCTCGCGAACTTCCTTAATGTGCCCAGCGCCGCCGATCTTGCTTAAGTCGGCAGACTCGATGGTGGTTTCAAAGGGATAGCTCACACCGTCGATATTGATAATCAAGGCAACCTTGCCGTTGTACTCCAAGGCATGCCCGGAACCCATCTGCGCTGGGGTGTCGGTGTAATCCACATACCAACCGGGTGCATCGGAGCCCTCGATATCGAACACGATGCGATCAAAACCATCGTGGTGTCCAACGCGCACATCGGTGACCACCGCGCCAACGCTTTGTGGGCGCTGCTCCTTGGCAGCTACTGAAGCATCACCCAAGGGGGCAATGCCCGCTTCTTCTTTTTCTGCCTGCTCGCGCAGTTGCTGGCGATCAGCAGTATTGGAAGGAGACACCGTGGCGGTGGAGGTGACCTTCTTGGTGGTGGTGGAAGTCTCAGAGCTTAAGGGGTTGAGCTTAGGGTCGTCGTCATCGCACGCGGCAAGGCCGACGGTCAAGCCAACAACGGTAATAAGCGATGCGATTTTTTTCATATCCCCACGCTAACCGAAACTGCAGCAAAGCATAGCCAAATTCACGCGAATGTTATCGAATCGAAACGACAACATACCAAGGGTGCCCTAAGCAATCTTGCTCTGAGGCGACTATGCTGTGCGCTTATGACTACCCGGTGCTCCGATGTTCAACCAGAACCCCTACCCGGTACCGCGAGAACCGGGGCAACATTTGTGCTGATGGAACATCACGGCCCCTGGAGCAGAGACATCCTTGATGGCGGCACGCTCGCCCACACCGAATGCTTCCGAGACATCCCCGGTTTCACGCTCATTCGCAAACCAGGCCGGGCAGGCCGCAAGCCGAAGCGCCTGCGCAACGTCTACCTGGTGTTTGCAGCACACAACATCGTCGAACACCTCGAAGTGCCAGAGGCGATGGTGCCCAACCTGGATTTCTCTGGACCTGGCCGCAACGCAGCACACGGTGCCACCACCTTAGATGCACCAGTGCTGCTGACCTGCACACATGCCAAGCGCGATCAGTGCTGCGCCCTCAAAGGCAGGCCGATCGTTGCCGATTTGCAGCAGCGCTTCCCCGATGGCCACATCTGGGAGTGCTCTCATGCCAAAGGCCACCGCTTTGCCCCCGCCATGCTGCTCTACCCCTGGGGCTTTTCATTCGGGCGGCTAAATAACGAAGCCGCAGCCGAGCTCTATCGCTATGCCTGCAATGGCCTGCTTTTTTATCCAGGCAATCGTGGGCGCACCACCTTAAATGCCCAAGAGCAGGTCGTAGAGCTGGCAGTGGCAGAAAAGCTCCACCAAGCCGGCGAGGCGGTGGCCATGGATGCGCTGAGCACCACGGGTACGAGGGTGCGCCATGCCGATGGCAGGCAGTGGGAGGTAAGCCTTGAATGCATCGAGGTAGAAGGCGTGATTGCTTCTTGTGGCGGTGCTGCCAAACAGGGCAAAGCGTGGGTTCCGGCTCAGGTGGAGCTTCTTACTACGCCGGAAGGCTAAGGCGGGGCGTCGAAAAGCGAAAAAGCCCAAGGCATTGCAACCTTGGGCTTTCTACGTGTTGGGCTAGCGGCGCATGATCTTCTTGGACAGCCAGTTGCCGAAAAGCTGGGCGACTTGGACGATCAAGATGATCACGAAGGTGGCCACATAGGTTACCTCCCAGTCGTAGGCGCGATAGCCGTAGACGATGGCGAAGTCACCCAAACCGCCGCCGCCGATGTAGCCGGCCATGGCCGACATGTCCACGATGGCGATAAAGATGAAGGTATAACCCAAAACCAGCGGGCCGAGCGCCTCGGGGATGATCACGGTGGTAATGATCTGCCAGGGGCTTGCACCCATGGAGCGGGCAGCTTCGATCACGCCGGGATCAATGGCCACGAGGTTTTGTTCCACAATGCGGGCCACGCCGAAGGTAGCGGCGATGGACATGATAAACATTGCGGCTTCGCGCCCAATCGTGGTTCCCACCACCGCCAAGGTAAGCGGACCAAAGGCGGTGATCATGATGATGAAGGGGATGGGGCGAACGAAGTTCACCAAGACATTCAGCAGGGTATAAAAGGCCTTGTTCTGCAAAATGCCGCCCGCGCGGGTGGTATAAAGCAGCACGCCGATGGCAAGACCTAAGATGCCGCCTACCACCAAGGTCACAGAAACCATGACCAAGGTATCGACGATGGCCTCGCCAAAGGTGGGGCCTAAACGGTCCCAATCGGCTGCAAGGATTGCGGTATTGGCTGCATCTGCACTCGAGCTGATTGCGGAGTTCAATGCGCCGAAGGTGGTGGTGCTCATCGGGTGATCTCCTCAATATTCGTGGTGCGCTTCAAGGCCTGGTAGAACTGCTCTACTACATCTTCGGGGCCCACCAGGCGCACCGTGACCTTGCCAAAGGAGTGCTTTTGCAAGGTAGTGATGCCGCCGTGGACGATGTGGATGATGGCGCCATGATCCTTGGCTGCAGCCGCGGCACTAAAGAACCCGGATTCCTCCGACAAGGTGATGGTAAAAAGGCGCCCCTCATGCACGAGGAGGTCTTCTGCCTCAAACTCATCGGGGGTGTTGCGCAAGGAGGTAGCCACAAAGCGCTGCGCCACACCGGTGCGTGGATTGGAAAACACCTCATAAACAGAGCCATATTCCACCACTTTGCCTTGCTCCATCACCGCGACTTTATCGGCAATAGAACGCACCACATCCATCTCGTGGGTAATCACCACGATGGTGATGCCAAGTTCACGATTCACCCGGCGCAGCAGTGCCAGAACTTCCTCGGTGGTTTCTGGGTCAAGTGCCGAGGTGGCTTCGTCTGCCAGTAGCAACGCGGGATCGGTGGCCAGTGCGCGGGCGATGCCCACACGCTGCTTTTGGCCGCCGGAAAGCTGCTCGGGGTAGTGCTTTCCGCGATCGCCAAGGCCTACGAAGTCGAGCAATTCCTGCACGCGCGCTTTGCGCTCGGCAGAAGACATACCGGCCAGCTTGAGCGGATATTCCACATTGCCCGCCACCGTTTTGGAGTTGAGCAAGTTAAATTGCTGGAAGATCATGCCAATATTGCGGCGCACTTTGCGCAACTGCTTTTCTGACATGCCCACGATATCGGTGCCGTCGAGGCGCAGCGCGCCGCTGGTGGGCTTATCTAGGCCGTTGATCATGCGCACCAACGTGGATTTACCGGCACCGGAGTAGCCGATCACGCCGATGATCTCGCCTGGTTCGACGGTGAGCGTGACGTTATCGAGCGCCGTGATGGTGCCGCCGAAGACTTTGGATACGCCTTCGAACTCAACCTTGGTGCCTGACATTACTTGTTTTGCTCCTCGAGGCGATCAAGGATCTTCTGCAGATCTTCCTGGGAACGATCCACGGAAACGGAGGTGCCCTTGGAGTCTTCCTCTACGGCCTTTTGCACCTCAGGGGTGTGCCAGAGCTCAACGAGCTTTTTCAGGTTCTCGTTATCCACGTTGTCCTTGGTGGTAACGAGCACGTTGATGAAGGGCTCGGTGGAAGGATCCGAAGGATCGTCCTGGAGCACGGCGGTCTTCGGGTCGATGCCGGCGCGATCAAGGAAGGTGTTGTTGATGATGGCAGGCTTGCCCTCGAAGTAGGCGGTGGAAGTCTGTGCCGCATCCACGGGGGTGAGCTTCACCTTGGACTTCTCGGTATCCACATCAGCCGGGGTGGGCTTTGCTACGTCGTCCTTTTTCAGCTTGACCAGGTCTTTGCTCTTGAGCACGTTGATGGCGCGAGCCTGGTTGGTGGGATCGTTGGGGATGGCTACCTCTTCGCCATCGATGCCGTCGATGGAGTCGTGATCCTTCCAGAACAGTGCCAGCGGCACGACCTCGGTGGAGCCAACCGGTGCGAGGTCTGAATTGGACTTCACATTGTAGGTAGCAAGGAAGTCGAGGTGCTGGAAGAGGTTGGCGTCGATCTGCTTTTGGGTCAGCGCCTGGTTGGGGGTGTTGTAATCGGAGAAGTTCTCGATTTCCAGGTTGATGCCGTTTTCCTTGGCCTTGTCTTCCCACACGCTCCAGGCCTTCTTGGCGGAGTCGGTGGTGCCGATGGTCACGGTGGCGTCGTCGGCCTTATCGTCGTTGCCGCAGGCCACCAGTCCGGTGGCGGCGATTGCGGAGGCGAACACGGCGGCGAGTTGCTTTTTCATGGTGTGCTTCCTAAACGTTGCAAAAGTATAGACAGAGCTTTCTATTGCCCTTTGGTGTTTGACAAATTTAGCAGCAGGAACGTCGAATGTACAGCTCAGTCTATTCCTAGCTTTTCGACGCCCCCGCTCAGCGCTTTTCAGGCGCAATTAATTATTGTTGCTTGGCGTCTTGTTCCAGCTTGTCCAGGATTTCTTGGAGATCTTCCTGACTGCGCTGAATGGGATAGGCAGTGCCCTTGGTGTCTTGCTTACGGGCCTCTTGGACCTCGGGGCTGTGCCAAATCTCTACAAGCTGTTGCAGTTGTGGATCATCGGCGCGATCCTCGGTGGTGACTAAGACGTTGATATAGGGCTCGGCCTCAGGGGATGCGGGATCGTCTTTGAAGATGGCCGTCTTGGCATCGATGCCGGCGCGATCAAGGAAGTTGTTATTGATAATCGCCGGTTGGCCATCGCCATAGGCTGCCGGGGTTTGGGCTGCATCCACTGGGGTGAGCGTGACCTTGGAGGCCTTGGTATCCACATCGGCAGGGGTGGGGCTGAGCTGGTCTTTATTCTTAAGCGTGATCAGATCAGCCGCAGCAAGCACGTGCAGGGCGCGCGCTTGATTGGTGGGATCATTGGGGATGGCAATGTTTTCACCTTCGATGCCATCGAGGGAATCGTGATCCTTCCAAAACAGTGCCAGGGGCACGACCTCGCTGGATCCAACAGGCACGAGATGCTCGCCAGTATTGGCGTTATATTCTGCCAAGAACTTCAGGTGCTGGAATTGGTTGGCGTCGATCTGGTGCTGGGAAAGCGCCTGGTTTGGGGTGGAGTAATCGGCAAAATTGACTACCTCGAGGTTAATGCCGGCCTCTTTGGCTTTGTCCTCCCATACCTGCCAGGCCTTCTGAGATGAGTCGGTGGAGCCGACCTTGATGGTATCGCTGGCCTCGTTGCTATCGCTGGAGCAGGCTACAAGGCCCGTGCTAAGCAGGCTGGCGGCGAGTGCTGTGCTGAGGATTTTCTTCATGTGCTCTTACTTTCTATTGCGTACCGAGTTGTCTATTAATCTGACAAAGCAAGAGGTTAGCAGTTTGGATGAGAACTGTACAGCTTGGTCTAAAACGCCAGCGCGATAGGGTGGAGGAGTGCCGATTTAGAACAAGCGTTCGCCAATGTTGGGGGTGCTGCTTTAGTATCGAACGCATGGACGATAACCCAACGCTTGGTATCTGCGGTGGAGGCCTTGAATGGGCAGATATTCATAGCGTGCTCAACGGCACCTTTGACAAGGTCCTCGTGCCCGCATCGCATCGAAGCCGGCTACGCTCCAGCGCTTTTTACTCTGCCGAAGGTTCGGGCGAGCAGGCTGGTGGGCAAGCTGGCGGGCAAGCGGGCAGCGGTGTGCAAGCTGGGAGCGGTGGGGCGGAGCTTCACGCCAAAAGCTCCTTTGCCTTTCTTGAAGGGGCTTCAAGCCCCGAGGACTATGTAGAAGCCGCCCAAGCATTAGGGCTGAGCGCGCTGTGCTTGATGGATAGAGACGGACTCTATGGCGCCATGGAATTTGCGCTGGCCGCTGCAGATGCAGGAGTGCAGACCGTCTTTGGGGCAGAGCTCAGCATTGATCCCACGCTGCCACCGTTGCCTGTGCTGTGTAAAAGCCCAGAGGGGTATCGCCGTTTAAGCCTTAGCATTACCCAAGCAGCCATGCGCACCGGCGAAAAAGGCCAGGTGGCGTACCCGAGCCTGGAATTGCTTGCGCAGGCAGCAAATAAGCAGTGGTATGTATTACTGCCTGCTGCCTGGCACAAGCGCGCACAGGAAGTAGTGGATGCCTTTGGCGCGCACAATGTGCTGGGCCTATTTGAATCCACCATGTGCCCCACCGACTGCGATGATCACGAGGTACTTGCAGCGCTATGCCAACGCCATGGCATACGCGGCATCGTCAGCGGATCACCTACCGCAGCATTCGCAGCACATGCGCGCCTTGCCGGGGCAAAAGCCGGATTACGGAAGCGGGCATCTCTTGCCCAACACCGCCCGCACACCCACCCCGCGGGAGGGTCGTGGCTTAAAGCCATGCCGCAGGTGGCAGCCTGTGTGGTTGGGGGAGCCGCACTTTTGCACACCACCGATGACATAGCCAAAGAATGTGCCTTTGCCCTCGATCTGCTGATCCCCGCACTGCCACACTGGGAGGTTCCCGAGGGGCATACAGAGATGAGTTGGCTACGCCACCTGGTGCGTGAAGGAGTACAGCAACGCTATGAGCCGCGCTACCGCGGTGATGAAGAAGCACTGGCCAAGGTGTGGGCGCAGATCCGCCATGAGCTTGAGATTATTGAGCAACTCGGTTTTCCCGGCTACTTCCTCATCGTGCACGATATTGTGCAGTTTTGTCACCGCTCCAATATTTTGTGCCAAGGCCGCGGCAGTGCCGCGAATTCTGTGGTGTGCTTCGCGCTTGGCATTACCAATGTGGACCCGATTGCCGCCCGGCTGTTATTTGAGCGCTTCTTATCCCCAGAACGCGACGGCCCACCAGATATTGATATTGATATTGAATCCACCCGGCGTGAGGAAGTGATCCAATACGTCTACCGCCGCTATGGCAGAGATAATGCAGCGCAGGTAGCCAACCTCATTACCTACCGGCGCCGTGGCGCACTCCGCGATGCATCCCGCGCCTTGGGCTACCCCCAAGGCAGTGCCGATGGTTGGGCGAAGGGCTTTCAAGCAGTACCAGAAGATGTAGACGCATTAGCGCAACAATTTCTAGAGCACCCACGGCATCTTGGCATCCATTCAGGTGGCATGGTGATTTGCGATCGCCCCATTGCCAATGTGGTGCCAGTGGAATGGGCGCGCATGGAAGGCCGCTCGGTGGTGCAGTGGGATAAAGAAAGCTGCGCTGCCGCAGGCTTGGTCAAGTTTGACCTGCTTGGCCTTGGCATGCTGGAAGCCCTACACCACATGATCGACCTGGTAGAAGAACAGCACGGTAGGCGCGTCAACCTTTGGGAGCTCGACTTAGCCGAAGCAGAAATCTATGCCATGCTTTCGCGCGGCGATGCCGTAGGGGTGTTTCAGGTGGAATCGCGCGCCCAGATGGCCACCCTGCCCAGGCTGAAGCCACGGGAATTTTTCGATCTAGTGGTAGAAGTCGCACTTATTCGCCCAGGGCCTATCCAAGGTGGTTCGGTGCACCCATATATTCGCCGCCGCAACGGGCTTGAGCCGGTGGAATATGATCACCCAATTTTGCGCAATGCTTTAGAAAAGACCCTCGGCATCCCGCTGTTTCAGGAACAACTCATGCAAATGGCGGTGGATGCCGCAGGGTTTAGTGGCGCCGAGGCCGATGAATTGCGCCGCGCCATGGGCTCGAAGCGCTCGCCAAAGAAGATGGCGGCAATGAAGCAACGCTTCTATCAAGGCCTAGCTGGCAATGGCATCGATGGAGAAGTGGCGCACAAGCTGTGGAATAAGATCGTGGCCTTTGCCGCCTATGGCTTCCCCGAATCCCACTCGCAGTCCTTTGCCTCCCTGGTGTATTTCTCCGCGTGGTTTAAATATCACTACCCGGCAGAATTCTGCGTTGGCCTCCTGCGCGCCCAACCCATGGGCTTCTACTCGCCGCAATCCTTGCTTGCCGACGCCAAACGCCACGGAGTAACAACGCTACCCATTGATGTGAACTGCTCCCAAGTAGAAGCGAGCATCGAGCAAGGCGCGATCAGATTAGGGCTCAACCTGGTCAAAGGCCTTGGAGAAAAAGCCGCTGCCGCAGTAGTAGCGCACGCCCCCTATCAGGATGTAGGCGATCTAGCGCGCCGGGCAGATCTGGGGCGCGCCAAAATTGAGGCACTCGCCAGAGCCGGTGCCTTGGAGCGTTTTGGTTCTCGGCGCCAAGCCCTATGGCAGGCAGGAACAGTAGAGCACGCTGGAATGTTGCCAGGCCTTGCAGTAGAGGCACCAGCGCTGCCTGGCATGACGGCCTTTGAGCTGATGGCAAGTGATATCGCCTCAACCGGGGTGAGCGAGATACAGCCCATTGAGATGCTGCGGGAATGGTTAGATACCCAAGGTGTGCTCAAGGCCTGTGACCTGCTTACGCCAGAAGATGGCACCCGTATCCGCATCGCCGGGGTGATCACCCACCGCCAGCGCCCCAAAACCGCCCAAGGCGTGACCTTTTTGGGCATGGAAGATGAGACAGGGTTGATGAATATCGTGGTCTCAGTGGGGTTATGGGAGCGATCCTTATTGGCCCGTAGCGCTAAAGCCGTGATGGTTCGTGGCATCGTGCAAAACCAAAACGGGGTGGCCAGCATCGTGGCGGATAAGTTTGAGCCACTGCCGCTTGCTCATGCCTTGAGCAGAGGGTCGAGGGATTTTAGGTGATGCGGTATCTAAGCAAAGGCGCAGGGAAAAGACCGGAAGTGGAATAGAAGCAAGCAGCGAAAAGGCCGCCGAAGAGGCATCGAGAACTCCAAGATGCATCGCCTGTGCTATTGATAGGCAATATGGAATATCAGCCAGTATCGCGGAAACTCATCCTAGGCAGATACATCGCCTACGGCATCGTCTTGGTGGTGCTCGCCATTGCTATTGCCGCAGGTGCGCTGCTGTGGACGCCGTGGCTCTGGCTGGCCATGCTTGTGCTGGTGATTTACGCCGGGTGGCAGGCGTGGCTGATCCCTGTGCAAGTAGGTGCAACTGGCTGGCGCGAAGACGAGCGAGAGCTGGTCATTAGCAAGGGCAGGATGTGGCACTCCCTGGTAGTGATTCCTTATAACCGCATCCAATACGTCGATATTTCCCGCGGGCCGATCGCCACCAAGCTCGGCTACGCGGATGTGCAAGTACACACCGCTGCCGTGGTGGATTCGACCATCCCTGGAGTACCACTGGAACAGGCCGAGCATCTGCGCGCACGATTCTCTCAGAGGCTGAGCTAATGCGGGTACATCGTCTCTCGCCGATGGTGCGCATTGCGCAGTCATGCATCGCAGTGCTGGTGGTGCTGCTGGTGCGCGAAGATTTCCGCAGCTTCATACTCAATCACTTGAGCACCTGGTGGATTGCGCTGCTGGTGCTCTTAGGCTTGATCGCGCTGACGTGGGTGCTTTCTGGGATCTGGTGGCGCGCCACCAGCTTTAGTATCGGCGAAGAAATATCCTACGAGCACGGCGTATTCAGCAAAACCACCCGCAGTGCTCAACGCGAAAATATCCAGGCTGTGGACGTCGTAGAGCCATTTTTTCCAAGGCTCTTCGGCTTGGCTGAGCTGCGCATCGAAACCGCAGGTGGCGATGATTCAGTTATTGCCATTCGATACCTCAGGCCCGCCCAAGCCCACGAACTGCGCAAAGAACTCCTCAGCCACGCAAGACATGCAGGCGAAGATGCTATTGAAGGCGCTGCCGAAGCTACCGATGCTCATCTGCTGGGGCACAAAGGTGCGAAGGCCCAAGGCCATGCCCACGATGAGCAAGCCGGTCACGCCGATGTCAGCATCCCTGTATCCAGAGCACTGCTTGGTGCGGGTTTGCAACAAGCCCCGCGCTTGCTCATCCTTCTGGTTGTTTTCTGGGTACTTGACTTGGCCAGCATTGGTCTGATCGCCATTGCCTTTAGTGTGGTGCCACCGCTGTTCCGCCGCCTTGATCAGGCCTGGCAGATGCGACTTCGCTTTAGTAACACCCTCAACCTCACCTACGGCTTGGCTAATCGCTCGCACAGTGACATTCCTTTGCACCGTGTGCATGCTGCGCGGATCAAGCAGTATCCGCTCTGGCGCTTCTTTGGTTGGTGGGAAGTCACGCTTGCGGTATCTGGCTACACCGAAAACACCACGGTGTTGCCCGTCGGTACTCGTGAGGAGGTAGAAGAAGTGCTCCAGCGCATCTTCGGTAGGGACATGGATATCCATGCCACTTGCTCAAGCCCAAAGCAGGCGAAGTGGATCTCTCCAATCGACTGGAAGCAACAGCAAGTCGAGCTAGAAAAAGAGCATGTGGTGCTGAGTTTCGGAAGGATCGCGCCTCAAAGGGTGTTGCTCAACCGTGCTGATATTCAAGCCCTGGAGTTAAGCCGCGGTCCGGTGCAGCATAAGTTCGGCGTGTGCAACCTCGAGTGTGCGGTAGTGCATGGGCCGGTGCGAGCCAAGATCAGGGATCTGCGCACTGAAGATGCCCAGAGGTTACTGGGGCAGTTGCGGGCAGGGCGGTAGGGCTACGGCCACGGAGGGCTCTTGGTTAGCCCGGTATCTTTTACGTCGCGGGGTAGTGCAGAATCTAGTGCTGCCATTGCTTGGTAACGACGCAAAAAGACCTGCATGTCGTTTTTGAACCCGCCGTTTTCGATGGCCCAACGCAGTAATTGCAACGTGTCTGCGTGCCTGATGCTCCCGCCGGGAGTGTGTTGCCTTCTAAGCTGTTGCATTGCCAATGCGCGCTGTTGGTTTTTGATCATCGCGGTGCCGGCTTCTTCATCGCACACCAGCAAAACCTTGTGCCCAGCACGAGCGAGTAGCACTCCATGAAGAATTGCCATGTTTTCGCCACGATCCTTTAGCTGTGCATACATGTGCTCAAATTCGAGGCCAAGGACGCTTTTGCAACATTCCCGCAGCTCATCAGTGGGTGCGTCAGAGAGTACCTCCTTAAAGCGTGGAGGGATTTTGGGCCAAACTTCACTCGCTCGTCTGAACTGGGGATGGCGTTTGGGAGTGTTGCTGATCTCGAACTCTACGGCCTCCGGAACTAAGACTTTGTGGTGCCCGAGCGCCAGAAGTAGTTCTGGAACGCAATCCGTGGTGAGGAACTTAAATATTGGCCCGGTATCCAAGATGTGCATTAGTCAGCTCCGCCCAAGAGACTTTCCAGTTCCTCGGCACTGAGCTGATCGCCGGAATCTGTGGGCTTTTCCGTCGAATATAAGTCCTCTGTTTGAGGGGTAATTCCCTGCTGTTTTAGTCGTTTGACTACCTGTTGTGGGGCTCGCTCACCTGAAAGCCTAGCGACGACGGCGGGGCTGATCAGCCCCCATCTATAGGCTTCAATGGCGCGGGAGTGCAGTGGTTGGGGTGCGCGAGAAGTCTGGGATTGTTGCGCCATCTGCTCGTAGCTTTTATGCCAGCCAAATTGCAGTGCTAGAGCTTTTGCGGATGGTGCGTTGATCCACTCTTGGCATTGTTGAGTACTAATGCGGCCTGCTTCACGCAGTTGAATTGCCACCATAGCTGGCGAAGCCCCAAAGAATTGCACCAGGGTTGATAGCAGCCCGAGGGTGCCTTCTCTTTCAGAAGACATCTGCTCAACAGCTTCCAGGGGAACTAGCAGGTGGCGTGCAAACGCATCCGCTTGGATCTCCTCTGGTTTCCTAGCTTCCCATTCAGTACTGCTAGCTACACGATTGACGCTATCGAGCACCAAGTGTCCGAGCTCGTGAGCCAGTGTGGATCGAAGGCGCATTGGGTGGTCGGTGCAGCCGACGCCGATGAGGGTTTTCTGACCGAGCGACATGGTCATGCCGTGCCCGGGAGCAGGGACGTCGATATAGGCCACACCAACGCCAGTGGTGTGTTCAATGAGGTCAGCTATATCCGCAATCGGCCCGATGCCCAGGTGGTGCTTGGCTCTGAAATCCTTGGCGGCATCCTTACCGATCTGTTCGTTGCTCATAGCTGTTCCGGCACCCCAAGCTGTTCAAGGCGTTGGTCTACACCGAGCGCGTACATCAGGTAGTCGGCAATCATTTTGGATCCCTCATCGTTGGTTCGCCCTGCGCAGCGAACTTGTTCTTCAATGCGGTTTGTGCCCAAAAGATCAGCCACCAACACCCCGCAAGCATCGGCGATCAGTGATAATTCGATACTGGAAACCTCACGCGATCCGGTTTCAATTCTGTGAAGGGTGGGCTGCGAAAGTCCAGTGAATTCGGCGAGGTCACGTTGCGAGATACCAGCTTGTTTTCGGGCATAAATAATGCGTTGAGCAGTATTGTTGAGGTTCACACTCATGCTGAATCACTCTCCTAAAAAGTGATTCTAAGCGCTCGGTTGATCAAAAGCGAGCCCAAAACGCCCAATCAGCGCAACGTTTCCCCGCCGACCCAAGGCGCGAAACAGAGCAGCCACTATGCGCAGCCCCATCAGCGCCTCAGGGGACTTAGTTGTTGCTGGAGCTTATACCGACACCACGACCGGGGAACCGTCGACGTCCATCACGTCGACGGAAGCTTCGAAGAGCTGCCCGATGCGCTCTGGGGTGAGCACCTCCTGCGGCTTGCCTGCGGCCACAATCTCGCCATCGCACATGGCCAGCATGTGGTGGCAGTAGCGGGCTGCCAAGTTGATATCGTGCAGCACCATTAGCACGGTGGTGCCCGCTTCGGCGTTTCTTTGTGCCACTGCCTCCATCAAGGCCACCTGGTGTGCTCGATCCAGATACGTTGTTGGCTCGTCGAGCACTAACACGTCGGTATCTTGGGCTAGGGCGCGAGCAAGCCAGACGCGCTGGCGTTGCCCGCCGGAAAGTTGGCTGATTGGTCGGTGGCGTAATGCGTGGACGTCGCAAAGCTTCATGGCTTCTTCCACAGCCTCCTGATCCCTTGTGCGCCAACGGTGCAACCCCTTGCCGTGGGGGTGCCTGCCTGCGACGATGACGTCTTCGACGCTAAAGCCCTCTAAGGGTTCCGGTTTTTGAGAGAGCACAGAAATCAGCCGGCCGCGCTGCTTCGGCGTGAGTGCATCCAAGGCCATATCGCCACCATCAGCGTGAACTGCCACGGAGCCTGCCAGGGGCGCCATGATGCCGGTGAGGGTTCGCACCAGCGTAGATTTGCCACAACCATTCGGGCCGATCACTCCGGTGATAGCCCCTTTGGCAATACGTACATCGAGGTTGGAGGATATTGTGGTGCCTTGATAGCCCGTGGCAAGCCCGGTTGCGCGGATAGCTGGGGTGGGATCAGATGCCAGATCGCATGCGGGAACAGCACTTATTGGCGCATCCTTGCGTTCCTGCCTGCTCCTATTCTGGCTGGTTGTTTGCGCCCCAGAACCAAGGTGGGGCACCAGCACCTTGCGCTTTGGGTGTTGAATAAACTTACAGTCCAGGCCAAAAACATCCTGATGGATCTCGCGGCTGAGCACCTCGCGCGAAGGCCCCGATGCAACGATCGCCCCGTCGCGCATCACCACGATCGTGTCGGCGATCTTGAGCGCAGCATCCACATCATGCAGCACAACCACCACCCGGATGCCGCGCTTTGCGATGGCGCCCACCAGATCGAGTACTCGCTGCTCACCGCCGATATCCAGATAGCTCGTTGGCTCATCAAAGAACACGATCGGCGTGGTTTGTGCCAGCGTCATGGCAATCCAGGCGCGCTGCTGCTGCCCGCCAGAAAGTGCCTCCATCGGCTGGTGGGCAAGTGCGCCGATGCCGCATTGCTCGATGGCATCATCGACGGCGCGAACATCCTCATTCGAATGCGGCTGGAAAAGCCCCTGGTAGGGGTAGCGACCCTTGCCAACAATATCGCGCACACTTAAACCATTGGTGTTGGAGCCGTGCTGACCAAGGACTGCAATCATCCTCGCCACAGCCTTGGGCGACATCCGCGATAGCCGCTTGCCATCGACCACCACGCTGCCGTGCGTGGGCCGCATCAGCCGAGCCATCGTGCGCAGCAGCGTGGATTTCCCGCAACCATTCGGCCCGATCAGCGCGGTCACGCCCTCCCCAATACACAGATCAATCCCATCGATGATCGGATCGCCCTTTTTGGAATAGCGCACGCTCAGCCCCTCGGCCTGGATCATGCGGGAGCTTTTCGACGCTCCCCCGACCCCAGCCGTGCCAGCACCGTGAGGAGCCGCTGTGTTTTCCGGTTGTGATGGCTGGGTTGAAGGCTTGTCTGCCTGCAGCGTTGCTGTGTTGTGTGGATTGTTGGGAAACATCAGCGCCTTCTTTGGAAAAGAGTGAACACAATCAAAAAATAGGGCGCGCCGATAGCGGCGATGACCACGCTCACGGGCACGGGAACGGGCATGAAATGTGCGCCAACAACATCGGCGATGATGGTTAAAAGCCCACCCACGATGCCTGTGAGCAGCAACGACAGCGCGGTAATTTGGCCTACCATCAAGCGAACAATGTGCGGCACCACCAGTGCCACGAAGCCGATCAGCCCGGCCACGCTCACAGCGATGGCAGCAAGCCAGCAGCCCACGCAGATCAGCACTAAGCGGGTGCGTTCAACGTGAATACCACTGGTGGCTGCAACATCTTCACCCAATGCAATAAGGCGCAAGGCGTTGATGCGAGCAAGTGCTATCGGCAGTGCCACCACCAGGCCTAGGGCGATGAGGCTCACGTCCGACCAGCTTGCCCGCGATAGTGAGCCGATGAGCAAATTATCTGCCCACACCACATCTTGGATGGGGAATCGGCGCACCATATAGGCCTCTGCTGCGCCTAGGAGTGTTTGCATACCAATGCCCACGAGTACTAGGCGGGCGGGGTCTAAGTTTCCGCGCTTTGCCAAGAAGTACACCGCCATGGTGGTGGCTACGGCACCGATGAAGACCACTACGGGCAAGAAGGCAACATTGTGCGTGATTAAAATCCAGATGAATCCCGCTGCGCCTGCGCCCGAGGTCACACCGATGATATCGGGGGCAACCAGATCATTTCTTGTCACGCCCTGAAAGATTGCGCCAGACATAGCAAGCGCCATGCCCACCAAAAATCCCAGCAGCAGGCGCGGCAGGCGAAGCCGAAACACCACGAACTCGGTCTTGGCATCGGCTTGTGACCATAGGGCAGTGAGCACGTCTTTGGCCGCTAGGGGCACATCGCCGATGGTCATGGCGAATACCGCCACGGCAGCGCTCAACCCCAGGGCAATGAGGATGAGCAGTGCCGTCGAGCTATGGAAGCGAAAGCTCCACCACGAGGTGCTGTGCACGCGCCACGGGCTTTTGTCCACCGGCGCGCCCGCTTTGGCCTGTGGCTTTGGGCGTTGCTTGGTTGTTGGAGTCATGACGCCACCTTCGAGGATTGGCGAGCAATAAGAATGAAAAATGGTGCACCGATCGCACCCATGACGATGCTGGCCTCTAATTCGGCGGGAAATAATGCGAAGCGGCCGAGGATATCGGCGGCGGTGAGCATGGATGCGCCCACGAAGGCAGACAGCACGATGCCCCATTCCACCGATCCGCGCACCAGTGGGCGAACCAGGTGGGGAACTGCAAAGCCCACAAAACCGATGGGCCCACAAATAGCCACGCTGGCACCGGCCATGGCCACCACCACGATTGAGGCGATGAGCCTGATGCGTGCGGTGTGTACGCCGGCGGCTGCGGCGATGTCTTCTCCAAGGGCGAGCATGCCGATGCTTCGAGACATCAATATGCAGATCACCATGCCTACAACGGCAAGGCCGATGGCCAGAGGGAAGTCCTGCAAGCGACGCCCGCCCACGCCACCGATCATGATGTAGCGAACCGTTTCACGGGTGTGATCATCGCTGTAGACCATGATGGAGGTCCAGGTCGTCATCACCGTGCCGCCGATCATGCCGGCAAGCACCAAGCGCACTGGGGAGGATTGCCCGCGGGTGCCTTGGCCAATAAAGATCACCAACAAACCCGCCAATACCGCACCGGCGATGGCCATGAGGGTGAACTGTTCTGGGCTATCGGCGCCGAAGAAGAACACCGCAGCAGTGATGCCGAATCCGGCGCCAGAAGATACCCCAAGCACGAAGGGATCGGCCAAAGGATTACGGGTCACCGCCTGCATCACTGCACCGGCGACACCGAGGGTGGCTCCCACCAGCATGGCGATGATGGTGCGCGGGATGCGCATATCGCTAATCACCGTGTGGTTATAGCCATTGGCATCAGCACTGGTGAGCGCTTGAATGATCTGTCGCGGCGGCACCGATACCGAACCCAAAGACACGCTAGCTACCGCTAACACGCAGGCCAACACGGCCACCAAGACCAGTGCGGCTACACGGCTGATGGTGAAGCGCCCGGTCTTTGCTTGCGAGGCCGCGCCGGGGGTTGGGTCTTGAGCCTGCCCGGCCGGACCAGCTTGCCCGGCCACCTCAGCCTGCCCAGCCTGCTTTACCGCAGCCGTGGTGCTGCCGGTTCCTGCCGCGGATGTGCCGCGGGCCGTCATGAATTCAGCGAGCCGATGTGCTTGTTCAGGTCATCCAGCATGGAGTTTGCTTCCATGACGGATTCACCGTTCCACACCGCATTGACAAAGAAGGTCTGGTTATTTTTCACCGCGTTGAGCTTGTTCCACAGCGGGTGGTTTTTGACCTTCTCCACGTTGGCCAAGGTGGCCTTGTCTTGATCGTCTTGCTCGGAAGGATCGTCGTGGACTTGCACCACCACGAACATGATGTCGGCGTCGGCTTCGTTCAGGCGCTCAGGCGAAAGCGGGAAGGCCTCAATGGATTCGCCGTTGGTGGCTGCCTTGGTGGCGGCAAGATCGAGGTCTTGGTTCTTGGGGCGCTTGATGCCCACCTGATCGAGAACACCACCGGCGAAGGAGCTCTTGGTGTAGATGATCAGGTTGTCGTTGCGGATGCGCAGTACGGAGACGGTTTTGTCTTTGAGGTAGTCGCCGTGCTTTTCCTTGAACTCATCTACGCGATCTTGATAATCGCTGAGCAGTTCTTCGGCCTTATCTTCTTTGTTCATCACTCGGCCAAAGAAGCGAAGTGTGTCGTCCCAGCGGTGCTTGCGCTCGTCGCCGGATTCGATCACCACGGTAGGTGCAATGGCTGCGAGGGTTTCGCGATTGTCGTCGTCTCGTGGGGTAGATGCCACGATCACGTCCGGCTGTAGGGAAATAACCTTTTCGATGTTCAGCTCGCGCTCATGAAGGTCCGTCGCCCCATCTTCCTTGAGCTTTTTCACCACATCCGGGTAGGGGTAGAGGTCGATTTCCATGTTGGCAATGCCCACCGGGGTAATGCCCAGGGCCACCAGCGAGGTAATGCCCTTGGTGGAAACAAGACGTTGCGGCTGGTTCGGAATTTCAACGTCGCGTCCCACATCGTCGGTGAAGGTGCGGGTGCCGGAGGCGTTGTTGGAGGAGGCTTCGCTGCCTGAGCCTTGGGTGCCGGTGGTGTTGGCGCCCTTGCTGTCGTCTGAGCAGGCTGCGAGTACGGTGCCGCTCATACCGATGCCGAGCATTGCCAGGAAGGTGCGTCGGCTCACTGTCTTGTTGTGCTGTAACACAAGATCCCCTTTAAGTATTGATAGCATAACCTTTGTAAGGCAAGGGCAACCTTAATAACGGGATTCATTCCTGACAAGCTCGTGGGTAATTTTATTCATCCCCCATTGCGCCCCCTTTCGTGCCAAAGATTCCAGCGCAGTATTCGGCACGATTTCCAAGCACTTCGAGCATCTAAAACCCCAGGTGAAAGGGGTTAGAACTGCTTTATAGCTTTTCGACGTCCACCGCTCCCAACCCCTCTGCCCGCGCGGGAGGGGAGTGGTGTGAAAAGCTTCCAGGGAAATTGCGAGAAAAGCGGGCTTGATTCAAAGACCGGTGTTAACGTTTTGCCTTCGGATTCTGGGCATCGGCCATGCTCAATATCGCCGGCGACCAAGCGTGGCTTTACCCTCGATATTTTTGGAGAAGTGCTTCACGAAGCTGCTCGTCGACAGCGTAAATGTACAACCCATGGACACCTCGGGTCATCAGAACATTCAACTCATTCCGGAGCAGGCTCAGTGCCAAATTGTGCTTTTTCCCGTCCTGGAAGGTTCGCTTATTTGTGGCAGCTTGGTTGCAACTCTCCTCGGGGCTGATGATGACTTTGCCGTTGCGATACTTCACGGAAGGTCCGAGGATTACGCCAGCGTAGTTGAGGTCAAAGCCTTGAATGGTGAAGGTTGAACCAACTTCATTGATGGTGTGTTCTTGTTCCGCCCATGCGAGGTCCCCATAGCCTGCTCTCCGGTGTTCAGGCTTGAGTTGCCCGTTCCAGGGCATGGAGAAGTCTGCACCGATCGTGACGTCCCATGCACCACCCCCTTCTTTGCTGCCTTTTTTAAATGGCCAGTCGTATGTAGCGACCAATCTTGATAAGCCACGTTCGGTGTTGCTGGCTTCCTTTTTAATTGCGGCTCTCAGGGCATTTGGATCATCGAAGACTTTGACTTGGTAGTGCTCGTCTTCGGGAAAATCGAGAATTTCGCCATCGTCGATGAACGTCCGAATCCATTGCACCGTCTCCTCACTTGCGGCAATACGCATTTGGTTGCTCAGGTGGAGCGGCTCGATGGCATTGCTTGCTTCGAAAATGCTGTCCTGATCCTCAATCCATGCGTTCGCACCAAGGATTTGTTTAAAGTCATACACAGCAATAACCATGTCGGCACATTTCAGAAGGTCTTCGATCTGATTTTTACCTCGATAGGATTGTTTGCCCTGGGTCCAGAGGAGATGAGCTTCATCGATGATAATTAAATCGACGTGCTTTTTGACGGTTTCGGTTTCCCAGTCATAGTGCGTATTGATAAACCTGGTTGGCTTCCAAACCCGCTGATTTCCATCCTTCTGCACCCCCAACTTGTTTGCGATTTGCTCATAGACCTTGAGCTGCTCGTCATGATTAACCAATAGGTGCGCATCTAGATCTTGAAATTCAAAAGCTGTGCCGTCATCGTCATTTTCAGGATTAAACGTTCGGGTTTCTCCCTGGCAAACCTCGAAGAAAAGGCTGCTGAGCAATACAGTCTTTCCCGATCCGGCTTCGCCGGTTACGACTTGGAGTTTGCCGGGTTCCCCGAGAGGGGCTTGACCTGTACTTTTATCCAAAATCACGTCGTAAATTCGACGCACAAGCTCATTTTTTACCATCACTTGCTCGTCGCTAAGACGATGGTAGGGGGAAGCCTTGAAGATTGCAGAGTCTCGAATGATCTGCTCAGTGGGGAAAAGTTTCTTGTCCTTCCTGCGCAAGTTCTTCCAGATCTCGCTGAAGACCTCATCAAACCGTTCTTTGGAGTAATAATCGCGCTGCGGATTGGTTCGGCCATTATTTAGTGACTCCACTGCATCTACACAATGAAGATATTGGATAAGTCGATTCTCAACGTCCAACGTCATGGACTTGTTAAAGAGATTGCTGCCAATGACGTACATCTGAGATTTCTGATCACTGCTAAGTTTCAGCCAATCCGCGCGGGCTTTTGGATCCGCCTTAATATGTGTCAGCGTGCGCTGCTTAATGCTATTGGTTTCACCGACGTAGGCCGTCACTTTTCTCGACGCATCCGAATGCACGATGTAAACAGTCGGATAATCCAGGAGGTACTTTGCGCGTTTCTTCCTTGGGGAGTAGTCAGCTTCCTCGGACTTGGCGAGTTCTGCGGATTCAAACTCCAACAGCGAGTCTTCGGTAAAATCGATTCGCTCGACCCACGTTTTGATCTTCATGAGTAAGCATGTCCTTTCGATCGCTAGAAGGAGGAGGGCTAGTAACCGCGCCGTCGACTCGGTTTGCTCCGAAAAATGTTACCTGTGCGCGCTTTTAGGGAGGCATCGACTCACGGGAGGTTCTTCAGAACCACCTGCTTAAGCCCCCACATACCCCAACTGCCGCCACGCCTCGAACACGCCCACGGCAGCGGCATTAGAGAGGTTCATGGAGCGCCTATTGGGCAGCATGGGGATGCGCACCTGGCTCGTAATACGCGGGTGCGCTAGGGCCTGCTCACTTAACCCCGTGGGCTCGGTGCCGAAGAGGAGGGCGTCGCCTTCTTGCCACTGCACATCTGAGTGCGTGAGCTCCCCTTTGGTGGTGAAGGCGAAGACGCGGGCGTCGACAAGCGAGGAAAGGCAAGCATCGAGGGAGTCGTGGATGCTGACTTCGGCAAGGTCGTGGTAGTCCAGGCCAGCGCGTTTGAGGTGTTTATCTTCAAAGTTGAATCCCAAAGGCTTGCACAGGTGCAGGTGCGCGCCGGTGTTGGCGCACAGGCGGATTGCGTTGCCGGTATTGCCGGGGATCACGGGCTGGTCAAAGATGATGTGAGCAAAGGCCATGTGCAAATCATAGGACGTGCAATAATTGGGAAACATGACGGCTCAAACACTTGACGGCAAGCTCTATCGCGACGAGATCTTTGAAGACCTCCACACCAGGGTTCAAGCCCTCAAGGAGCGTGGCATCACCCCAGGCCTGGCTACCGTGCTGGTGGGCGCTGATCCCGCTAGCCAGTCCTATGTGAAGATGAAGCACCGCGACTGCGAGCAGGTGGGCGTGAAGTCGATTCGTAAAGACCTGCCCGAAGAGACCACCCAGGAAGAACTCGAGCGCGTGATCGACGAGCTCAATGCGGATCCCGAGTGCACCGGCTATATCGTGCAACTGCCCTTGCCCAAGCACTTGGATGAAAACGCCATTTTGGAGCGCATCGATCCCTCCAAAGACGCCGATGGCTTGCACCCGGTGAACTTGGGCAAGCTCGTCCTTGGCGAGGAAGCACCGCTGCCGTGCACCCCCAATGGTGCCATTCACCTGCTGCGCCGCTTTGGCGTAGAGATCGAAGGCAAGAAGGTGGTGGTGATTGGCCGTGGCGTGACCGTCGGCCGCCCCATTGGCTTGATGCTCACGCGCCGCAGCGAAAACGCAACCGTCACCCTTTGCCACACCGGCACCAAGGATCTGGCCGCGGAAACCCGTGAGGCTGACATCATCATCGCCGCCGCCGGCAAGGGGCACATGCTCACCAAAGACATGGTCAAGCCTGGTGCGGCCATCTTGGATGTGGGTGTATCGCGTGTTGATGGCAAGTTGCTTGGCGACGTCCACCCCGACGTCTGGGACGTCGCCGGAGCCATTTCTCCTAACCCTGGGGGAGTAGGCCCACTTACCCGCGCCTTCCTTATCCGCAACGTGGTCGAGCGCGCAGAGCTTGCCGCGGGCACCGGGGAGCACGCCTAGGTTGCGCGGCTTTCATTTCCGCCTGAGCCAGCCGCCTGTGCAGCGGCCGAGCTTGCGCAACCCCCACGACGTAGCACTGCCACCTTCGAAGGTGCCGGTTGCCTTGCAGTGGATCGGCATCGGCATCTTTCTCGCACTCGCCTTAGCCTCCGGCATCTACTCCTTTGGCAACCACTGGCGCAGAGCCACCTTCACCCTTGGTGGCGCGATGCTGTGGCTTTCGCTGCTCAGGCTGAGCTGCGATTCCTCCATTATGGGCATTTTCGCGGTGCGCTCAAGAAAGTTCGATGCGGCATTCACCGCCGCGATCGGTGGACTCATGCTGTTTCTGTCTGCCACCGTGGAATCGCTGGGCTCCTAGGCCTGCATAGCTGAGCTCGGCTGTGGCTTAGTTTCGAGGCTTAGTTTTCTGCCGGCAGGTCTGCTGCCAGGGTTAAAAACCTGCGCAGAATGCGATCCATCTGGCGTGTCTCAGTTAAAAACGCATCATGGCCCACCGGCGAGCTCACCTTGGCCATGCCCAGCAGGTTGCCCACATTGCGCGAGATATGTTCCTGCTGGTGGTAGGGGTAGAGGATGTCGGTATCAATGCCCACCACAAAGATCGGCACCTCAATGCTTGCCAGCGCCTTGTTCAGCCCGCCGCGGTCGCGGCCAATATCGTGCCTATTTAAGGCTTCCGTCAAAATGACATAGGAGCCGGCATCAAAACGCTCGCACAGCTTATTGCCTTGATAATCCAGGTAGCTTTGCACCGCGAAGCGCTGGTTGGGGTTGCGATAGGGGCCTAGTGGATTTTCGCCCGGTTGGGCATCGGTGCCGAAGCGCTCGTCAATCTCTAGCTCGCCGCGATAGGTCAGGTGCGCAATCCTGCGGGCAGTTTTTAAGCCCTCAATCGGGGCTGCGTAACGGTAGTAATCGCCCCCGCGCCAGGCTGGATCTTGCTCAATGGCGGCAATCTGGGCGCTTTGAATACCAATCTGCCAGGCGCTCGCGCGCGCCGATACCGCAATCACCGCTGCGGCATGCACACGCTGCGGATACAGCGCTGCCCACTCCAATGCCCGTGCGCCACCCATGGAGCCGCCAACTACTGCATGAAGCTGCTCGATGCCAAGCGCGCTGAGAGCCTGAGCCTCGGCGTGGACGAGGTCGCGGATAGAAAGGGCTGGGAACTGCGAACCCCAAAAACCATTGGGGCGTTCACTGCTTGGCCCCGTCGATCCCTTACAGCCACCTAAGGCATTGGTACACACCACGCAATAGCGATCGGTATCAAGGGCAAGGCCTGGGCCAATGAGTCCCTCCCACCACGTTGCTGCATCGGAATCGCCGGTTAAGGCATGCTCGACCAACACCACGTTATCGGCGCGATAAGTGCCCCAGGCCTGATAGGCGATGCGCACCGGCAGGCTGATGCCTGCCTCTGTGGTGAAGTTGTCTAGGTCGACGTGCTGCAGTGTGCCGGTGGTGTCCAGCATGCGATTCCTTCCGTAGTTTTCCCACATGCTACTTGGACATGTGCCTTGCGTCATAAGCGAGGCGGGCAGGTGAATAAAAAGCCGCTGGGCTCTGTAAGCAAAACGCCACCTGCTTGGAAAGCAGGTGGCGTGATGTTGGAAAGCTTTAAGATGCTTTAGCGCAGGGCATCGGCAATGATGCGAGCCATGGCGTACTCACCGTGAACGGTGGGGTGGTTCGGCATGGGGCCGGAAACCGGGTCGATGGCGCCGGTAACCCAGCGGTCCTCGTTGCGCGGTGCGCAGGTGCCGTGGCCGATGGTTGCCTCGTAGACGTCAACGAACTTGGCGTTGTTGTACTCAGCGGCGTGCTTGATGCTGTCGCGGAATGCACGCTGAATGTCGGTGGCGCCAGGGGTGGGGATGGGGTTCACGCGGTCTGCGAAGTTGACCAAGCAGAGCTGGTCATCGGTGGCGAACTCAGGGTAGGAAGCCAGCACGATTTCGGCACCGGGGGCTACAGCGCGAACGCGGTCAGCCACGTGGCGGATGGTGTCGCGGTAGATGGTGGGGTTGGTGGCGTCGCCGGGCAGGATCTTCATCTCGCCTGCAACGTCAACCCACTGGAAGGCATCCATGCCGCCGTACATCAGCACGACCTTCTCGGTGCCCGGTCCGATGTCGCCGTAGGCGATGGCGGACTCAACGTAGGCCACGAGCTGAGCAACCGGCATGCCGCCGGTGCCGTTGCAGGACCAGTCGCCCAGGGTCTTGTTCAGGTCAGCTGCAGCGATCTTGGGCCAGTTCTCCATGTCGGTGGCGCAGTTCGGCAGCCAAGGAGCAACTGCAGGAGCCAAACCGCGAGGGCCGCTCTTGCCGGCGTTGGCGGTGAAGGAGTCACCGAACACAACCATCTGCTTCGGGCCGTCACCATGAGGCACGGGGGAGGGGATGGGCAGGTTGGGGATCTCGGGGAGTGCAGGCTGTGCGTTAGCAACGCCAGCGCCGAGTCCGAGGCTGAGGGTTGCGATGGTAGCAACGGCCGCGGAGCGGATTGCCTTGGAGAATAGCTTCTTCATATTGCAAGCTTCCTGTCTTCATTTACTAACGAGCAGTAAATTTACAACGAAATGGTCACGATTTGCTAGCTGTATGGCAAAACTTTGTCACACTAGTTCACAGTTTTCACACAAGTTTACAGCATTTTTCCAGCTCACTCACCTTTTGGGGGTGAAAAGTTATTTTTACCTCATTCCCCCAAAACCTGTCACCTCAAGCATCACAACACCCCCTGCTGCACGAGCAATCGTGGTGCAACAACAGGGGGTGTGGAAGTAAGAGGGTTGCTTGAAAGCGCACCCTAATTCTTGCGCTGTTATACGGCGTCCAGGCCGCGCTTGAGATCAGCCAAGATATCCTCAATCGCCTCAATGCCAACAGAAAGGCGAACCGTAGCCGGGGTGATGCCAGCGCGCTTGAGCGAAGTCTCATCCGACTGTGAGTGCGTGGTAGTGGCAGGGTGTACCACTAACGAGCGCACATCGCCCACATTGGCCAGGTTGGAATGCAGCTGGAGGGCGTCGATAAAGCGCCAAGCCTCGTCCTTACCGCCCTTGATATCGAAAGACAGCACCGAGCCGGTGTGCTCAAAGCCCAGCTTTTGCTTCACCTTAAACCACGGCGAGCTCTCAAGGCCTGCGTAATTGACCTTCGCTACCTTCTCGTGGCCTTCAAGAAATTCAGCCACGGCCTTGGCATTGGTGTTGTGGCGCTCAAGGCGCAAAGAAAGCGTATCTAGGCCCTGGGCCGTTACCCACGCATTAAAAGGAGAAGGAGCGGCACCGGTATCGCGCAAAAGACCAGCGCGAGCCTTAATGCCAAAGGCCACCTCGCCCAAATCCACATACTTCAAGCCGTGATAGGCGGGATCGGGGTTCACAAACTCCGGGAACACCGGCTTGCCGTCGCGCTCAACCGACCAATCGAACTTGCCGCCATCAACTAACACGCCACCTAAGCCGGAGCCATTGCCGGTATAGAACTTCGTCAGCGATGCCACCACCACGTCGGCGCCGAGCTCAAGGGGGCGAACCAGCGCTGCGGTAGCCAAGGTGTTATCCACGATCAGCGGCACCTTATGGGCGTGTGCCACCTCGGCCACAGCCGGGATGTCCAGCACGTCTGCCTGTGGGTTGGCAAAGGTTTCACCGAAAAACGCCACCGTGCGCTCATTGGCTGCATCTGCCCAGCTCTGGGGATCATCGGGGTTTTCCACATAGGTCACGTCAATGCCCAGGCGTCCGAGCGTGACACTAAACAGCGTCTCGGTGCCGCCATAGATGCGCGGCGAGCTCACGATGTGCGAACCGGAAGTAGCCAGGTTCAAAATCGCCGCAGTTTCTGCAGCCATGCCGGAGGCGAAAAGTACTGCGTTGGTGCCGCCTTCAAGGGAAGCAAGGCGCTGCTCCACGGCATCCACCGTGGGGTTGGTCAGGCGCGAGTAAATCGGGCCTGGATCCTCCAAGCTAAAGCGCTGGCGAGCGTGCTCAGCATCATCAAAGACGAAAGAGGAGGTGAGGTAAATCGGCAGATTGCGCGCCGGGGTGTAGGTGGGCTGGCCTGCGTGGATGGCGCGGGTATCAAAACCCCACTCGCCGGCGTTTTCGTTGTTGTACTTCATGGGTGAAATCACGTCCTTTCTGTGATTCCCCACGCTAGAACAAGGAAGGTGAATAAATAAACCGCTTGGTCTAGAAAAGCCTGAAAATCGCAGGTAGGACGTGAATAAAAATATGGACACGTGGGTTCGGGTTGCGGTTCCCCTTAAGGTTCGTGGGGCTTCATGGGGGAGATCCGAAAAGAACAATGCGTCCAGGAGGCGGTGGTTTTTGAACACAAGTGCTTTGGCACTCCGCTCCTGCTGCAGGATGCCTGCCTCGCGCAAATTCTTCAGCCGGCGTGACGCAGTTTGGCGTTGGGCTAGCCCGGCATCATTTGTCCATACCGGAACTTTCTGGGCCCATTTTCCGAGGTCGCAAAATCTTCATGTACAAATTTGCCCCGAAAATGTACATATCGCGCCCGATATGTACACGTCGTGTACATATCTCTGCACATCCGCAGGAAGCTCCAACCCAACGCCAAATCCCCGCAAACGCCCGAGCAAATGCCGCCGACCCAACGCACGCGAAAGCCCCCGCGGCAACGCTGTGGTTGGAGGCGGGGGCCGTCGAAAAGCTAGCTGCTACTTCAGCGAATCAATAACCTCGTTGAAGGTTGCAACCGGGCGCATGACCTCGGAGGTCTTAGCGTCGTTGGGGTAGTAGTAGCCGCCCAGGTCCACTTCCTTGCCCTGGACCTCGATGAGGGCTGCGTCAATGTCAGCGGCCTTCTCATCCAAAGCCTTGGCGACAGGAGCGAAGGTCTCGGCCAGCTCTGCATCCTCGGACTGTGCGGCCAGCTCCTCTGCCCAGAACTTGGTCAAGTAGAAGTGGGAGCCGCGGTTATCAATCTCGCCCACCTTGCGGGAAGGAGACTTGCCATCGTTGAGCAGGCGCTCGGTGGCCTTGTCCAGCGCATCTGCCAACACAGCGGCCTTCTTGGTGCCACCGTTGTTGGAGATGTGGCGCAGGGACTCAGCCAACGCCAGGAACTCGCCCAAAGAATCCCAACGCAGGTGGTTTTCTTCCTGGAGCTGCTGCACGTGCTTCGGTGCGGAACCGCCAGCGCCGGTTTCAAAGAGGCCACCGCCAGCCATCAGCGGCACCACGGAGAGCATCTTTGCAGAAGTGCCCAGCTCAAGGATGGGGAAGAGGTCGGTGTTGTAGTCACGCAGCACGTTGCCGGTCACCGAGATGGTGTCTTCACCACGGCGGATGCGCTCGATGGAGGTCTTGGTGGCCTCCACCGGGGAAGCAATGGTGATGTCCAGGCCCTCGGTATCGTGATCGGCCAGATACTTCTTCACCAGCTCGATCAGGTTACGGTCGTGAGCGCGCTCGGGATCCAGCCAGAAGATGGCAGGCATGCCCGAAAGGCGAGAACGGGTCACGGCGAGCTTCACCCAGTCCTGGATGGGGGCATCCTTGGTCTGGCATGCACGCCAAATGTCGCCGGCCTTGACCTCGTGGGACATCAGCACCTCACCTGCGGAGTTCACAACCTCCACGGTGCCGTCCTGCTTGATCTTGAAGGTCTTGTCGTGGGAGCCGTACTCCTCAGCCTTCTGAGCCATCAGGCCAACGTTGGGCACAGTGCCCATGGTGGTGGGATCGAAGGCGCCGTTTTCCTTGCAATCCTCAATCACGGCCTGGTACACGCCGGCGTAGGAGGAATCGGGGATCACCGCGAGGGTGTCCTGCTCCTGGTCATCGGCGTTCCACATGTGGCCGGAGGTGCGGATCATGGCAGGCATGGAGGCATCCACGATCACATCGGAAGGCACGTGCAGGTTGGTGATGCCCTTGTGGGAGTTCACCATGGCAAGGGCGGGGCCTTCGGCCAGAGCCTTATCAAAGGCGGCCTTGATCTCAGCGCCATTGTCGAGCTTTTCCAAACCGGAGTAGATGGCAGCCAGGCCGTTTTCACCGTTGAGGCCAGCAGCCAGCAGCTCCTCGCCGTACTGCTCGTAGACGTCTGCGAAGTAAGCGCGCACCACGTGGCCGAAGATGATCGGGTCAGAGACCTTCATCATGGTGGCCTTCAGGTGGGTGGAGAAGAGCACGCCTTCTTCCTTGGCGCGCTTGACCTGCTCGGCCAAGAACGCATCGAGTGCCTCGGCGGACATGAAGGTGCCGTCGATCACCTCGCCCTTGAGCACCTTGAGATCATCCTTGAGTACGGTATCGCCGATGCGGATGGTGAGTACATCATCGGCGGGCATGATTACAGACTTCTCGTTGTGGCGGAAGTCGTGATCGGCCATGGTGGCCACGTTGGTCTTAGAATCCTTCGACCACTCGCCCATGCGGTGCGGGTGCTTCTTGGCAAAGTTCTTCACGGCCTGCGGTGCGCGGCGATCAGAGTTGCCCTCACGCAGTACGGGGTTGACCGCGGAGCCCTTGACGGCGTCGTAGCGGTTGCGGATGTCCTTTTCTTCCTCGGTGGAAGGGGAATCCGGGTAATCGGGCAGCTTGAAGCCCTGAGCCTGCAGCTCTGCAATAGCGGCCTTCATCTGCGGCACGGATGCAGAGATATTCGGCAGCTTGATGATGTTCGCCTCGGGGGTCTTGGCAAGCTCGCCAAGCTCCGCCAGCGCGTCATCTACCTTCTGCTCATCGCTTAGGTAATCGGGGAACTGCGCGAGGATGCGGCCAGCCAGCGAAATGTCGCGGGTTTCCACATCGATGCCGGCGGTTGCAGCAAACGCCTCCACTACTGGCTTCAGCGAGTAGGTCGCAAGCAGCGGAGCTTCGTCGGTGCGGGTGTAAATGATCGTTGCCATGGGTCTCCTATTGATTTCCAAGCGTTGAGATACAACAGTTCAGAATACAGGTTCTACCCCCGTGTTGGCGGATGCAGCTCAAGAATTCGTGGGGTTTCGGGGGTGAGTAAGCGCTTGGCCTTGTGCTCCACGTTCTAGAACACAACGCCACCGAAGTTGTTTGACGTATCACGTTTGCCCCTTTGGGCACGTCGATAGCGCCGCCGCGATACTAAGGTGATCGCTCGTGTTACAACGTCGAAGCATCCCCCGCCAAACAGAAATCACCAACACCAAACGCATCATCGTCATGGTGGCCCTGGCCCTTGGTGGTTTCGGCATTGGTGTGACCGAATTCGTCACCATGGGGTTGCTCCGCGAAATCGCCGCAGACTTCAACGTCACCGAAAACACCGCAGGCACCATCATCACCGCCTACGCCATGGGTGTGGTGATCGGCGCGCCAGTAATCGCCGCCTCCACCGGCATGCTGCCTAGACGACGCCTCCTCTTGCTACTCATGGCAGCCTTTTGCGTAGGCAACCTGCTCACCGCTTTTTCCACCAGCATGGGCATGCTGATCATCGCCCGCTTACTCGCAGGTCTGCCACACGGCGCCTACTTCTCAGTATCTGGTCTAGCCGTCGCCTCCATGGCGCCTATCGGACAACGCGGCAGAGCCCTAGCCTTTGTGGGCATGGGCTTGCCCGTAGCCAGCGTCGCCGGTGTGCCCGCCGCCCAAGCGCTCGGCTTCGCCTTCGGCTGGCAATGGGCCTACGTGCTCGTGACCGCCATCGGCATCGCCACTTTTGCCGCACTGTGGTTTTTGATGCCGCACATGTCTGAAATGGCACCCACCAGCCCACTCACAGAACTCGGCGCCCTCCTGCGCGGGCAAGTATGGCTCACCCTGGCCATCGGCGCCGTGGGCTTTGGCGGCATGTTCGCCGTCTATACCTATATCTCTTGGACCATGACCAACCACGCAGGGCTCAACCCGGAGTGGATGTGGCTGGTGCTCATGCTGTATGGCATCGGCATGGTCGCCGGCACCTGGGTAGGCGGCAGGCTTTCCGATTGGAACGTTGATAAAGGCATCCTCTGCGCACTGATCGCCATCGTGAGCGCCCTGGTGGGCTTCTATTTCCTAAGCGCATGGCCGATCCCCGGCATCATCGCCTTCGGCCTGGTGGGCATGTCCGGTTCCACCTTGATCCCCTCCCTACAAATCCGCCTCATGGATGTAGCAGGGCGCGCCCAAACGCTCGCCGCCTCGCTGAACCACTCAGCGCTTAATATCGCCAATGCCCTGGGTGCCTCACTTGGTGGTGCCGTAATCGCTGCTGGTCACGGCTACAACACCCCAGCCCTTGCTGGCGCCGGGCTCGGCTTGGCAGCGGTGCTGTTGTGGATCCCAACCCACTGGTTGCGCAAGAAGCAGTTGGCCAAGTAGCACTCCGCCACGGCATGCTTGGCCAGGTAGGAACTGGCCTCGGGGCTCGCCTGCATTTGGGGGTGCTTTTCTCCCTCCATCGTTGTTGCTGGCCATAATGTTTGAGTGCCTAGCAACAATTCATGGAATAACAACGAGTGGGGGACTCCTCCTGCACAACAAGCAGCGCCCAAATCACGCCGGCCGCTGTATTGGGTGCTTGGGCTGCTGATCCTCGGCCTGATTGCCGCGGTAGTGGTGTTTTTTGTTGGCTCGAAAAGCAAAGACGCACAGCCCAGCGCCGCCAGCGAAGCAGCAGGCACCTCCACGGTAACGCTCACGCAGCAGCCTTCTACAACCAAGGTGACGCGCACCGAGGTAGAAACCGAGGTGGACGAAGCAAGCGTTGATCCTTGCAGTCAAGACGTCATTGAGGCGCAAACTTGGAATTTCGAACGCTTTGCTGTCAATGATTGCCAAAATGGCTGGATGGTTGGGGGCACACCTCAAACCGATGCCATTGGTTTGTATCAGTGGAATGGTGAGAAGTGGCAGCGATACGAAGCAGACGGTGAAACCTTCACCGGCTTCGACTGTTACGACTTCAAAAGCTTGAGGGATCAAGGCGCACCGGAAGTGATCCTGGAGCAGGTAGGTGAGTGTAAAACGCGATCCTTTCCGATTCATCTCACTCCCGAGCAGCCTTCCTGTGATGGCCGAAATGTGTTGATCGTTGAATCCGTGATCGTTCACCCAGGCGAAGACGCCGACAAGGAAATTGCTCAGGCACTTGGGCGTCACTCCGGTGCGAAATTCACCAGCCCCGGCCAGTGCTCATCGCTGCGCGCTGAAGCAGAAGGTGGCAAGGTGTATCCCGTCTACTACGACTTTGGCCGGGATGCCTCGGCGATGTGCCAACGAAAAGCAGAAATCGGCGGCAATGGCAGAACCCTCAACAATTCCGCTGATTTCAGCGACCCTTGTGAATAAACCGAAAGGAAGCCCCCATGGCTCACTATGACCTTTATCAAGACTTAAGCCTCGAGCGCTCCAAGTCAGCCGCGGAACTAGCCAATGAGCTGCAGGTTCGCATCCAACAGCTCGCCCCTGGTGCGAACGCTGAGCGCGATAAGCTCCAAACCGCCCAGAAGATCCTCGGCGATGCGCAGCGTCGCAGTGTCTACGATGCTCAGCTTGACGACGCCTCCGCCCCCACCATCGACATTGCTCGACTTCGAGAAATCGCCGCAATGCAAACCCAATCGCAGGCTTCCCAGCAGGGTTGGTCGGAGCAGGCGCACCCCCTCAACCGCACCTATAACCTTCAGGTGAATGCATCAAAGTTCCCTGTGTCGGCCCAGCGCAAGAAGGAAGACTCGCTGATGTGGACCATCGGCTGGGGTGTAATTCTGCTCGGCTGGATCATCGTCGGCTTCAATATTCTGGTGGTGCGGTTCAGCAGCGGTGCTGAATCCCTTGAAGCTGCGTTTGACACGGCGTACTCCGCTGGCCGCCTGGTTATGTCGATCTTCATGGCAGCAATCAACCACGCTGCCATGTACACGCTGCTCTCGGTGCTCTGGGGTGTGCGCCGCTATATGGGCCGCAACATGCCCTAGCCTTGCCCAAGCTATAAAGAAAGCCCCCTTGCTCACGGGTATGCGAGCAAGGGGGTTTCGGGTTTTGTTGTTTAAGACTTACGCCTTCTGCGCACCATCAAGCGGTGCCCAAGGTACATGGCCGGGCCAATGATTGGCAGGAACCAAATGATAAGCGCCAAGATCCACCAGCGTGGGTACTCGCGATAATGCTTAGCCAAGGAGATGATGGCTGCAACCAGCAGCACGATCCACGCAATCCAGAGTGAAGACCAAATGGCATCGTAGGCGCTGGGCAGGACGGCAGAGGGAGGGGAATCCAGCGGTAACTGCTCCATAACAAGGCGTCTTTCGGTGTCGTGGTGGCTTTTGGCTCATCTTACCACCACAGTCAAGACTTATCTAGGGCAAGGGGCAGTGTGAGGCCTGAACGCGAGCAACGCTATCCACACTGCAAGCACCTCGGAGGCTCCGGCTAAAGTGGTGCCCCATGAGCACACTCCACATCACCACCGTGAACGTCAATGGTATCCGTGCTGCAGTAAAGCAGCGCAGCGAAACCAACCTTGGTTTTATCCCCTGGCTTGAGCAATCCGGCAGTGATGTGGTGCTGCTGCAGGAAGTGCGCGCCAGCGAAAAAGAAACGCTCAAAGCACTTGAGCCCCTCCTCGATACCTGGCACTACGTTGGTGCGCCGGCCGCAGCCAAGGGTCGTGCAGGTGTGGGTATTTTAAGCAAGCAGCCCTTGGAGGATGTGCGCATCGGCATTGAGGGCTTTGAAGATTCCGGCCGCTATATCGAAGGCAAGCTCGGTGATGTCACCGTCGCTTCGCTCTACCTCCCTTCGGGTGCTGCGGATACTGAGAAGCAGGATGAGAAATACCGCTTCCTCGATAGCTTCCAGCCCTACATCGAGCAGGCTGCCCAAGATAATCCGAAGATGGTCATTGGTGGCGACTGGAATATCTGCCACCGCCCCGATGATCTGAAAAACGATAAGGCCAATAAGAAGAAGTCGGGCTTCTTGCCCGATGAGCGTGCCTTCATGGACGCCATCTTTGGCACCTTCCCCGAAGCGCACAGCTTGGTAGAAGGGGCAGGGCAGTGGGCAGGCGCGGTGGAATACCAGGGCACTGCGCGCGAGGTAGCAACAGATCCGAAGTGGTTCGACGTGGCGCGTCGACTAGCTCCGGAGCACACCAACTTCACGTGGTGGACGTATAGGGGTAAGGCTTTCGATACCGACGCGGGGTGGCGCATTGATTACCAGGCGGCCACCAAAACCATGCTTGAGCGGGCACAACGCTGCTGGGTAGACAAGGCTGCGGCCTATGATCTGCGTTGGTCGGACCATTCTCCCCTCAACGTCGTCTACGACATGGGATAACTAGTTTCAGGTTTTTAAGGGGCTTAGCCGGTAGCGAGTTTCTCTTTTTGAATCTTCGCTATCTGCTGTACCAGTTCAGGATCTTGTCCTCGCGGGTCAACTACAACGAAATGGTATCCACCCTCGTTATCGGCATATACAATCTGCTTCGATTCAAACTGCCCACCCATCCACTCCTGCAGGGTGCCGCCACCATCGAGCTGGGTTACTTTGTGAACATAAGAAATAGGCGTCCCTACCAGTTCACCCTTGGTTACGACATAGCTGCAGTCGTTTACTTCGACGGGCTGCTTGTCCACCATGACAAGTACGATGCCGTCGGGTGTGTAGAAACCGGTACTAGCCATATCCACTCCATCGGCTTGACCCCACCTTCGCGTCTCGGAGTCGTTCCAACCGATGGCCTCGCATTCCTGCGGTTCATAAGAAGTGGCCTCGAAGTAGCCGGCGTTCCCCATTTTGGAGATCTCCTGCTCTCTAAGGTCAAACTCCTGCAAATCCGAACTATGAACGATCACATCTTCGGCCGGACCTGGCGCCGGTGGGGTAGAGGCATTCGGTAGAGTACTGCCGCACCCGGCGAGCAAACCAGCAAGGAAAACGGGGAATAGTTTCTTCATAGTTCTTAGTTTATCGCCCTGGTCAGGAACATTTTTGTCTCGCTCGGACCGAACTATCTGCGTCATCGCTGCAAGGCGAAAGCCTCGTCAAACATCAGGAGGGTTGCTGTAGTGATCTGCTTCTGCGGTGTTTTGCTCATACGGGCTCTGCTTTGCGGCGCAGGGTAGCGGGAACTACCTGCCGGCACGAGTTTGCACAAAGCCATTGGACTACGTATTGAGCTGCAATCTGTTGAGAGCACCGAGAAAAGTTTGCTTACACCGTGAAGTACAATTTTTCTCATGCGGAGCCTCAAACACGCCCACACAGTTTTCGCGCTAGCAGCCTCGTCGCTGTTGGGTTTTAGCCTCACTGCATGCATTACTCCCTCGAGCCTTGCTCCAAACATTGAGCCAAATTCGCAAGCCGCTCCGGGTTCGGATGGAGCTGAAGGGTGTAGCTCCGAAGAGCTGATGTCTTCGCTTGAGCAGCACTCAGGCGATCTTCCTAGACTCTCAAGTACGCCCTGGGCAATAGAGCAAGCAGTTTTAGACAGTGAAAAGCCATGCGCCGAGCTTTCCTACGCACTGATCCCTGCTGCTGAGGGGAGAACGGTTTCGACGCCCATGCAGGTAGCGCTATTCCATAATGGTGAATTTATTGGGCCGGCCAGCGAAGAAATCTATAGTTTTGCACCAGAAGTAAATCGCTTGAGCGATTCGGCACTAGCGATCACCTACCGCTTCCGAAAGGAAGGGGAATCTGCCGCAGAATCGAGTGGCCGGACCACCGTTGCCTTTGAATGGGATCCTGATTCCGAAGAAGTCCTTGTTACTGGTCATTTTCCACCAAGTTCATAACTGCGGTATCCCGCTCTTATGTGCTTCCATTTCGGGTAGGGCTGTAGCCGTTAATGCCTCGGCCCCGAGACTGGCCGCCCTTCTAGGGTGGCGGCGGATTATTCTGCCCCTCCTAAGAATCAGATTCGGTTAGGTCCTACCTTGAACACGCCGGTGGAAAAGGCGACGTTGAAGACCCCATCGGACGGTGGTTGCTATAAACACCCGCGCAGACTCCTTAAATGCCTGTTGGATGCCACGTGTGCCGCTGGCTTCCATCGAAGCTCACCACTGGTTTTTTGTAGGCGTTGATCATCACCGACCGCGACGGCGGCGTGGCATATGAACTCCCCGGACCTTGTAAGTACTCCTGGACGGTGTAGAACCGTCCCGCCAATTACACACCCCGCAGACCAACGCGCCATCCGAATCCTCGCCCGCATTGAATCAGGACTCCCCCCCCGATCCTCGACGGCGACCCAGCGTTTGCCGGCAGGATCGCCAAGCGCCTCGATCTCCACCGGAGAATGCTTCAAAAAACAAGCCGAACACTGACGCAAAAGCGCCCAAAAACACTGGGGAGAACATGCTGCAAAAACAACGCTTAGGAAGCCGACAAAGGTTCCTAAAAATGCTGAAAGAACATCAACGAAATGGCTGGCCGCTAAGGGAACTTCATGAAAAAACTGGGGCTGCAAAAAGTTCAATAATCCGCTGGGCTTCGGAACCTAGGAGGGATTATTTAGCTAAGGCAGGAGAGAAACGGAAGCGCGTTGTAGCACTCTGCTCAACTGGACTAAGCATGAGAGGCATTGCGGCAGAAACCGGATACTCGATTGGCGCGGTTCACAGATACGTTAAAGAGACTAGATAGTACGGTTTTCGCAAACAGAGGCGACTCGAAAACTACTTCTTTCGAAAAAATCCATAGGAAGCGCAAGCAATAACAAGCAAAAAATTGATGGTGCTTGAGGCGTTCTGGCTAATAACCCCATTTCTATACAAAGCCCAGTTGGTAAAGTACACAACCACTGCTAACAACAGTGCTACCCAGACATCTCTCATCATTGCTCCTTAACGCTTGTTCGCTACTGCGGAGTGTAATAACAATTGAGTTTCGAGCATGCCTAAATTGAACTCCAGGGTCTTTTCGACGCAACGTCGCATTGCGTCTCGGCCGTGCCAACCTCACGCTTAAACAAGTCCAAGACCAGGCATAACCACGAGCGTTTTTGATCGTTGAGGATGCGACAACTGAGAAACCCAAACGTTTCAAATTTTTCATAGCCATTGCTGCCTCTTTTGAAAAGTTGTCCATTCGGAGACCAGTGCGAGCATGATTCTTCCGGATTGCAGGAAGTCAGATTTTTATGACATGGAACGCAGTAAGCTAGAAAGGCGAGGTAATACGAGGGTTGAACTGGCGGGATTAGAAATTGGGCACTTCACGCTAAAAGCAAAACTGGTGGATGTACCATCGACATAAAAACCGGCAGTGATACAAAACTTTTCAAGGTGCATGTTGCTCAAGCAAGACGTCTTGCAAGCAGTTATCAACGAAATCGAAGAAACTGGCGACTGGGCTTCGCTTGCTGCGGCGCTCGGCCAATACGGCAGTAACCCCTTAGTCGCAACAGACAGGGAAATCCTCGACTTCACCGACCAAGTATCCGAGTGTGAAGAAATAACAGCTTGCATTTACAAAGAAGGTGAACAGCCCGTATTCAGGCAAGATAAGAAGTTCATCAAACCTTTTGGCGAGTCTGCTCTAAGGAAAAACGATCTGGAAAAATCCGAGGCACTCTTCTCACTCCTTTTCGATGTCAGTGCAGATCACGAGCAAGGCTCCTGAGCGCCTCCCTCTGATCCAACCCCACCTGCCTATCGCTACGTGGAGCGTCGACAAGCTCCAGAGCACGCCAACTCCACGTGGTGGGCGTATAGGGGTAGAGCTTTCGATACCGACGCGAGGTGGCGCATCGACGATCAGTTGGCCATAAAAACCATGCTTGAGCGGGCACAACGCTGCTGGGTGGATAGGGCTGTGGCCTATGATCTGCGTTGCTCGGACCATTCTTCCCTCAACGTTGTCTAGGACATGGAATAATGGAGGGTAACTTCTGCCCACAGTTATCCCAGAATTCAAGGAGACCCCTCATGCGTGCCAAAGGCGTTGCACTTTTGATCCTCGGCGTTATTTTGATCGCTTTGTCCTTCCTGCTCTTTGGCGAGCCGGACATCAAGGCCATCATTGGGGCGTTGCTCATGGGCGTTGGTGGCGCAGCAGTGGTTGCTTCCCTTACTTTCTTCATGGGTAAAAAGCCGCAGATGCAATAGCAACGGCCCCCGAAAGCCAAGCCTCCGCTTCGCGCGGGGGCTTTTCTTATGCCACAGAGCGGATCTTTCAACCCCCGTGCCCACCCGGGCGTTGCCACCCTTGACCTGCACGCCTTGGAAGGGCAGCTAAGATGACTGCTTATGACTATGCAACGCGTCTTATCTGGTATCCAACCCACCGCCGATTCCTATCACCTGGGCAATTTCCTGGGTGCACTCAAGCAGTGGATTAACCTCCAAGACTCCTACGACGCGTTCTACTTCATCCCCGACCTGCACGCCATCACCGTGGATCAAGACCCGGAGGAGCTGCGCCAACGCACCATCGCCGGTGCAGCACAGCTTCTTGCCCTTGGCATCGATCCAGAGCGTTCCACCTTGTTCGTGCAATCCCATGTGCCAGAGCACGCAGAACTCGGTTGGGTACTCACCTGCCTCACCGGTTTTGGCGAGGCAAACCGCATGACGCAGTTTAAAGATAAATCGGCCAAGCGCGGCGCCGATCGCACCTCTGCGGGCCTGTTTACCTACCCCATGCTCATGGCCGCCGACATTCTGCTGTACCAGCCCCACCTCGTGCCGGTGGGTGAGGATCAGCGCCAGCACCTCGAACTCACCCGCAACCTTGCCGAGCGTTTTAACAACCGATTCGGAGAAACCTTCGTGGTGCCAGAAGGCTTTATCCCCGAAGGTGCTGCAAAGATTTACGACTTGCAAGATCCCACCTCAAAGATGAGCAAGTCCGGCGAAAACCCCAAGGGCTTGATCAATCTGCTGGATAGCCCCAAGGTATCTGCCAAGCGCATCCGTTCTGCTGTCACCGACGCCGATAACGAGATCCGCTACGACAAGGAAAATAAGCCCGGCGTATCCAACCTCTTGGTCATCCAATCTGCGCTCACCGGCCGCAGCATCGACGATATCGTCGCAGGCTACGAAGGCGCAGGCTATGGCGCCCTCAAGGTGGATACCGCCGATGCACTCGAGGCTTTCGTTACCCCGCTGCGCGAGAAGTTCGATATGTATATGAGCGATCAGGCAGAGCTTGAGCGCGTCTTGGCTCACGGCGCCGAAAAGGCCCGCGAAGTGGCAGCGCCGACTCTTGCCAAGGCGTATGAGCGCGTGGGCTTTTTGCCCCGCCGCTAGTGCAGGCAAGCACGGCCCAACTCACCCCAACTTCGGCCCCATCGTGGCCCAATGTGGCTTCAGCCCCGCAGCCTCACGCAGGTATTTTTGCAAAGGCCGCGGGGCTGCCGCTTGGAAAACCTGTGCTGTGCTGGGCTAGAATTCTGCCGATTCCCTAACTATCCCTCGACCGAGAAGAAGCGATGGCTACATCTACCAAGCAAAACGAGCAGCGCACCGACGAGTTCGGTATTGAGCGCGCCCACGCAGACGACCCAGGGTTCATTGATAAGTACCGCGAGAAGTGGGAATGGTTCGACCACATCATGCGCATGCAGCAGCGCTACAGCAAAAACGGTGGTAACCAGTACGCAGCCGGTATTACCTACTTTTCGGTGCTGTCGATGTTCCCCATCCTCATGCTGAGCTTCGCTATCGCAGCGATGGTGTTGGTTCGCCAGCCGGAGCTGCTTGAAAGGCTGCAAGACCGCATCGCAGAGGCGTTGAGCGGCACCTTGGGCGATACCGTCAACGAGATTTTGGATACTGCCATTGAACAGCGCAGCGTGATCTTCGGCGTCGGTGGTTTGACCGCACTGTGGTCTGGTCTTTCTTGGATGAACCACCTTCGTTATGGCGCTTCTAAGATGTGGCACTACCCGGTGTCCGGCGGCAACTTCATCATGCACAAGCTCCGCGATCTGCTCGGCTTGATCGGTTTGATGGTTGCCATGTTCATCGCCTTCGGCGTGACCGCGGTGGGTTCTTCTGGTCTTACCCAAACGGTGCTTGAGTGGCTGCACTTAGATGAGGTTCCAGGCATTAGCTACCTCACCTTCGGCGTGACGCTCCTGGTGGGTCTGATTGCTAACTACCTGGTGTTCTTGTGGATGCTCAAGTATCTTCCTCGCGGCGAGGTGCCCATGAAGGTGGCCGCGAAGGCCGCGCTGCTTGGTGCCGTGGCCTTCGAGGTGTTCAAGCAGATTGGTTCGCTGTTCTTTTCCAAGGCTTTGGATAACCCCGCAGGCGCGACCTTCGGCCCGATTATCGGTGTGATGGTGCTGCTGTACTTTGTGTGGCGCATTTACCTCTACTGCTGCGCGTGGGCTGCGACCACCCCTGAGGCTTTGGCCATTGCCAAGCTCGACGCCCCAGGACCTGCCGTGATCCACGTGCGCGAGGTGGTCAAGCCAGACACCAGCGTGCTTGCCGTTGGCAGCGCCGCGATCTCCGGTGTGCGCGACTCCATCAAGGGTTTGTTCAAGCGCTAGGCCCCAAAGCGGTAGGCCCCAAAGCCGCTAGGCGTCTTCTTTTCTTCCTAAACGCCAGGTGATCGCTCCAAGGATAAAGAGCAACACCACTCCAGCCCCGGCAAAGACCGGGGCTTTGCCATAGCTTTTCGACGTCGGTTCCGCCGCTTGCTGCTCGGCAGCATCGTCTCCGTCTTGGTCTTCATCATCGGCATCGTCTTCATCTTCGGCCACCAAGGTGCCTACTTCTCCGGTGGCAAGGAAGCCTGCATCAATGAGCGCATCGGCTTGCTCCCATGCCCTGCCCGCATCGGTGGTGGCATCTAGCAGCACGGCGGCGATGCGCGTGCCGTCTTCTTCTTTGGCGCCCACGAAGGTGTGGTGTGCATCGTCGGTATAGCCCGTTTTGCCGCCGAGGGCGTTTTCGTAGTTCAGCAGCAGCCCATTATCGTTCCACACCTCAAAGGTGGTGCCCGCCCCGGCGGGGAACTCCACATAATTGGTGCTAATCATCTTGGCAAAGGTCTTGTTTTGCCAGGCGTTGTAGTAAGCCACTGAAAGATCCCTGGCAGAAGTAGACATCCCTGCCTGATCCAATCCGCTGTAATCAGCAATATAGGTATCCTTCATGCCCCACTCTTGAGCGAGGTCATTGACCTTTTTCAGCGTCGCTTCATCTCCGCCGAGTTCTTGGGCAAGCGCATGCGCTGCGTCGTTTCCAGAAGAAAGTAACAGCCCATAAATGAGCTGCTCATTGGTGTAGCTTTCACCAGCAATCAACCCCACTGCGGAGCCTTCCATGGAGGCATCTTCGCTGGTGGCGGTGTAGGTATCTTTGAGCTTCAACTCATCGAGGGCCACCATCGCCAGCATCACTTTAATCAGGCTGGCTGGGCGATAGCGCCCATGGGGATCCTTGGTGGCGATCACTTCGCCATTATCAAGGTTAAACACCATCCAGGCACTGGCATTGGTATCTGGAACCTCAAAGCCTTTGGCTTTGACCACATCGCAGGAACCAAATTCATTGTCCACGGTAGGCAGGGGAGTAGGAGAAGACGATCCCGACGCCACCTGCTCGGAGGTGGTGACTGCCTTCAGTGGGCGGATGCGGTTGGGGCAATCCTTGGTATCTGGGGCGCTGCTGCGCACGGTGGGCTCGGTTTGAGCCACCGCCATGAGGGGTGTGGCGGTGGTAGCAGAAAGAGCAAGAATGAGGGCTGCGCAGCTTCGCTTCATAAGCAACTATGGTGCCCATAATCAACACCCCGGGGGCGGAGCCACGCGGGGTGTGAGAGGGAACTTCCTTGAGATCAGGTGTTGGGCTTGGAACTGTGCAGGCGCTATTTGCTCATGCGCTTGCTTAGCATCGACTCAAGCTCACGCCAGGATTGGGCGTGCTCATCAAAAGGCGGGGTGGGGGTGTAGCCAGACACGCGGTTTTTGCCCAGCATGTAGGACAGATAATCCTGGATCCTTGGGTTGGCCAGGAAGTAGGAGTTCAAGGAATCATCCTGCGCCCAGTCGGCGGCATCGGCCATCAGCTCATAGGCTCGCGCCATTTGCTCGGTATCCACGGCCTCAATGCCGGTGTTGATATCGCGGGCAATGCCGTTAAAGGAATACACATTGTCCGGGTGTACCTCTACCTCGAGCTCACCGGCGTTGATGCGCACCATCAGATCTTCCCAGGTGCTTACCTTGGCAAGGTCGTGCTCATCATGTTCTGCCAACCAGCGCAGCATGGCCTTAGAGGAGGTAAAGGTGTTGATTTCTCCAAAGCGGCCCAAGAACACCGGTTGGCCTGCCACATAGGTGCGAAGGCTATAGACCTGGCGGCCTTCGATCGCTACCTTGATCGGATCAATGCCGGCGGCAGCCCAGGCGGTGAGGTCATAAGGATCAGCCTGTTCCTTGGCTTCTTGTTCAGCCGCCTTGGCTTGGGCTTCTTCTTCCTTCTTGGCGCTTAAGGCCGCGTCGATGCGGGCTTGGGCGTCACCTGCATCGATGTGGCGCAGGGTCACGGCGGCGTCGATGGCGTCGATAATGCCATCCCAGCGATCCAGTACGGCTCGGCCAATATTGGTCCACAGCACCGGATCTGCCTGGAGGTGCTCGGCGCCGCGCTCAACGTTTTGCAGCACCATGTAGTTGCCAAAGAATTCGCGCACCTGCGCTAAGTCGAGGACGGTGCCGAGGCTTCGCACGATGTGGAAGCAGCGCGCCACCTCGGAGACATTGCGGTGCGAGGGGCGATCCGCCAAGGCGGCGGGCATGCCCACTAGGTCGTAGCAGTGGCGGGGAGTGGGGGTGACCTTGTTCAGTGCTTGTTGGCGAAACGCCTCCCACTGGGGGTGGTGGCTGAAGTCGTGGTGGGGTTCTTCTTCAATAAATGCCAACAGCTCACCGGTAGAGCCGAACACCAGCAGTTGATCGCCTTGGCCTAAAAAGGCCTGCCATTCATTGCCGTGCTCGCGCCACGAGGGCGCCCAGAGCGTGTAGACGTCGCCCTCGGTGAGCGAGAGTTGCACAGGAACAATGCCATTAGTAGCCATGGCAAAAGATACTAGCCGTATCAACCTTGGGGCCGGTAGTAGCCCTTAAAGGGCATGCCCATATTTGTGGTCCGAAGCGGCGACATCTGCACCGGGCTGCCGGCCTCGATGATTTGCCCATTGCCTGCATACATCGCCACATGCCCATCCCAGACCAGCAAATCGCCTTCGATTAATTCCGCCTGCGATACTTGCCTGCCCACATTCTGGTGCTCGGCTAATCGCGGCAACTCCACCCCTGCCTGCCGCCAGGCATAGGACGTTAATCCAGAGCAATCAAACCCACCTGGCTGCGTACCGCCCCACACATAGGGAGTGCCGAGTTGGGATTGCGCTGCTACTAGGGCTTTTCGGCCTCGTGCGCGTTCCTCGGCGCTGGCATGGCCTTCAGAACTGCCAAGCCCAACATGGCCATAGCTTTCCTGGTGTTCTTGGGCAGCAATGCCTTCGAGCGTGGCGGTATCGGCAGATAAGCGCGCTTGGGCTTCTTCGAGGCGCCGATACGCCGCTTCTACATAAATGCCCGGCAGGCTTGCCATATTCGTCGCCGCACTCAAGGCAAGCGCCGGGTTAGCGCTGAGCATCTTTGGGATGTACACGCTGGCCTCTGCTAGAAACTGCTGGCCAAGATGGGCAATATCGGCTGCGGCGGCCTCAAATTCTGGCCTGGCTCGCTGCACAATCGCCTCTACGGTTGCGATATCGCTTGCCAGCAATGCCGCCTGGCCAGGCAGTTGTGCTTGCTTTTCGACGATCCCAGCCAGCGCTTGCGTGCTAGCGAAGTCCACCGGAGTGGGCAAGGTGATCTTCGGTGGCGAGGGCATGAGCGCTCGCAGCATAGTAATGCCGGCTTCAAGTGGGATCATTGCGGCATCGCCTTATCTAATTGCTGGCCAAGCGTGAGATCTTGGTGGCTGATCTGTGCAAGTACTTGGCGTTGTTCATGGGCAATGCGCTCTGCTTCTGCTGCTTGGGCTTGAAGCCTGGCATACAGGCTGCTGGTGGCGTGGTTTAATGCTGCAATAAACCCGCCGGTACCTGGGCCGGATTCTCCTGGTAGTGCGGGTGGGCAGTGCTGGGCTTGGGCCTGATGGGCATCGCTAAGAAGGTGTTGGATCTGGGTGGCTGTATGTGTTTGAGAAAGCTCCATACCAATGTTTGACGTAAAAAAGGGCTGTGCGGTTCCACAACGCTACGATGAGATGCATGGACATCACTATCGTCGATCATCCGCTGGCTGCTTCGCGCCTGAGTATTATGCGCGATGAACGCACCGACAACGCCGCCTTTCGTGCAGCACTTGCAGATCTCGGAGCCATGCTGATTTATGAGGCTTCCCGCGATCTTGCGATCGAGCAATTCCCCCTTCAAACCCCTGTGGCTGAAACCACCGGCACCCGCCTGGAAGATCCGCCAATTATTGTGCCGGTGATTCGCGCCGGTTTGGGCATGGTTGATCCAGCGCTTTCCATGATCCCGGACGCGCAGGTTGGTTTTATTGGCCTTGCTCGCGATGAAAAGACCCACGAGCCGGTGCCCTACCTTGAGGCACTGCCCGAGGATCTCACCGGCCGGACCGTATTTTGTGTAGACCCCATGTTGGCCACCGGTGGCTCGCTGCTTCACGCCATTCGCTTGCTTGCCGAGCGCGGCGCTACCGATATCACCGCGGTGTGCATGGTGTCTGCCCAGCCTGGTGTGGATGCCCTTGCTGCCTCTGGGCTGCCTGTTCGTCTGCTCACCGCCACCATCGATCCTGAGCTGAACCAAGACGCCTATATCGTGCCTGGCCTTGGCGATGCAGGCGATCGCCTCTATGGCCCTCGCAATATCGATCTCTAGCGTCTTAACCTTTAGAAAAACCTCAAGCCTGTATTGCCCAATACATTTGGCGGTAGCTGTCTAATGTATTGGGCAAACTCGCGCGCATGGCAGCAGAACGGCAGGCGTGGTCGAGCTATGGATACGTCTTTGGGCGTCGGCTCCAACGTCTGCGCACCATGCGCGGTTTAAGCCAAGATCGCTTGGCCGAACTTGCCGATGTAAGCCGCAATCAGATCTCAAACCTCGAGCGCAACAATAACAACGGCACCTCTACCTCAGACCCCACCATGTCGATGGTCTACACCCTGGCCAGAGCTCTCCACGTGCCACCTGCTGCCCTTTTGCCCAACGTGGGCGGCTACGTCACCGATGTGTGCCCCGATACTGCAGACTTGGCCGTCGAGGTGGTCTGGCCGAATGACCCAACCGATACCCTCGCCTTTGATGTAGACCACCTCTTTTTCGCCCTACCTGGAGATGCTCCAAGCTTCGCGCTCCCACGAGGCAATAGCGCAGCAGGCCAGCCCACCCCGGATGCTGGCGCTGAGCAATAACGCTTGCGCTACATGTGCAGTAATTGGCGCTCCACATCGGCAATGGCCTGCGCTAACAGTGCCTCGCTGCCACCACCTTGGAATTCCACATAGGCCTTCACCTTCGGTTCCGTGCCAGAGGCACGCACCATCACCCGCAATTGGCCTTCATCGCAGGTGCCGATCAAGCCGTGATCTTTGTGCTCCATGGCAATACCGGCGATGCTCGTCGGCGGGTTTTCTTTCCACAGTGCCACCAGGGCCGCTGGATCCGTGGTGCGCACGGCTACCTGCTCGCCAATAAAGAAGCCGTATTGGCGATGCAAAGACCGCAGCTCATCAATGAGCGTTAACCCCTGGCCCTTGAGCTCTGCGGCCCAGGAACACACCGCGAGGGCAGTAGCGATGCCATCTTTGTCGTCGACAAGCCAAGGCGCCGGAGCAATGCCAACGGCCTCCTCATAGGCATAATCCAAGGTGGTATCACCGGCAGCGGCACAGATATTTTTAAAGCCCGTCGGCGTTTCCAAATAGCGCCACCCCCGATCGGCGGCAATGGTTGGCAACAGCCGCGAAGACACCACCGTAGAAGCCACCACCGGGGTGTGCTCGCAGCCCTGCAACAAACGCGTGGCCAGCAGCGGGCCTGTCTCATCACCGCGCAGCATGCGCAATTCCCCGCGATCGCGCACACCCACCGCACAACGATCCGCATCGGGATCCAAAGCGATCAGCACATCGGCTTGTACTTCCTCGCCGCGCTCAAGCAACTGCCGTACCGCGGCTGGTTCCTCGGGGTTAGGAAAATCCACGCTCGGGAAGGTTGGGTCGGGATAATGCTGGCTCATCACCGGAAACACCTGCGCAAAACCCGCAGCCTGCAGGGCAGAAGCAAGAGTGCGCCCGCCCACGCCATGCATCGCAGTCATGGCGATGCGGATATTGGCTCTATCGCTATTAGCGCGCAAAAGATCTGCCTGGCCAGGATGTACGACCTCCACCACATCGTCGATATAGCGGCGCACCATGTCATTGCAGGGGCGAACAGTCACCCGCGGCACTGATTCCGGCTCAATGGTGCTAATCATCTGCTCAATAGCCTCGGCACCATCGCGCAGTTGGCGGCCGGAAGCGGTGTATAACTTATAGCCATTTTCGGCAGAAGGATTGTGCGAGGCCGTAATCTGCACACCGCCATCCAAACCCCACTTGCGCACCAGCCACGGTACTAACTGGGTGGGGGTGGCGGTAGGAAACAGCAGCACCTCAAAGCCGAAACCGGCGAATACCTCCGCGGCGGTGGTGGCAAAGGCGTGGGAGCCATAGCGGCCGTCGTAGCCCACCACCACGCGAAGCGCTGGGTCTTCTTCCCGAAACGCCATGCCAATGCCTTGTTCTTCAGGAAAATTCTGGGCATGAGGGTGCGGATGCGAGGCGGCCTGCTCGGCCAGCCACGCCGCCACCGCGGCGCTGATGCGTGTTACTTGACGGACGTTCATTTGGTGCTCGGCAGGCCCGATCGGGGCTCGCATCCCGGCGGTACCGAAGCTCAAACTCATGGGCTGATCCAATCAAATGTTTGTTCAGAATAGGGTGTTACCCTCAAGAGTAGTAGACGCAGCTTGGGCCTTCGTAGGCTGAGCAAAGTTGCATACAGTGCAGCAAGGTGGCGCACCTGCCCGGTGGAATACACCTCGAACAAGGTAGTGCGCACAGAAGAAAAGGGAGGCAATAGGTGATGCTCGAAAGCCGGGGTGAAATCGAGGCGTATGTCTTAGATTGGCTGAAAAAGCACCAATACACCGTGCTGGACTGGCGCAGGCACCTGCACCAGCACCCCGAACTCTCGCACATGGAGTACGCCACCACCGAGTTCATTGCCATGCAGTTACGCGCCCGGGGGATGAATCCGCAGCGCTTTCCTAACACCGGACTCATGGTGGATATTGGCCCCGATACCCCCGAGCGCATCGCCTTTCGTGCAGACATCGACGCGCTACCCATCACCGAGCATGAGCACGAGGGGGCTTCGAAAAATGTTGGCGTGATGCACGCCTGCGGCCACGATATTCACACCGCCATCGCCCTCGGGTTTGCCTGCGCCTTGCAAAACGCCCCGCTACGAAGCGGCGTTCGCATCATCTTCCAGCCGGCAGAAGAAGTCATGGACGGTGGTGCGCCAGAGGTGATCTCCTACGGCGCCTTAGAGGGCGTGAGCTCGATTTTTGCCCTGCATGCAGAACCAAAGCTCAAAGTGGGCAAAATTGGTGTGCGCACCGGTGCCATTACTTCTGCAGGCGACATCATCGAGATCAAGGTCAAAGGCCCAGGCGGCCACAGTTCTCGCCCGCATTTGAGCGCCGATGTGGTGTTTGGCCTATCCAAATTAGTAGTGGAATTGCCGGCGCTGCTTTCGCGCCGGGTGGATCCGCGCACGGGCACCGTTTTGGTGTTCGGCACCATTAATGCAGGTTATGCCGCCAACGCGATTCCAGAAGAAGGCAGCGTGATGGGCACGATCCGCACCGGAGACATTGTGGTGTGGCGCTCGATCCAGGCGTTGCTGCGCGAGCTGGTAGCCCAGGTGCTTGCCCCCACTGGCTGCGATTTTGAGATTCGCTACACCGTGGGCGTGCCGCCGGTGATGAACGATGATGTTGCCACTGCAGTGCTTGCCGACGCCGCACGTACCCTTGGCCCACAGGCCGTGGTGCAGGCTCCGCAATCTTCTGGTGGCGAGGACTTCTCGTGGTATCTCGAACATGTGCCAGGATCGATGGCCCGATTGGGTTGCTGGGACGGCAAGGGCGAGCCGCAGGATTTGCACCGCGCCGGGCTCATGCCGGACGAGCGCTGCATTCCGATCGGTATCCAATTGTTTGCGGGGATCGTCGATAGGCTTTTGGATGCTGAAGCAATGCAGCACCTTCGCACTTAGGCGTTACACTTGAAGCACATACGCCCTTTTTAACCCCAAACCCACGGAGGAATGTTGAGTACACGCATCGTCATCATTGGCGGCGGCCCGGCAGGATATGAAGCAGCGTTAGCTGGCGCAAAATACGGCGCCGAGATCACCTTGATTGAAGATCGCGGACTCGGCGGCGCAGCGGTGATCAACGACTGCGTGCCCTCGAAATCCTTTATCGCCGGCGCAAACATTAAAACTGACCTCCGCCGCGCCGACGACATGGGGCTTAACAAAGGCATCGGCGAAGCACACCTGATGCTTGATGCGCTGAATAACCGCGTGCAGGCACTGGCCGAGGAACAAAGCGAAGACATCCTCGAGAACATGAAAAAGGCCGGGGTGCGCGTGCTTCAAGGCCGCGGCAGCTTTGATGATTACAACGTCAAGCAGACCCTGCACTACATCAAGGCCGAGCTCGAAGACGGCTCAGTTGAAACTATCGAATGCGACCTCGTGCTCGTGGCCACCGGCGCCACCCCGCGCATCTTGCCCGGTGCTCAGCCCGATGGCGAGCGCATCTTGACCTGGAGGCAGATCTATAACCTCAAGGAGCTGCCCGATCACCTCATCGTGGTCGGTTCCGGTGTCACCGGTGCTGAATTCGTCTCCGCCTTTGCCGAGCTCGGCGTGAAGGTGACCATGGTGGCCTCGCGTGATCGCATCTTGCCTCACGACGACGCCGATGCCGCCGATGTGCTGGAGACCGTGCTGGCAGAACGTGGTGTGACCTTAGAGAAGTTCGCCCGCGTGGATTCTGTGACCAACACCGGCGATGGGGTAGTGGTTCGCACTTCCGATGGCCGCGAAATCAGTGGCTCACACGCATTGATGACGGTCGGTTCCGTGCCGAACACCCAAAACCTCGGCCTAGAAAAGATCGGCATTGCCACCACGCCTTCTGGCCACATCAAGGTAGACCGCGTCTCGCGCACCTCCGTGCCCGGCATCTATGCCGGTGGCGACTGCACCGATTTGTTCCCGCTTGCCTCTGTGGCCGCAATGCAAGGCCGCGTGGCCATGTATCACGCACTGGGCGAAGGTGTTTCGCCTATTCGCCTGAAAACGGTAGCAACCGCTGTGTTTACCCGCCCCGAGATCGCGGCAGTGGGTGTGACCCAGGCGCAGATCGAATCCGGCGAAGTAGCAGCCCGTTCCATTGTGTTGCCGCTGAAGACCAATCCGCGTGCCAAGATGCGTTCGCTGCGCCACGGCTTTGTCAAGATTTTCTGCCGCAAAAACTCCGGCATTATCATCGGCGGCGTGATCGTGGCCCCGACCGCCTCTGAGCTGATCCTGCCCATTGCTGTGGCCGTGAGCAATCAACTTACCGTCAACGATCTGGCACGCACCTTCTCTGTGTACCCCTCGCTTTCTGGTTCTATTACCGAGGCCGCACGCCAGCTCGTAGCCCACGACGATCTGGAGTGATAGCAACGCCTCACCCATATAAAGGGGCAAAGCCGGCCGAATGTGCCAAGGCTTTGCCCCTTTTTTGTCTCGTTGGGTCTGCCGGGGTGTAAAGCGCCGAATTGTCGCTAAAAGTGCAGCTTAAGCCTAGAAACCTTGGCTGTTTGCACCTTGCGAGTACACTAGGCGTGTTCCTAAGCGCTATCACACTCATAGCGTCCATGTAATGGAAACCACAAAGGACAGGTGCCGTGAGCCGGTTGACAAAAACCAATACCTTTTCCAAAATCCTCGTCGCTAACCGCGGCGAGATCGCCGTTCGAGCCTTCCGCGCTGCCTTTGAAACGGGCGCGGCAACGGTAGCGGTGTACCCCAATGAGGACCGCAACTCCTTCCACCGCTCTTTTGCATCCGAGGCCGTGCTCATCGGCGAGGGTGGCTCGGCAGTTAAGGCATACTTAGATATTGATGAAATCATCCGTGCCGCCAAGGCCACCGGCGCCGATGCCATCTATCCGGGCTATGGCTTCTTATCTGAAAACGCCCAATTTGCCCGCGAGTGCGCCGAACACGGACTCACCTTCATCGGCCCGCCCCCAGAGGTGCTCGAACTCACCGGCGATAAGGCAGCAGCCGTGGCAGCAGCCAGGGAAGCAGGCCTGCCAACGCTGAAGGAAACAAAAGCCACCAAAGACCCCAAAGAGCTTTATGAGCTCGCCAAAGACCACACCTTCCCCGTCTTTGTCAAGGCCGTAGCCGGTGGCGGCGGCCGCGGTATGCGCTTTGTGGAATCACCAGAGAAGCTCCAAAAACTTGCAACCGAAGCCTCACGCGAGGCAGAAGCTGCCTTTGGCGATGGCCGCGTCTATGTTGAGCGGGCGGTAATCAACCCGCAGCACATCGAGGTGCAGATCCTTGGCGATGCCCACGGCAACATCATCCACCTCTACGAGCGCGACTGCTCCTTGCAGCGCCGCCACCAGAAGGTAGTAGAGATCGCCCCGGCACAGCACTTGGATCCGCAATTGCGCGAACGCATCTGCGCCGATGCCGTGAAGTTCTGCCAGCATATCGGCTACCAGGGCGCTGGCACGGTGGAGTTCCTCGTCGATGAACAAGGCGAGTACGTCTTTATCGAGATGAACCCGCGCATCCAGGTAGAGCACACGGTGACTGAGGAAGTTACCCAGGTGGATCTGGTGAAATCCCAGTTGCAGATCGCAGCAGGGGCCTCGCTTGAAGAACTCGGCTTGCGCCAAGAAGATATCCACACCGAAGGCGCTGCCCTGCAGTGCCGCATTACCACCGAGGATCCCTCCAATGGGTTCCGCCCCGATACCGGCACGATTAACGCCTATCGTTCCCCAGGTGGCGCCGGTGTGCGCCTCGATGGTGCCGCCATGCTCGGTGGTGAGATCACCCCGAACTTCGACTCGATGCTGGTGAAGATGACCTGCCGTGGCGCCGATTTTGCCACCGCCGTCGCCCGTGCCCAGCGTGCCTTAGCTGAATTCGTGGTATCCGGTGTGGCCACCAATATTGGCTTCCTTCGGGCGTTGCTGCGCGAGGAAGACTTCCAGCACAAGCGCATCGACACCGGCTTTATTGCCGAGCACCCCTGGTTGCTGCAGGCACCGCCTGCCGACGATGAACAAGGCCGCATCCTGCACTATCTTGCAGATACCACCGTGAATAAACCCCACGGCGAACGCCCAGTGGTGGCGAATCCCGTAGAAAAGCTGCCCGAAGAACAACAAGGCGCATTGCCCCGCGGTTCTCGTGATCGGCTCTTGCAACTAGGCCCGAAGGAATTTGCTCGCACGCTTCGAAGCCAAGACGCACTCGGGGTTACAGATACCACCTTCCGCGATGCGCACCAGTCGCTGCTGGCTACGCGAGTGCGCTCAAACACGCTGGTAGACGTGGCCAAGCACGTGGCAAGGCTGACCCCGGAACTGCTTTCGGTAGAGGCCTGGGGTGGTGCTACCTACGACGTAGCCATGCGCTTTTTGCACGAAGATCCCTGGGATCGCCTGGATCAGCTTCGTGCTGCCATGCCCAATATCAACATCCAAATGCTCCTGCGCGGGCGCAACACCGTGGGATACACCCCATACCCAGATTCTGTGTGCCGCGCCTTTGTCAAGGAAGCCGCGCGATCTGGTGTTGATATCTTCCGCATCTTCGACGCCCTGAACGATGTATCCCAGATGCGCCCGGCCATCGACGCCGTGCTGGAAACCAATACCACCGTCGCCGAAGTGGCCATGGCGTATTCAGGGGATCTGACCAACCCGAACGAGAAGCTCTACACCCTCGATTACTACCTCAAGCTCGCCGAGGAGATCGTCGATACCGGCGCACATGTGCTGGCCATTAAGGATATGGCGGGGCTGATGAAGCCCGCGGCAGCATCCAAGCTGGTAAGCGAGCTTCGACGCAACTTCGACCTGCCCGTGCATGTGCATACCCACGACACTGCTGGCGGCCAGCTCGCCACCTATTGGGCTGCAGCGCACGCAGGCGCCGACGCCGTAGATGGTGCGGCAGCTCCGCTTTCGGGCACTACTTCGCAACCATCGCTTTCTGCCATCGTGGCGGCCTTTGCCAATACCTACCGCGATACCGGGCTTTCTTTGGAAAACGTGGATGCACTCGAGCCCTATTGGGAGGCCGTGCGCAAGCTCTATGCGCCCTTCGAATCCGGCACCCCTGGCCCCACCGGGCGCGTGTATCACCACGAGATCCCAGGTGGCCAGCTTTCCAATCTGCGCGCCCAAGCCACCGCTTTGGGCTTGGCGGATCGCTTCGAGCTGATTGAGGATACCTACGCCGCCGTCAACGAGATGCTGGGCAGGCCAACCAAGGTCACGCCCTCTTCGAAAGTGGTGGGCGATCTTGCCCTCTACCTCGTAGGTGCCGGTGTGGATCCGAAGGACTTTGCTGCCGATCCCCAAAAATACGACATCCCCGATTCTGTGATCGCCTTCCTTCGCGGCGAGCTGGGCACACCTCCCGGTGGCTGGCCTGAGCAATTGCGTGAAAAGGCGCTCGCGGGCAGGAAGGAAACGCCCGATACCCTCGCGGCGCTGCCGGAGGAATCTGAGGCTGCGCTGCAAGATCCCGAGCAGGTGCGCGGCACCTTAAATAGGCTGCTCTTTCCCAAGCCTGCTCAGGAATACCAGGAGCACAAGCACCGCTTTGGTGATACCACCACCCTTGGCGACGCCGAATTCCTCTACGGGCTGCGCGAGGGCAAAGAGACGGTCATCCGCACCGCGGATTCCAGCGTGCCCATGATCGTTCGCCTCGATGCTGTTGGTGAGCCGGATGAAAAGGGCATGCGCAATGTGGTGTGCAATGTCAATGGTCAGATCCGCCCGATGTATGTGCGCGACCGCAGCGTGGAATCGGTAACTGCCTCGGCAGAAAAGGCCGATCCCTCCAATGGTGGCCATGTGGCAGCACCATTTGCCGGCGTCGTGAGCGTGAATGTGGCAGAAGGTGAAGAGGTGAAGGCCGGCGATCCCGTGGCGGTGATTGAGGCGATGAAGATGGAGGCCACCATCTCTGCAACCAAGGACGGCACCGTGCAAAGAGTAGTGCTGAGCCAGCCCACCAAGGTAGAAGGCGGCGACTTGCTGCTGGTGATCGAATAACCGGCCCACAAACCCCTCAAGCACCCAACGCAACAAAGGAGCAACACAGATGATCGTTACCACCACCCACAGCGTGGAAGGCCGAGAGATTAGCCAATACCTTCGGGTGGTGGCAGGCGAGACGGTGGCCGGTATTAATTTGGTGAAAGACTTCACCGCCGGCTTTCGCAACCTTGTTGGCGGGCGCTCCGGCTCCTATGAAAAGGAGTTGGTCCAAGCGCGTGAAAGCGCCTTGGCAGAACTGGTCAATCGGGCCAATGAACTCGGCGCCGATGCAGTGGTGGGAGTAGAGCTCGACTATGCCGCGCTCGGCAGCCACAGCGACATGTTGATGGTGACGGCCACCGGCACGGCAGTTCGGTTGCGCTAGCGCTAGGGGCTAGAGGTTCGAGGTGATCTGCTCGATGCCTAAGTAGCCTTTGGCCCAACGTTCCACGGTGGCCGCGCCTTCTTTGGCGCCATCGGCCACCGTTTTTCGTACCAACACCGGATCATTGGGCAGTACCCGGTCGGGATCTCCCACGCAGTAGGCACTGATCGTTGCCGGGGTGTGTTCCAAGTCCAGCACCACCAATGCCACCATGTCTACCGATGTTTGCTCGCAGGCAGCCCAGGTATAGCGGGTGTCTTCTTCCCATTGCTTACGCGAAAGTTCGGGGGAGAAGTCTTGTAAATGTTCAGGTAAGGGGATCTGGCTGAGCGCTGGGCGATCATCAATGCGGTCGTCATCGTGGAGCGGGCGTACATAAAAGCGTCCGCCGTTGATTTCCATTGGCTTCATAGTGCTCAATTCTATGGGGATCCAAGCATAGGGCGCATGCGAAATTGAACACTGTTTATCTAGCTCAGCCCATAGGCGGGTGAGTAAAGGCCAAAGGCCCCGCCGAGGCGGGGCCTTTGGGTATGGCTTTTGGCTTAGGCGTCCTTGATTTCCAGGAGCACCTGGCCCTTGGTTACGCCTTCGCCGGAGGCTACAGCCAAGTCGGCTACAACACCGGACTTGTGTGCCTTCACGGGGTTTTCCATCTTCATGGCTTCGAGCACGACCACGGTGTCGCCCTCGTTGACCTCGGCGCCGTCTTCAACGTTCACCTTGATCACGGTGCCCTGCATCGGCGCTGCTACGGCATCGCCGGATACGGCTGCCTTGGAGCCGCCGGAGCGACGCTTCTTTGCCTTCTTCTTAGCGGCACCATTGCCGCCACCGAGGGCAAGATCGCCGGGCAGTGCTACCTCGACGCGACGGCCGTCGATTTCAACGACCACCTTCTGTGAAGGCACGGACTCTTCTTCTTCCACGTCGTCGGCGTCGACATAAGGCTCGATGGGGTTCTCCCACTCTTCCTCAATCCACTTGGTGTACACGTCGAACTTCTCGCCATCGCCAACGAAGGCGGGGTTTTCAACGATGTGTGCGTGGAAGGGAAGCACGGTGGGCATGCCCTCGATCACGTACTCGCCAAGGGCACGGCGGGAGCGCTCAAGTGCTTCCTGGCGGGTCTCGCCGAAGACGATGAGCTTGGCCAACATGGAGTCGAACTGGCCGCCGATGACGGAGCCTTCAACAATGCCGGAATCCATGCGTACACCGGGGCCTGCGGGCTCGATGTACTTGGTGATCTTGCCGGGAGCAGGCATGAAGTTCGAGCCTGCGTCCTCGCCATTGATGCGGAACTCGAAGGCGTGGCCGCGAGGCTTCGGGTCTTCCTTCAGGTGCAGTTCCTTGCCCTCGGCAATGCGGAACTGCTCGCGCACCAGGTCAAGGCCGGTGGTGACCTCGGTTACGGGGTGCTCCACCTGGAGGCGGGTGTTGACCTCGAGGAAGGAGATCAGGCCATCGGAGCTCACCAGGTACTCAACGGTGCCGGCACCGTAGTAGCCAGCCTCTTTACAAATGCGCTTTGCAGACTCGTGCAGTTCATTGCGCTGCTCATCGGTGAGGAAGGGAGCCGGTGCTTCTTCCACGAGCTTCTGGAAGCGACGCTGCAGGGAGCAGTCACGGGTGCCGGCCACCACAACGTTGCCGTGCATATCGGCAATCACCTGGCACTCCACGTGGCGTGCCTTGTCCAGGTAGCGCTCCACGAAGCACTCGCCGCGGCCGAAGGCTGCAACAGCCTCGCGGGTGGCGGACTCATAAAGATCGGCGACCTCTTCCATCTTGTAGGCCACCTTCATGCCGCGGCCACCGCCGCCGAAGGCTGCCTTAATGGCGATGGGCAGGCCGTGCTCCTCGGCAAATGCCACCACTTCGTCGGCATCCTTTACCGGATCCTTGGTGCCGGGGGCCATGGGGGCTTCGGCGCGCAGCGCGATGGAGCGTGCGGTGACCTTATCGCCTAATTCGCGGATGGACTTCGGCGAGGGGCCGATCCAGATCAGGCCAGCTTCGATGACGGCCTCGGCAAAGTCGCCGTTTTCCGAAAGGAAGCCATAGCCGGGGTGAATAGCGTCAGCGCCGGACTTCTTAGCGGCGTCGAGGATCTTGTCAAAGACGAGGTAAGACTCGGCAGAGGTCTGGCCGCCAAGCGCAAAAGCCTCGTCTGCCATTGCAACAAAGGGGGCGTCTGCGTCGGGTTCTGCATAAACGGCAACGCTCGCGATGCCTGCGTCGCGAGCTGCACGAATCACGCGAACAGCAATCTCGCCGCGGTTAGCAACGAGGACCTTTGTAATCTTTCGGTTCTCCACAGACACTCAAGCTCTCCTAAGTAAGTTATCTCGCAACGACAATCGCGATGCGTTAGTGGCGGTAGTACGCATACCAGCGTAGCTTGCACGGGTGAAGCTTCGGGCATTTTTCAGCGTTGAAATTTGGTACTTACCGCCATATCGGGGGTATCGCGGCATATTCTTCCATGAAGGTGGCAAATGTGGGGTGCTTCACCGTGGTGAAGTTTCATCCCGCACCCGCCCCTGGGCACATGTGTATGGCCTTGTCAGGAAAGAATCTGCAGCAAGTATTCTTTTGTAGGGAAAATGATACACGGCATTGGCTATGCAGGGGCATAGAACGCTTTACCGCGCCTTGCGGCTCCAGGGCCTTGGAGCCGCGCCCTAGCCAAAGCCGCGCCCTGGCAGCCGCGCGCTACGCCGAGGGCTCGGTGGCAATAGGCATGCGCACCATGTTGCCCCACTCAACCCAGCCGCCGTCGTAGTTGCGCACATTCGGATACCCCAAGAGGTACTTCAGCACGAACCAGGAGTGTGCTGCGCGCTCTCCGACCTGGCAATAGACCACGATGTCTTCTTCTTTTTCAAAATCTTTAAAGGTCTGCTGCAGATCTTCGAAGTCGCGGAATCGCCCATTGGCGTGGGTGGAGTGCTCCCAGGAGATATTGCGGGCGCCAGGAATGTGTCCGTGGCGGCTGACATTGCTTTGGGGATACTCCTCGCTGGTGCGGCCGGCGAATTCTTTTTCGCTTCGCACATCAAGCAAGGTGAGTTCTTCGCGCCTGCTGCGAATCTCGTCAACAAAAATGCGCGAGGGGGCTTCGTTGTGTTCGCTTACCTCATAGTTGCTGGCGGGGTAGTCCGGCACGGCATAGGAGGTATCGCGTTCTTCGGCCATCCACGCATCGCGGCCGCCGTCGAGGATGCGAACGTCTTTGTGGCCAAAGAGCTCGAAAATCCACAGGGTAAACGCGGCCCACCAATTCGACTTATCTCCGTACACCACCACCGTGTCATCGGCGGCGATGCCTTTTTCGTCCATTAGCTTGGCAAAGGCGTCGGCGTCGATAAAGTCTCGGATGGTTTTATCGTTGAGGTCTTTGGCCCAGTCGATGCGCACTGCGCCAGGGATGTGCCCGATATCGTAAAGCAGGGCGTCTTCGTCGGATTCCACCACGCGCAACCCGGGGGAGCCGAGCCGGGCAGAAAGCCAGGAGGCAGAAACGAGGCGCTCGGGGTGTGCGTATTGCTCGAATTGCGGGTTGGGGTCGAGTGGAAGCGGCATGGGTGGCCTTTCTGCCGTCGGGAGTTCATTCTTCGTGCTGTATATGCATCGACGTGCAAAGCGCATCACGATATGCGGGTGCACGGAACTTGCTACTACGTGCCAAAGTGTAATGCCTATCTTCTTCAGTTTCGATGCTTTGACGCATGGAAATGGGTGGCTGCAGGGGTAGTTCCGGCCTGATTGCAGGGCGGGTTTTCGTGGTTGGCCATGGCGTGTCCCCACCCGTTTGGGGTGGTGTATGCACCTTTCTTTGCCGGCGAGCTGGGTGTATCGGGGCAGACAAAACCTTGGCTGTGTGTCTTTCCTAACTATTTGGCTATATGGCCGGGCTTGTCACTTCCTGCTGAATACGATGAGTGGTGGAGGCTGTAGTGCGCTGTGAACTCGGCAACACCGCAGTCAAGCGTGGCTGAAGCCTTCCTCGTGCGCCCCCAGTGGTGTCACGTGCATGATCGCAAGGACATATTTGTGCTCAGCGGGTAAACAGCGTCCCCTGGCACGGTGATCAACAACTATGAGCTGTGAGGAAAGGTTCACACGTATGCACAAGAGCATTGTCGTATTTGAGGTCGAAGGCGGCTCCGACAAGTACTTCGACGGCCACCGCAAGGACACCATGCCGATCGTGAACGCGATCAAGGAAAAGGGCTGGCACTCCGAGGTGGTGTACTACCGTCCCGAGTGGTCTGAGGCCCTGTTTGAGTACGTCTCAAAGAACTTCGACGCATACATCTCTCGTGTGAACCCCGGCAACATTCCCGGTGGCGAGAAGGGCTACTTCGAGCTGCTGACCAAGCTTTCCGAGGCCGGCCTCGTGGGCATGTCCACCCCGGAAGAGATGATGGCTTATGGCGCTAAGGACGCCCTGGTCAAGCTGAACAAGACCGACCTGGTGCCCGAAGATACCCACGCCTATTACGAGGTTGAAGAGTTCCACAAGACCTTCCCCACCTCCCTTTCCTACGGTGAGCGCGTGCTCAAGCAGAACCGCGGCTCCACCGGCTCCGGCATCTGGCGCGTCCAGCTTGAAGATAAAGAACTGGCCGCATCCGTCGAGCCCGGCACCGCCCTGCCGCTGGATACCAAGCTCAAGTGCACTGAGGCCGTGGATAACCACACCGAGGTTCGCGAGCTGGGCGAGTTCATGGACTTCTGCGATCAGTACATCATCGGCGATAACGGCATGCTCGTAGACATGCGCTTCATGCCTCGCATCGTCGAAGGCGAAATCCGCATCCTGCTCGTAGGCCCCCACCCCGTCTTCGTGGTGCACAAGAAGCCTGCTGCTGGCGGCGACAACTTCTCTGCCACCTTGTTCTCCGGCGCAAAGTACACCTACGACAAGCCAGAGGCATGGCAGGAATTGGTAGACATGTTCGCCGATGCCCGCCCCGTGATTGCAGAAAAGCTCGGTGGCGACAACATCCCGCTGATCTGGACCGCAGACTTCATGCTGGCTGATGCAGAAGACGGCTCCGATACCTACGTGCTGGGCGAGATCAACTGCTCCTGCGTGGGCTTTACCTCCGAGCTGGACATGGGCATCCAGGAACTGGTGGCTCAAGAGGCTATCGGCCGCGTCGAGGCAAAGCACGCCTAAAACAAAGCCGCGCACGAATTTTCCTCCCCAATACGTCATGGGGAGGAATTTTCCTTTTTGCCCATTAACAGCCAAAATGATGGGTTGGACAATCCTGTGCATTGCTAAGTAACTCAAAAGGAAAAGATGTCTTCAAGCGCCCGTTATCGCTATGACCTTGATGGTCTACGCGGTATCGCCATCGCCTTCGTGGTGATCTTCCACGTCTTCGTTGGCAAAGTCTCCGGCGGCGTCGACGTCTTCCTCCTTCTTTCGGGCTACTTCTTTCTAGGCTCCCAACTCAGAGACGCCTACCGCACCGAGGCCTCGCTCAACCCCTGGTGGCCGCTGTGGCGAACGATTCGCCGCCTTTATCCCACGCTCGTGGTGGTGCTCGTGGCCACCTTGGTGCTGATCAGTGCCTTTACCCCTGGCCTGCGCCAAATGACGATCGCGTATCAATTCATCGCCTCGCTGGGATATTTTCAAAACTGGGAGCTGATCACCCAAGGCCAGGCATATAACGCGGCCTCAGATGCAGTAAGCCCCTTGCAGCACCTGTGGTCTATGGCAGTTCAAGGCCAGTTCTATATCTTCGCCATCGTTTTTGCGTGCCTGGTTGGCCTGGTGGTGCGGCGTCGTCGCATGGATGCCCGCCTGATCGCGGGCCTGCCGCTGCTGGTGGTGACGTCTATTTCGATGTTCATCGCCTTTACCGCCACCGATTGGCAGCACAATTACTACTCCACCTTCTCGCGCATGTGGGAGCTCACCCTCGGTGCGGTGCTATTGCTGTTTTGCTCCCAGTGGCGCATCGCACCCAAGGTAGGCAAGGTGATGGTCGGGGTAGGCCTTTTCATGGTGCTATCCACCGGTTTGCTTTTCGACGGAGCGCGCCAATTCCCAGGCCCTGCAGCCCTGTATCCGATCGGTGGTGCAGCGCTGATCATTATTGGCGGCAATGGTTATGGCTTGCTCGCCTCTGGTTTTATGCGCTGGCTTGGCCGTATTGCCTATCCGCTGTATCTCTGGCACTGGCCTTTGCTGATCGTGGTGATGAACGTCAGCCATGATCCCACACCTCCGGTGTGGACGGGCCTGGCCATCATTGCCGTCTCGGTGCTGCTGGCCCAATTGACGCATATCTGGATCGAGCAGCCACTGCGCCAACATGCCGGGCGTCCACTTCGTGGAGAGCTGCGTGTGCGCAAAGCCCTGCGCACGCTGAAAACCCCCACCGGTGCGCTGCGCGCCAGCGCGATTCCCGTGATGCTGGCAACCTGCATCGCGGCAGCCTTTGTGCCTAGGGCTTGGCTTGCAGAGGTAGAACAGCTTTATACCGTGCGTTTAGATCCAGCGGTGTATCCAGGCGTTCGGGAGCTAGAAGGTAAGTCCGTGCCCGATGCCGAATGGGCGCCTGATCCTTATAGCCTCACGCGCAGGGTGGGCCCTGCGTGGGCGCATTGGTGTGTTGCTTTGCAAAGTGCCGATCCCGACTACGTTCCCTATGATGAACGCCCCGAGGATTGCACCTTTGGTGATACCCGCTCCAAGGTCACTGCCTATGCCATCGGTGGTTCGCATACCGATCAGTGGACGCAGGTCCTCGATGCCTTAGGCAAGGAGCATGGCTTTAAGGTGGTGGCGATTTTGCGCCAGGGTTGCCCGGCAACCTTGGATGAGGAAGGGCTTGTCGACGAAGAATGCGAGCGCTTTAACGAACACCTTCTCGATCGCCTCGAGCAAGATCGCCCAGACTTCGTCATCACCACCACCACGCGCCCCACATGGCAGCCTGATGAGCCTATGGAAGGCGTGCCCGATGGCTATGTGCGCTTCTGGCGTGAACTCGACCAACTAGGTATCCCCATGGTGGGCTTCCGCGACAATCCTTGGCTGCGCGAGCCGGATGGCACCCCGCGCATGGGTGCGCTGTGCGCCGCCGATACTGGTGATGCCGAGGCCTGCGGCACCCCGCGCGCGGTGTTCTACCGCGAAGAGGATCCTTCCCTTGCGCTGCTGCCAAACCCTGAAGAACAGATCAGCATCGATACCTCGGAGTTGATTTGTGATGAGGAGAACTGCCCGGCGGTGTTGGGCAATATCTACGTCTATCGCGACGATAATCACCTGACCAACGCCATTGCGATGTCTGCCAAGCAACAGGTGTGGGAGTCGATGCGCGATCTGGTGGAATCCATCAAGAATAAGAAGTGATAGGCGCCTTTTCGGCAACCGTTTGGAAATGCAGCGCTAAATAAGAAACAATGCAATCTGGCAATATCGCCATTGCTACCTACATTGAGCTCACCCCACCATTTGTTGCAAAGGACGTAGCCCCTCATGCCTGAAAACGTGAAATACCGCTATGACCTGGATGGTCTTCGCGGTATCGCCATCGCTTTCGTGGTGATCTTTCACGTCTTTGTTGGCAAAGTCTCCGGCGGCGTCGACGTATTCCTGTTGCTGTCTGGCTACTTCTTTCTCGGCTCGCAATTGCGCTATGCCCAAAAGCCCAACGCCAAGCTCAATCCCTGGTGGCCGCTGTGGCGTGCGATTCGTCGCCTCGTACCTTCGCTCATCGTGGTGCTGTTAAGCACCGCCATTTGCATCTCGATCCTTACCCCTGAGCTCAAGCAGGCCGATATCGGCGCGCAGATGCTCGCCTCGATGGGCTACTACCAAAACTGGGAGTTGCTCTGGCAGGGCCAAAGCTATGGCGCGGCCTCGGCGTCGATTAGCCCACTGCAGCACCTGTGGTCGATGTCGGTGCAAGGGCAGTTCTATCTTCTGGCCATCATCTTTGCCACCTTCCTGGCGGCGATTTTTCGCAAGAAGTTGCTGAGCCTGAAAATCGTCGCAGGCATCCCCTTGCTCATCGCCACCGGCGCCTCAATGTTCTATGCCTTTAGCGCTAGCAATAGCCAGTTGAATTACTACTCAACCTGGTCGCGCATGTGGGAGTTGACCCTTGGTGCGGTGCTGTTGATCTATTGCTCCAATCTTGCAATGCCTACCTGGCTGCGCAGGCTGCTCACGATCATCGGCGTGATCATGGTGCTAAGCACCGGGTGGATCTTTGATGGCGCCACCCAATTTCCAGGTCCCGCGGCGCTGTATCCGCTCGGCGGCGCAGCGCTGGTGATTATCGCCGGCCGTGGCGGGGGAGTGCTCGGCTCTGCACCCATGCGCTACCTTGGCCGCATCGCCTACCCGCTGTATCTGTGGCACTGGCCGTTGCTCATTGTGATCACCGCGCACATCAACGAGCCGGTGCCGCCGGTGTGGCTCGGCATTTTGGTGGTCGTTGGCTCTGTGGCGCTGGCGCACCTCACGCACATCTTTGTTGAAGAGCCCTTCATGCAGCACGCCCGCAGGCCTGCTGTTGGCGATAAGCGCATCCGCAGGGCATTTGGCTCCGTGGTTCGCCCTCAGGGGCTGTTGCGTGCCCTCGGCGGGCTTGTGGTTGTGGGGCTGTGCATCACTGCGATTTTTATCCCCCAAGAATGGGCAGACGAGGTTGAGGCGCTATCCGATTATCGTTTGGATCCGCGCGTCTACCCAGGGGCCATGGCACTCGATGGTGCGCGCGTACCGCAGGCGGAACCGAAACCAGACCCATACCTGTTGGCCGAAACGGTAGGCCCTGCCTGGACCAAAGGCTGCATGAGTTGGGCCAATAGCGATCCCACGGTCTTGCCCTATGACAAGAAACCCGATGATTGTACCTTCGGTGATAAAGATGCCGATACAACGGCCTTCCTCGTTGGAGGTTCGCATGCAGAGCAGTGGATGGCTGCCATGGATCAGCTTGGCAAAGAACATCACTTCAAGGTCTTGCCCTTTGTGCGCCAATCCTGCCCGGCTTTTAAAGAGGAACTCGATGGGGTCTTTAGCAGCAGTTGCCAGACCTTTAACTCCGTGGTGATGGAGCGCATCGCAGAAGACGAACCAGACTTCGTGGTATCGAATTCCACCCGACCACTCTTAGAGCTTGATCACTTTATTGATGAAGTACCAAAGAGCTACCCAACCTTCTGGGAATACCTCGATACCCTCGGCATTCCCTTTATTGGCCTCAGGGATAACCCCTGGTTTATCCTGCCTGGCGGTAAGGGCAAGAAGGTCTCGCAGTGCTTTGATAAAACGGGCGATTTGATTGAGTGCGGGAAGCCGGAGGCTGAATTCTACGCTCCAGAAGATCCCTCCAAAGAGTATTTCGATGGAGACACACAGATCGGCATTGATACCTCAAAGCTGGTGTGCGAAGACGGCTTCTGCCCGCCGGTGATTGGCAATATCTACGTCTATCGCGATGGCAACCACATCTCCGATGATTTCGCGCGATCCACGGTGCCGCTGTTGTGGGAGCAAATGCGCCCATTGGTGGAAAAGGCTAAGAGCGCTTGATTGCTGCGAGCGGCTTGCCTTTAGCTAGTTCGTCGACAAGCTTATCGGCACAGCGGATCCCCCACATTACCGGATCGCTGATTTCTTCGACCCGAACCCCGCAGACAGTCCCACGGATGAGCTTGGCCTCGGGGCGCAGGCTGCCTTGGCTAAAGAGCTGGCCAAGGCTTTGAGTATGCAGTGCCTCGAGGTCTTCTTGGCCTAGAAGCCAGCTTAAAACCTCGCGCAGTTCAGCTTCGCTTCTGCCTTTTCTTTGCACCTTGGCCAGATAGAGGGGATAGAGCTCGCCAAAGCTCATTGCGGTGAGATCAAAGGCCATGAGGCTATGCCTCTAGCAGGGCAGATACCGAGTCCGGGTCGGCGTCGCTGAGCATCTGGCGGCAACGATCGTATTCTTCCTCATCACCGATCATGCGCGAAGCCAACGCCAAGGCGGCGATAGAAGCGAGCACCCCACGATTGGGCTCGTGGGCATAAGGCACCGGGCCCCAACCCTTCCAGCCATTGGCTCGCAAGCGATCCAAACTACGGTGATAGCCGGTGCGCGCCAGGGCGTAGGCGTGCACGCGCTCCTGCTCGCTCTGAGCCTGCTCAATCGCTGCAAGGGCAAGGCCAGACCAAATAGCGGGCGACCAAGGAAACTCTAAGGCCGCACTCCACGATGGGGTGGCGCTGGCATCTTCTGGCAAGTACAGGGGATCGGGGGCGAGCATGTCGTTGAATTTGGTCATGCCAGCCATTGTGGCATGCCTAAGCGAATTGAGCCCAGCATGCGCAATCGCCGTGTGCACCGAGCAGGTAGCAAGCGTTAAGCCTCGGCGTGGTTCCAAAAATCGCTGGCATCAAAGCCCAAGGAGTACAAAGCCTCGCGCAATCCTGGCAAGGAAAGGCCGATCACGCTGGAGGGATCGCCTTCGATGCGATCAATAAACCACCCGCCGATGGCCTCAAGGGTAAAGGCACCCGCGCACTGCAAAGGCTCCCCGCTTTGGGCATAGGCTCGAATATCGGCATCGCTTGCCTGGGCAAAATGCACGGTGGTTTCGCGCACGAAGCTGCGCTGCCCGGCGGGGCTGAGAAGGTGATGGCCAGTAAGCAAGGTGGCTTGCTTGCCCCGCTGCTGCTGCCAACGCTTGATGGTGGCTTCTACCGTTTTAGGCTTGCCCTGCAATTCGCCTTCCAACAACAACATGGAATCGCAGCCAAGCACCACGGCATCTGGGTACTGCGGTGCGATCGCCTCGGCCTTAGCGGTGGCTAAGGCCTGCACCACCTGGGCGGCAGGGGCATGGCCGAGGTCTTGGATAATGGCATCTTCGTCCACATCAGCAGGGGCGATCACTGGGGCAACGCCAGCAGACAAAAGAATCGAGCGCCGCGATGGAGAAGAAGAGGCAAGCACTAAACGCATTGGCCTGGCAGCTCCTGATCTTGATTGGGGTAGGAGGTCTGTGCACCGTGCCCAGTCACCGAATAGGCGGCAACGCGCACGGCGTGGGCGGCAGCGCCGCGTAAATCTTCACCCTTGAGCAACGCCGCACAGCATGCACCGGCAAAGGCATCGCCTGCGCCGGTGGTATCAACGCTATCGACCTTCGGAGAGGCCACCGGAGTAAGCCCTTGGCCATCGGCCACCAACGCGCCTTGAGCACCCAAGGTGAGTACTACTGAAGCGAAGCCAAGATCGAGCAGGCGCTGGGCCAATGCTTCGGGTGATCCCGTGGCCTCTGCGCCGAATTGCTCCAAAATCAACCCAGCCTCGTGCTCATTGGCCATCAAGGGATCAGCCTGCAAAAGCGCGTGGGCGTCCACCTCTACCACGGGGGCAAGGTTGATTACTACCCTCCCAGAGGCCAAGGCGACGGCCTGGGCAAAAGCATCGGCAGGGATTTCTCCCTGCAACAAGAGCAGATCGGCTTCTTCGATGGTCTTGGCGTGCTTGCGCACATAGGCAGGATCAACCTTTGCATTGGCACCGGGGATCACGATGATGGCGTTTTCTCCATCCTCAGCCACGGTGATCACGGCTAAACCAGTAGAACCTTCAAGGCGTTGCACCCCAGCGAGATTAACCCCGGATTCTTCTAACAGAGCCAGGGCAGCAGCGGCATAGGCATCCTCGCCCACAGCACCTACGAAGCTGACATCCACGCCCTGTAGTGCCGCCGCTACTGCTTGGTTGGCGCCCTTGCCACCAGGAGAAATGCTTCCGCCTGAACCAAGGAGTGTTTCTCCAGGGTTGGGGTGGCGTTGGACGTGCACCGCGAGGTCGGCATTAATGGATCCAACCACAGTCAAGGTGGGCATAGGTGCTCCTCTGTTCAGCATGAAAGTGCCTTAGTTCTATGGCTGTTACGCTACCGCCTACGCCAAGCAAGCCCAAGCACAGCCTGCACCATGCGTGGATGAGGATTCACACGAGTATCTAGGCCAAGGTGGTAGAGCCGCGATCATGCATGATGGTGGGCAGCACCTTCGATTCGGGGACGTGCTGGCCGCTGAGCATTTCGTGTAAAAGCTCAAAGGCCTCGTGGCCCATCTTCGATACCTGCTGGTCAATCGTGCTCAGCGGGGGATTGTGATACAAGAACATGGGTAGCTCATCAAAACCAACTAAGGCGCAGTCCTTGCCAATGGCGATGCTGCGCTCGCACAGGGCTTGCACCGCACCCATGGTAAGCATGGCATCGCCGCCGATAACGGCGTTCACGCCGGCATCAAGCATGGCCACCGTGCCTTTGTAGCCATCGCGTTGGTTATAACCACCGTGTTCAATATGTAAATCAACGCCGCGCTCTTTGGCCAAAGCCTGCATCACCTTAAAGCGTTCGAGCCCGGTGGAGGTATCTTGAGGCCCTGCCAAAAAGCCGATGGTGGCATTGGGGTTGGCCAACACCGCGTCCATGGCCGCGGCAAATCCGGGTGCCGGATCCGATACCACCGAGGGCACCGTGGCGATATCTAAGCGGCGGTCGACGGCGACGATGGGGATGCCCTCGTCAACGGCATCTTCAAAGATGGCTTCTGTTTCTCCGTGGGGAACCACGATCATGCCGTCGACTCGCTGGTTAGCAAACATCTCGATGCTGCTTGCTAAAAGCTCTGGATCTTCCTCGGTATTGCCTAGCAAGATGGAAAATCCCTTTGCCCGCGCGCTGTGCTGGATGGCAGAAGCAAGGGTGGCAAAGAAGGGGTTTTCAATATCAGGGATGGCAACGCCGATGATGTTGGTGCGTTGTTTGCGAAGAGACGCTGCTTGGTTATTGGGTCGGTAGCGCAAGCGCCTGGCTGCTTCGCGCACGGTTTCGCGTGTTTCCTCCGCAATAGCGGGGTTATCTGCGAGGGCGCGCGAGACCGTGCTAACAGACAAACCAATTTCATTGGCAATGTCTTTGAGGGTGGTGGGGCGACGTCGTTGGAAGGGGGTGTGCGTCATGAGGGGGTCCCTTAGTCTTATCGTATTCACAAGCACTGGGTGGCTATAAGTTTAACCTTTTTGTGCTGGTATGGAGACTTTTTAGTGCAGCGAATCTGCTGTAACGCACAAAAAACCCACACACCGTAGCGCAACAGTGCTGCGACTGCGGTGTGCGGGTAGGCCCTGGCCTTTTTTAATGTCCTGCTTAGTAGAACTGGACGTTGCGGAAGGCGTTGGGGTTAAAGGTGGAGGGGCGAGAGAGCTGTTCGGAGATGTCGCCCCACATGTTGCGCTCACGTTCTTCCTGCTGTGCACCGGCGGCTTGGTCTGCCATCACTGCAAACAGGGTGGTAAGCGTTGCCACCTGGGTGGCATCCGGGTTGCCCTTGATCACTTTGAGGAAAGGACGCGCGGGCTTCTCGGCGTTGTCTGCGGCCTGCTCGGCCTGGGTGGCCTCAGTGTTTTCAGCCATGCGATACCTTCTTTTCCTTATTGCTCGCTTGCCGTGGATTGTTTTATAGCGGAATATTACCGTGCTTCTTGGCAGGTACGTTAACCACCTTGCGGTCGAGCAAGCGCAGGCCTTCGATGATCTGGCCACGGGTTTCGCTCGGCGGAATCACCGCGTCTACAAAGCCGCGCTCTGCAGCCATGTAGGGGTTGACGAGGGTCTCCTCGTATTCCTTCTCGTATTCCTTGGCTAGCGCTGCCACATCTTTGCCCTCTGCCGCAGCAGCCTTGAGCTCCTTGCGGTAGATAAAGCCCACGGCGCCGGATGCACCCATCACGGCGATCTGCGCGGTTGGCCATGCCAGCACCAGGTCTGCGCCCATGTCCTTGGAGCCCATCACGCAGTAGGCGCCACCATAAGACTTGCGGGTGATCACGGTGATCTTGCCAACGGTGGCCTCGGAGTAGGCGTAGAGCAGCTTGGCGCCACGGCGGATAATGCCGTCGTACTCCTCGGAGGTACCAGGCAGGAAGCCGGGAACGTCCACGAACTCGATGATCGGAATGTTGAATGCATCGCAGGTGCGGACGAAGCGTGCGGCCTTCTCGGAGGCCTTAATGTCCAAGCAGCCTGCGTATTCGGTGGGCTGGTTTGCAACCACGCCAACGCTGCGGCCTTCTACGCGGCCAAAGCCGATGAGGATATTGCCTGCGTAGCCTTCTTGGATTTCGAAGAAGTCGCCATCGTCGAGCACGCGGGTGATGACGTCTTTCATGTCATAAGGCTGGTTCGGGGAGTCCGGAATCAGGGTGTCGAGCTCAAGGTCAATCTCGTTGACGTTGTCCTTGATGGAGCCAACCATGATCTCGGCGGGCTCGCGGGGAGCCTCGGCGCGGTTATTGGAGGGCAGGAAGCCAACCAAGTCGCGTACCCAATCCAGGGCGTCGGCGTCGTCGGAGGCGGTGTAGTGGGAGGTACCGGAGGTGGCCATGTGGGTGTGGGCACCACCGAGCTCTTCCTGGGTGACTTCTTCGCCGGTCACGGTCTTAATCACGTCGGGGCCGGTAATGAACATCTTGGAGGTCTTATCCACCATGATGATGAAGTCGGTCAGGGCCGGCGAGTACACGTGGCCACCTGCGCAAGCGCCCATGATCAAGGAGATCTGGGGGATCACGCCGGATGCGAGGGTGTTGCGGTAGAAGATCTGCGAGTACAGACCCAGGGAGACCACACCTTCTTGGATGCGGGCGCCTGCGCCTTCGTTAATGCCGATCAGTGGCACACCGGTCTTGATGGCCATGTCCATGATCTTGACGATCTTTTCGCCGTACACCTCGCCCAGCGCGCCGCCGAACACGGCGCCGTCTTGGGAGAATACGCAGACCTTACGGCCGTCGATGGTGCCGTAGCCGGTAACCACACCGTCGGTGACGGGGCGCTTGGCGTCGAGGCCGAAGTTCTTGGAGCGGTGGCGGGCCAGCGCGTCTACCTCAACAAAGGAACCCTCGTCGAGGAGGTACTCGATGCGTTCGCGGGCGGTCTTTTTGCCTGCCTTGTGCACGCGCTCCACCGATGCCGGGCCCATGGGGGCTTCAGTTTCGGCGATACGGGCGCGGAGGTCGGCAAGTTTGCCTGCGGTGGTGGTGAGGTCCGGAGCTTGGCCAGAGTCAGTCTTCATAGCGGCGGTCATGCTTTCTAAGTTTAGGGAGCGACCCACGAATTTGTGAACGGTTTAAGAAAATCAACCCGGCTTCCCCCAAAGTTCCACATTTTGGGGGTATAGCGTGGGGGTAGCTTTTCGACGTCCTGCGCGCTCATACCCACAGGATCTCGAAGGGCGGAAACGGCAAGTTTCTAAGAAGAAACCATATCATTGCAGCGCTGATCACCATGGTGAGCGCACCCGGCCAGCGCTCCCAGCTTGGAAGATCACGCCCGGAGCGTCGAAAAGCCCAAGCAATAGCACTCCATGCCATAAGCGGCACAAAGAGCAGCAGTAGGGCATTAAAGTGCGCGGCCTGGACCAGATCGCCTTCGCTGAGCGCGTACACCATCCTTGATGCCCCACAAAGCGGGCAGCACAGCCCAAAGAGGGTTTTGGAGGGGCACACGGGGATCGGGCCGCCGGGGGTGGTGGGATCGGCCAGGCGCAGCAACACCACCGCTGCCCCCGTGGCTCCGGCAAGGCCAAGCAGGGGGAGTGTGGCGCTGGCGAAGGTTTTAGCCATTTGGTTTAACCAGGGGGAAGGCGATGGTTTGGCGGATGTTCTTATCGCAGAGCATCATCACCAGTCGGTCGATGCCCATGCCCATACCGCCCGAGGGCGGCATGGCGTACTCCAGGGCTTTGAGGAAGTCCTCGTCAACCTCCATGGCCTCTGGGTCACCACCGGCAGCAAGCAGCGATTGCTCCATAAAGCGCTCGCGCTGGACCACCGGATCAATCAACTCCGAATAGGCCGTGGCAACCTCGGCGCCAAAACAGATCAAATCCCATTTCTCTGCCACGCGCGGATCCTTGCGGTGCTGGCGAGTTAGCGGCGAGACATCGGTGGGGAAATCAATATAGAAGGTGGGCTCGATGGCGAATTGCTCGCTGAGCTCCTCGTGCAACTCAATCACCAAGGCCCCGCGCGAAAGCCCGGCATGGTCAATGCCGTGGGTTTCGGCCAGATCTTGTAACTGCTCAATGGGGGTATCGGGAGTAATGGGCAGCCCAGTTGCCTCGGCAATGCCCTCGTGCACACTGATCACGCGCCAGGGGCGGGAAAGATCTACCTCATGTTCTTTCCCATCAGGGCCTGTGCCTTGGATGCGGGTATGCCCATTGGCTGCCATAGCGGCGTTAAGCACGATGGTGCGGGTTAATTCGCGCATCGAGTTGTAATCGCCATAGGCCTGGTAGGCCTCCAACATGGTGAATTCCGGGTTGTGCGTGGCATCGGCACCCTCATTGCGGAAGTTCCTGCCGATCTCAAACACCCGATCCACGCCACCAACCATGAGGCGCTTGAGATAAAGCTCAGGGGCGATGCGCAGATACAAATCGAGGTTATAGGCGTTGATGTGGGTGCGGAACGGCCGGGCATTCGCACCACCGTGGATGGTTTGTAGCAGCGGAGTCTCAACTTCTAAGAAGGACTGTGTAAGCAAGGTATCGCGTACTGCCTGGATGATTGCGCTGCGGGTTTGCAGGATCCTTCGCGCCTCGGGGTTGCTGATCAAATCCAGGTAGCGCTGGCGCACGCGCACCTCCTCATCCGTAGGCGCAGTGCGAGGCACTGGCCTTAAGGCCTTAGAGGTAAGGCGAATGCTGTCTGCGATCACGCTCGGGGTGCCGTTGCGAGAGGCACCGATGATGCCTTCCACACCCACATGATCGCCAAGCGCAATATCGAATTTCAGGCGACGAAGTGCTTGTGCTCCCACCTGGTCGCGCTCGATGAGCACCTGGAATTCACTATCCCAATCACGCAGGCGATAAAACTGCACGCCACCATGATCACTCCGGCCAATCACGCGGCCAGCCGTGCACACGCGAGTGCCAGGTGCAAGGCCTTCCAGGCTTGCAAGGCGCTGCTCGCGGTGGAAATCGGTGGGGTAGGGATCTTCACCCTCGGCCAAAATCGCCTCACGGCGCTGCATCTTCTGCTTGACCTGCTGAGGGTAATGAGGCTCAGGAATACTGGGCTGAGCGTGGCTTAAGAACTCGACAATCTGAGGATTAGCCGCCTGGTAGATCGGCTGCTCGCGAGCGCCATCGCTGGCAAGGGGGATAGAGATCTGGCCTTCGGCAAGACCAAGAGCTACCGCAATGGCAGCCAAGTCGCTGGAATCACGCCAGCACAGATAGCGGGTGAGCCACTGCGGGTCATACTTCATATTCGAGCGATACAGCTGCTCAATTTGGAACTTGCGCGACATCAGCGCAATAGCCCAGCGGCTAATCCTTTGGGGCATCGTGGCGCCAACGTCCTCGCCAGCGGCGATGGTTTCGCGCAAGAAGGCAAAGTTCAGCGAAACACGCTTCACGCCCAACTCCCTGGCACCCATCAACAGTGCTGCCACCATGAACTCGGTAACACCATTGGCGGCCTGTTCTAGGTCGCGGCGCATCACATCCAGGGAAAGACCAGTACGGCCCCAGGGCACGAAAGAAAGCAAACCCCTTGTCTGGCCTTCGGCATCGAGCGCCTCGACCATCACGCAATCGCCATCGAGTGGATCGCCAAGGCGCCCAAGGGCCATGGAGAAACCGCGATCTTCGCCGTTTTGGCGCCAGCGATCAGCAAAACCGATCAGGCGCTGCATTTCTTGGTCGCTGAGATCCTTATGGCGACGAATCCGAACGCTATAGCCCTCGCCGAGCAGGCGGTGATAGCTACGGTGGACGTCGACAAGCTTGGGGCTATCCAAACGGAAGCGATCAACGTGCACCACTGATTCATCACCGAGGGCACGCACCTTCATACCCGCGCGGGCAAAGGCAGCAGCACCATCCCTCGAGGTACCAATGGCGGCTGGTGCCAGGCCCTGCTGATCTGCAAACTCAAGAAAGGCGTGGATGGCAGCATCCCAGTGATCGCGCGGGCCAACCGGATCGCCGGCCGCAAGGCAAGAATCCATCACATTGCGATACGCCACCGCAGCCTTGCCATCGGGGGAGAAAATCACGCCCTTATCGCGGCGAGTGGCGAAATAACCCAAAGAATCAGCATCCTGCTCATCTTGATCAAGCAACAGCCGACGCAGCGCAAGCTCCTGGTCTAAGCCCTGGAATTGTGTTCTTGCGCGGGCAAAAAGCAGCGCGGCAGCCGAGGCCACGAGCGTGAGCAAAGCACCAAGGCCTAAGACGAACTGCACTTCGGGGATGTAATCATCAGGAGACAAGGTGAGCTGGCGTAGCAAGCGGCTAAATGTGGGGTGCTCATCTGCGAAGAAAAAGCCCACAAGCAGCGCCAGCAGGGCCGTAAGCGCAATGCCAACCACCGCAGTAAGCAAGGCGCGGCGGAAGGCGGCCTCTGAAAGCGGGCCGCTATACGTAGCGCGAGCGCGCACCAAAATGACAAGGAGTGCGAAGAGCACCACAGCCAAGATGCTGATTTGGATGAGGTCTTCTACGCCCAAATAGGGCTGGAGATCTTCAAACGCAAAGGCGGCGCTGCCAAGCAATAACGCAGCACTGAGGAGTTCTACGCCAAAAAATGCCGCGGCAAGCCAGAAGCCGAGGCGCTTGTGGCGCACCAGGGCGTGGGCTGTGACCACCAAAAAGAGCGCCGTGAGGTAGCTCGATCCCACCACGGGGAAGATGTAATTTAAGGCCGCGCCGATTTTTTCGGCCCAGTGGAGGTGTCCGAACAGGCGGATGAACACCACGATGAGTGCGCTGAGGAAAAAATATCCCGGCAGAATTCTTTCCGGGCGTTGCAAAAGACGCATGGTATCCGATCAATTGGGAAACGATTTTAAACAACAATCCTAAACCAAAGGAATCGGGCAGAAAAAGCCCAACAACACCCACTGCGCTGCAATGATGGCCACAACGTTCTCAAGGTGGTCGCGGTACTGCGCGGGTGGTGGCGACGCTGTGGCGAGGAACGCGGTGCTTGCAGCAGTGGGGTTGGAGGGCGTGGTGCTTTAGAGCGGGATATTGCCGTGCTTGCGGGCCGGGCGCTGGACGTGCTTATTGCGCAGCAGGCGCAAATTGCGGCTGATCTGGCCGCGGGTTTCACTGGGCAAAATCACAGCGTCGATCAAGCCACGCTCGGCAGCCAGATAGGGGTTGAGCATGTGTTCTTCGTATTCGCGCTCAAAAGCGGCCGAAAGTTCCACGATGTCTTCTCCTTGCTCTGCTGCGCGAAGGAGTTCCTTGCGGTACAAAAAGCCCACCGCGCCGGCAGCGCCCATCACGGCGATCTGAGCCGTGGGCCACGCAAGGTTTACGTCAGCTCCCAGGCCCTTGGAGCCCATCACGCAGTAGGCGCCACCATAGGCCTTACGCATGGTCACGGTGATTTTCGGCACCGTTGCCTCGCCGTAGGCGTAGAGGAGCTTTGCGCCACGGCGCAAGATGCCGTCATGTTCTTGGCCGGCGCCGGGGAGGAAGCCGGGGACGTCGACAAGCATGACAATGGGGATATTAAAGGCATCGCAGGTACGCACGAAGCGCGCGGCTTTTTCGGAGGCATCAATATCGAGGCAGCCGGCAAATTGCGTGGGTTGGTTTGCCACAAAGCCGATGGATTCGCCCTCGATGCGCCCGAAGGCAGTGACCACGTTATCGGCGCGGCCTTGTTGGATCTCCAGATAGTCGCCATCATCGGTCAAGCAACTAATCACATCGCGCACGTCATAGGGCACGGTGGGGGAGTCGGGGATGATGTGATCTAAGGCCAGGTCATCGGGGTTGAGGTTGGCGTCGATGCTGCCTTCCTCGTGCTCGAAGTGATCCCTGGGCGCGGTGGTGCGGTTATTTGAGGGCAAAAAGGCCACGAGGTCGGAGACGAAGTCGAGGGCGTCTTCATCACTTGAGGCCGTGTAGTGGGCATTGCCCGCCTGCTGAAGGTGGACCCCGGCGCCGCCAAGTTCTTCCTGGGTGATCATCTCGCCGGTCACGGTCTTAATCACATCCGGGCCGGTGACGAACATTTTGGAGCTTTCTTCCACCATCACCACGAAGTCGGTTAATGCGGGTGAGTAGGCGTTGCCGCCGGCACATGCGCCCATGATCACCGAGATCTGCGGTACTACCCCGGAGGCCTTGACGTTTTGGTAGAAGGTTTGGGCAATCAGGTCCAGGGAAACGGCGCCGTCTTGGATGCGTGCGCCAGCACCTTCGTAGAGGCCGATTAATGGGCGGCCGGTGGTGATGGCCAGTTCCATTACCTTGATCATTTTCTCGCCATAGACCTCGCCCAGGGCGCCGCCGAAGACGGTGCCGTCTTGGCTAAAGATGCATACTTCTCTGCCGTCGATGGTGCCCCAGCCGGTGACGATGCCGTCGGTGGCGGGCCGCTTGTGTTCCATGCCAAAGGCGTGGGTGCGGTGACGTGCGAGCTGGTCGGTTTCGATGAAGGAGCCCTCGTCGAGGAGGTAGTCCAGGCGCTCGCGGGCGGTGAGTCGCTTGGCGTTTCGCACTCGATCCAGTGCGTTCTCACCCATGGGTGCGGCTGCTTCGCGTCGACGTGCTTTAAAGTCTGCGATCTTCCCGGCGGTGGTGGTGAGATCCTTGAGCGCTTCAACATCTACAAAAGGTGAGGAAATAGTCATGTTTTGGAATCTTAAGGTTGTTTCTAAAACCAAACAACTATGCGCGCTGTGATAATTGGCACACAAGCTGCTGAGCTGGTGCTTTTAGGGGCAAAAATATATTTGCCAGGCTGCAGCGCAGCGATCAGGCGGGATCTGGCAGGGCGGTCTGCGATCGGGCGGGGCGGTGTGCGATCTGGCGGGGCGGTCTGCGATCGGCCGGGGACGGTCTACGATCGGCCGCTAAGAAGCGCAACCACACTCAAGGCCAACAGACCTTCGAGGCCGATCCGACTAGGATCTAGCACCATGCACCCCCAAGATCCGCGCACCCCGCTAAATATCACTGCTCTACGCAGCCGCCTGGTCGCTCGTGGCCCACTGGCCCGCATCGAGCATGTCGAGACCACCGGATCAACCAACACCGATCTCGTGGCCATGGCCAAACAGGGAGCACCCGCGTGGACCGTGCTATTTGCCGAGCATCAAAGCCAAGGCCGCGGCAGGATGGGGCGCCGCTATGAGTCACCCTCCGGTGCCCAACTCACGCTTTCGCTGTTGCTTCGCCCGCCAGCAAGTTGTGTGCAAAGGCTTGGCCTCATGCCCCTGGCCACAGGCTTAGCGCTTGTCGACGCCCTGCCCAAAGACGCCGGCATCAAGGTGAAATGGCCAAATGACCTCATCATTGAGCACCGCAAACTATGCGGCATTCTTGCCGAGGCCGTAAGCCTTGGCCCTGAACCTGCCGTGGTGATCGGATTGGGGTTAAATACCTCGCTTCGCCGCGATGAACTGCCCGTGCCTCACGCCACCAGCCTGGAGCTTGAGGGCATTGCCTATGAAAGAAATGAACTCGCCGCCCAGGTGATGCTGAGCCTGCACCACCGCTTGAGCCAGTGGCAAGACAATGATCCCGCCCTGATTGAGGATTATCGCGCCGTGTGCGCCACCATCGGCACCGAAGTGCGCGTGATCTTGCCGGGAGATAAAGAACTGCTCGGTACTGCCATCAACGTCAGCGACGCCGGTTTGCTCCTGGTGCGCGATGATGCAGGCGAGGTACATGAGCTGAGCGCCGGCGATGTATTCCACCTGCGTGCCCAGCATGGAGGATATGGAGTGGGCCAATGATCCGCATCGCCCCAGAAGAACAGGTGCGCGCCGATGTCACCGCCTCCTTTGGCTCATTGCTCTACCCGGTGATGGAGCTGGTGGTCATCACCGGGCTGTGCTGGATGGGCATCGGTTGGATGGATCGGGAACACACCTTCCTCGATCCAGGGCCGATGCTGCGCAATGCCCTGGTTGGCCTCTGGTTTATCTTGGTGCTGCTGCGCTTTGTGCTGCCAGTGATCGGGGCACGAAGGCGAAGGATCATCGTTACCGACCACCGCATCATTGCCCGCGATGCGGGGTTGAGCTCAAAGGTGGAATCCATCCCCCTTTCTACGGTGCGCCATGTGCAACGCCGCCGCAAAGACATCACCCTATCTGTGGCAGGGCTGGATCATTTGGTGCTTTTAGAGTCTGTGCCCAAAGCCAAAACCGTGGCAGCCAGCATTGAGGCAGGCATTGTCAATCCCGTGATTTGGTAGGGCAAAGATGCCCAGGCTTTGGCGCTTGGAGCCTTGTGCTTTGCCCATGCGGGGGTACTAGAGGATGTATCCAACACACCTCCCCCGCGTATAGTCAGCGTGGTGATTGAGGCGCAACAGAGCAATGCAGAAGCAAATCAGCAACGTCACCCAGCGCACGCCCCCGATATGCCAATCGTGGCAGTGATCGGCGATGGGCAGCTCGCGCGCATGATGCAAACTGCTGCTATCGAGCTAGGCCAATCGTTGAGGCTTCTAGCCAGTAGCAATGATGCAAGTGCCGCCCAGGTGTGCTCCGATGTGTTGCTCGGAGACTACACCAATCTTGAAGATGTCCGGCGTGCCGCCCAAGGCGCCGATGCCGTGACCTTTGATCACGAGCATGTGCCCAATGAGCACCTCGATGCACTCATTGCCCAAGGTGTAAATGTGCAACCCCGCCCCGAGGCCTTGATTTATGCCCAAGACAAGCTCGAGATGCGCAAGAAATTGCAAGCACTCGGCGCCCCAGTACCGCCTTTCGCGCGCATTGACAGCGTGGAAGATGCCTTGGCGTTTTGGGATCAGGTCCAAGGCGAAGTCTGCCTCAAAGCCCGCCGCGGTGGCTACGACGGCCACGGCGTGTGGTTCCCAGATACCCGCGAAGCGCTCGCCACACAGGTAGGGGAGCTCCTTGAGGCGGGCACCCCACTGATGGCAGAAGAAAAGGTGGCCCTTCGCGGCGAGCTTTCTGCCATGGTCGCGCGCACCCCCAGTGGCGCTACCCAGGCATGGCCGGTGGTGGAATCAGTACAGCGCGATGGTGTGTGCGCCGAGGCGGTAGCCCCTGCCCCCAACCTTGACGTTGCGCTGCGCCAGCAGGCAGAAGAACTCAGCGTGGCCCTTGCCAATGGGCTCGGTGTTACAGGCGTGCTCGCCGTGGAGCTTTTTGTGTGCCAAGGCAAAGATGGTGCTGTGGAGTTGAGCGTCAATGAGTTGGCGATGCGCCCGCATAACACTGGGCACTGGACTCAAGATGGCTGCTGCACCAGCCAATTCGAGCAGCACCTTCGTGCTGTGCTCGACCTGCCTTTGGGCGATACCCACACCACCGCCAACTACACCGTGATGGCCAATGTGTTGGGCGCAGCGCACGATCCCGCCATGCCCATGAACAAACGAGTACTCGAGGTGATGCGCCGCTACCCGAAGGCAAAGATTCACCTCTACGGCAAAGAGCATCGCCCGGGCCGCAAGATTGCCCACGTCAATTTTTGCGGCGAGCACCTCGAAGCCACCCGCAACGCAGCCCAGGCAGCGGCACATTTCCTGGTGCATGCCACCTGGCCAGAACAATCAAGCGAGCAAGGAGAATAAACATGCAACCACTTGTTGGACTCATCATGGGATCCGATTCGGACTGGCCCACCGTGGAGCCGGCCGCGGAGGTTTTAGCGGAATTCGGTGTGCCCTTTGAGGTAGGCGTGGTATCGGCGCACCGCACTCCTGAGAAGATGCTCAACTATGCACAGCAGGCGCATCAGCGCGGATTGAAGGCGATTATTGCTTGCGCCGGGGGTGCAGCGCACCTTCCTGGCATGGTGGCTGCGGCAACTCCGCTGCCGGTGATCGGCATTCCGCGTGCCTTAGATCAGCTCGATGGGATGGATTCTTTGCTCTCTATCGTGCAGATGCCTGCTGGTGTGCCGGTAGCTACGGTGTCGATCGGCGGGGCGCAAAACGCAGGCTTGCTTGCGGTGCGCATCCTCGGCGCTGGCGATGAGCAATTAACCCAGCGCATGGCCGAATACCAAGAGCAGTTGCGTGAAAAGGTTGAGGCAAAAGACGAAGCGCTTCGTCGCAAGCTCATGGGGCAATAACAGCGATGCCAAGGCACACGCCTTGGCATCTTTTTTGTTTCGGTGGCTTTCTTAGGAAGGGTCGTGCCAGCGCCGCCTGATGCGCCATAGGGTCACGGTGGCGATCACAAGCACGAGTGCAAGCAGCGCTGGCCAGACCTTCGGCTCGGGCTGGAAGAGGTTGAGCACTGCTTGGATAAAGGCGAGGAAGGCAAAGAAGCCGACGAATCCGAAGATCGCGTCAAATACGAGTGCCTTGCGCTCGCTGTTGGGGGTGCTCATGGGCGAAAATTCTACGCCTTAATACCGCCTGCAGTCAGACCAGAGACGATTCTGCGTTGGAAAATGAGCACCATGATAATCAGTGGCACCGTGACCAGCGCGCCGGCGGCCATGATGGCGGCGTAGGGGAATTCGAATGCGCTGGGGCCAGAGAAGCGGGCGATAGCTACCGTTACCGGCTCGGTGGCATTGGTAGAAAGCTGCTTGGCCAGCATAAATTCATTCCAGGTGGCAATAAAGGCCAAGATCGCGGTGGTAAACAGCGCCGGTGCTGCCAGTGGCAGCAGGATCAGGCGAAAGGCCTGGGCGCGGGTGGCGCCATCAACGCGGGCGGCTTCTTCTAATTCCCAGGGCAGTTGGCGGAAAAAGCTCACCAGGGTGTAGATGGTAAGCGGCAGCGCGAAGGAGATATTCGGGATGATCAGCGCGCGGTAGGTGCCGATCCAGCCGAGGTTGCCAAAGAGCTGAAAAAGTGGAGTGACCAGCGCAATGCCTGGAAACATCGAGGCGGCCAAGATGATGCCCGTGACGAGCCCTTTGCCGCGGAATTCCAAACGTGCCAGCGCATAGGCGGTAAAAACGCCAATGATCACCGCCAGTGCCGTGGTGCAGAAGCTGATCAAGAGCGAGTTGCCAATGGCGTGCAGGAAGTCATTGCCTTTATCGGTAGCCAGCGCATCGCGGAAATTATCCAGGGTGATGTGGGTAGGCCAGGGTGTGGTGTCGAAGGTGTAGGTGGAATCACGCAGGGCGGTAATCACCATCCAATAAAACGGCGCAAGGCCCCACACGAGGATCAAAACAACACCAAGGTAGTTGCCAATCAGCGATTTTTTCATCGTGCTAACTCCTTGGCTTGTTCTTTCGCTTGTCGACGTTGCTCGCGCGTGCCAGCAATATCTGCACCTAAGAAGCGGATCATGACAAAGGCCACCGCGAAGATCAGCAGGAAGATCAGGGTGGAAAGTGCCGAGGCGGAATTGAAGTGCCCTTGGCGCATGTCTTCCACCACGAGCTGGGAGATGGTGGCAGCAGGCGAGTTGGAAGAAGGCGAGATCATGATTACCGGAAGGTCGTACATGCGCAGCGCGTCGAGGGTTCTAAACAGCACCGCCACCATCAATGCTGGTCGTACCAGTGGCAAGGTGATGTGGATGAATTGCTGGAAGGTGCTTGCACCGTCCACTTTGGCGGCTTCGTAGACGTCTTTGGGGATCATCTGCAGGCCAGCCAGGATCAGCAGCGCCATAAAAGGCGTGGTTTTCCATACATCGGCGATGATCACCGCGGTTCGCGCAGCCCAGGGGTCGGTGGTCCACTGGATCGGCTCGTGGAGCAGCGAGTTAATAATGCCGCGCTCGGCAAAGATGAATTGCCACAGCTTCGCAGTCACTGCCGTGGGAATCGCCCAGGGGATCAGCACTGCTGCGCGGACGAGCCCGCGGCCACGGAACTCCCGATTCATAATCAGCGCCATGCCCATACCCAGGATGATTTCCAGGCTCACCGTCACCACCGTGAAAAAGACGGTGTTGCCCATGGCCGGCCAGAAGTCGGTGGCGATTACTCCATCGGGGCAGGTGCTTGCGCCGGTGGCGCTGGTGCATCGCTGCAGTAGCCAGTATTGGTAGTGCTCGAGGCCGGCGAAGCCACCATCGCTAAACAAACCCGTGGCGGGGTCGATGCCTTTATCGCCTTGAAAGGACAGGTAGATGGCTCGCACGATGGGGTAGCCGATCACTACCGCGAGCACGCAGAGGGCGGGCGCAATCAGCCAGAAGGCAGTGGTGCGTTGCCGCGAGGGAGAGGCCATGGACAAATCCTAGAAGATCAAGCCAAAGGGTGTGTGAAGCTGCATTGCAGCAAGCAGCGCACCTGCACAAAAAGCACAGGTGCGCGAGAGGGGTTTATTGAGCTGCGTTGGCGATGGCTGCCTGCATATCCTTAGCGGCGTCGTCGACGGACTTTTCATCCTTGAGTGCCGCGGTGGCATTGTCTTGGATGGCCTTGGAAATGGCGGGGTAGAAGGGGCTGACAGGACGCGGCTTGGCGTTTTCCAGCGAGATCTTCAGTGCCGGCAGGTAGGGGTACTTTTCCACATAGGCTTCATCGTCGTACACAGAGGCCAGCACGGGTGGGAAGGATGCATCTGCGAAGGACTTCTGGTTGTCTTCGTTCACGATGAACTGCATGAAGTCCAATGCGGTGGCCTTGTGCTTGGAATTGACGTTGATGCCGTTGTTGTAGCCACCGAGGGTGGAAACACCGGTGCCATCTTTGCCCACCAGTGGCGAAACCTCGTACTTGCCCTTTACGGCTGAGTTTTCTGCATCGGCGGTGGTGAACATGTAGGGCCAGTTCACTGCCATGGCGGTTTCGCCGCCGACGAAGGCCTGGTTGGTTTCTTCCTCGGTAGCGGCGATGGAGTTCTTGGCAATCACACCATCCTTGTAGCCATCGACCATGGCCTGAATACCGGCGCGGGATTGTTCTGAATCCACGCTCGGGGTATCGCCATCCATCACATTGCCGCCCCAGCCGTGGATGAAGTCAATGGTGTTTACCGCCAGGCCTTCGTATTGGCTGAGCTGCAGGGTGAGGCAATCGACGTCTTTGTCTTCGATCTTTTCGCAGCTTTCTACCAGTTGCTGCCAGTTCTCCGGTGCCTCTGGCACAAACTCGGTGTTGCGATACAGCAACTGGCCATTGGTGTTTTGAGGAAGCGCATACAGCGTGCCGTTATAGGTGGCCGAATCCACGGTGGATTGCAGCAGGGCTGAGGTATCGACGCTGTAGTCGCCTTCAAGAGGCACGATCCACTGGCGTGCGGCAAATTCTGCAGTCCACGGCAGGTCGAGCGCCATGACGTCGTAGTCGTCATTGCCTGCCTGTAGGGATTGCACGAGGGTTTCGCGCTGCTCATCGGCAGAGCCTGCGAGCTCCTTGAGGGTCACTTCCTCATCGGGGTGCTCTTTATTCCAGGCCTCGATCACGGGGATGATCTTGTCGGTGTCATTTTTGCCCATGGCAAAGGTGATCGGTCCACGCGCTTGGCTATCGCTGGAGGTGGAGGCTGCTTGAGAGTTGGAAGAATCTGAATCGGAGGAGCAGCCGGCCAGTGCAGCGCCAGAGGCTAGTGCCAGGCAAGCAAGCGCTGCGCCGGTGCGGTTGAGGTGTTTCATGGCGTCGAACCCTTTCCTTTTGGTTTCCCCGTTCAAGCTAGTGACGCTGTACGCAGCGCGGGGCGAAAATGGTGTCGATCACCCTATTTCGGGGTTGAGATCTAGACCTCAATCCTGGCGTCCACCCGTTCGGCGCGAGCAATCTCATCCAAGCGTGCCTGGCTTACACCCCCGGTCACCACCACCACTGATCCGCCAGCAGCCATGGGCGCGAGCGCCTTTCTCATCCCCGCTACGTCCTGCCACCCTTCAAGCAACACGCGCTGGGGTTCGGCCTTGGTAGTCCAGGCATCAAGGCGTGGCCCGGGCTCTGGAAATACATCGCCATAGACGCGCACCGTGGGGCCAAAATCAATGGCACCGGGTGGGAGCGTGCCGCCGGTTTCTTCGATGCCACGGCCAAAAGGATCACGGCTGATCAACACAAGCTCACCATCAAAGCCTTCGGGTGCAGCTTCTGCAAAAAGCACATCCTCATCCTGGCCATCACGCACCTCCACTTCGGCTGCGATGCAGCCCAAGGTCAGTACCACGGCTTGCCAGCTACACGGTAGATCCATGCTGATGGCATCGCCGGGGTAGAGGTCGAATTCTTCGCGCAGCATATTGGCCACCTTTGCCGCCCAGTTATCAAGCGTCTGGGCGGAAAAGTCGAGGCGTGCATCGCCGTCATAGATGCTCAGCCTTGGTGCTGCGGGGTCTTGGGCAAGGAGTTGTTCAAGCAGGCGCATAGGCGCTGATGCTAGTTCACGCAGCGTGGACCTTCGCCACCGGCATCAATTTCAGGGCCAACGATGGCCTCGCCGGCATCGGCACCGGGCTCGCCAACGGTGGTAGAGGCCTCGGTGTTTTCTTCTTCTGCCTCCGGGGCTTGTTCCTGTGGGCCTGCATAATCAAAGCCCACGATCACGCTGACGGCATCTTTAGGCTGCTCGCGGTCTTCTTCCACCGGCAAGCCGAGCTTCTGGCTTAATTCCTGGGCCACCTCATCGTCTTTATCGTGGGCGAGGATGACCGAATCGGTGCGCTCTTGCTCATTGCCCGTCTCGCCAATGCTCATGCCCTGGGTGCGCACATACTGCGCCACGGTGCCAGCCAAGCCCTCGGTGGTGGTGGCGTTGTAGACGTTCACCTTCGACTTCTGGGCTTGTTCTTCTGAAGGGGCGCCATTGCCCAGCAGGGAATCGAAGAAGCCACGAACCTGGTCTTGGTCGATGGTCACCACGGATTCGCCATAGGTGCCAGTGCCGTCGATGGAGGTCACGGGGATGGTATTGAACTTCACGTTGCCACCGGCAAGGTTTTGCAACTGGTTGGCAAAGCTCATGATGTCCCAGTCCTCGTCAATGACCACGGAACGCTCCACAGCATTGGCCATATTGTTCAGTGCCTGGGGGTTGGTCAGCGTGCCGGTAGACAGCACCTTATTTACCAAAGAAGCCATGAAGGCCTGCTGGCGCACAATGCGATCGAGGTCGCCGCGGGGAAGGCCATGACGCTGGCGCACAAAGGCAAGGGCTTGGGCACCATTGAGTGTTTGCACACCGGCGGGGAAATCGGCGCCGGAGAATTCATCATAGGTTGGTTCATTCAGACAGACCTCAACGCCACCCACTGCGTCGGTAAGCAAAACAAAGCCCAAAAGACCAACCTCGGCATAGTGGTCAATGGTGACACCGGAAAGGTCTGCTACCTCACGGATCAAGCCCTGGCGGCCAGCCTGGGTGGCCTGCTGTTCAACCGTGCGATCATCGCTCACTCCTTCTTCGAGCAGATCCTGGCGCTTTTGGTCCTTATAGGCCTTATACACGCCGTTGATCTTCATATCCCCGAACTCCTCGTCGTGGATATAGGTATCGCGCGGAATAGAAATGGCGGTGGCGGAACTGCCGTCGTTGGGCACACGGATCAACATGATCGTGTCGGTGTTGTCATTTTGCTCATCACCGGCATGCAGCATCTCAATTTCTTCCGGCGTGAGCGCATTGCCCTGTGCATCGCTACGAGAATCGGATCCCACAAGCAAAATATCGGTGGCGCCATCGGCCGCCTCTTTCACGCCCTTGGCCTCACCCAAAGAGAGGTTGCCGGCAGAAGCGAGGGTATTGCCCAACTTGCCCACGGTGAAATAACCGGCGCCAGAAAGCGCCAAAACCAAAACGCTGAGCACAGCTAATACGGTGCGCAGGCTCCGCGGGCCTTGTTGGCCACGGGTGCGCTCTAGCTGTGGTGCCGGCCGAATATCGCGGTTTCGGCGCATGTTATTGCTCATGGTGTTCCTTGGTGCCTCTGTGGGCGTGCATTAAGTACTCGGAAAAGCAGTGTAGGGCAGACTGGGCCAGAATCTCATAACGCTCGGCCACTGGCTTGGGCAACGTCACAACTTTCCAAGCCTTGGGTAGGCTTTGGATCTGTGAATACTCCAGCCATTGCCGTGATCACCGTTACCTACTCACCGGGTGAGCACCTGGACGCCTTCCTCGATTCTTTAGAGCAGGCCACCACGGGCGACACCCTGTGCGTATTAGCAGATAATGGTTCCACCGATGGCGTGCCAGAACTGGCTGCATCGAAGCGCGAGAACGTGCACTTTGTGCCCACCGGTGGCAATATCGGCTACGGCGCGGGCATGAACGCCGGTGCCGCATGGCTTAAAGGCCAGGACTTCTCCATCGACCCTGAGTATTTCCTTATTGCCAATCCCGATGTGGTGTTTGATCCAGGCAGCATTGATGCGCTGATCGAGTGCGCGAAGCGCTGGCCAGAAGCCGCGGCCATCGGGCCGTATATCCGCCAAGACGATGGCAGCGCCTACCCATCGGCGCGTGCCCTGCCAAACCTGCGCAACGGTATTGGCCATGCGCTGTTGGGCACGATTTGGCCATCAAACCCCTTTACCCAGGAATATCGCGATGGCAACCGCATGGATCAAGAACGCCTAGCCGGTTGGCTCTCGGGGTCCTGTTTGCTGCTGCGCTGGGATGCCTTTGAGCGTATCGGCGGTTTTGATGAGCGCTACTTCATGTACATGGAGGATGTGGATTTAGGTGATCGCCTCGCCCGCGCAGGCTACGACAATGTCTTTTGCCCCCAAGCACAGATCACCCACGCGGTAGGCCATGCCGCGGCCAAAACCCCGGAATCGATGTTGCCTGCCCACCATGAATCGGCCTATCGCTATCAGGCCGATCGTCATCCGCATTGGTGGCAGTTGCCCTTACGCATCCTGCTGAAGGTGGGCTTAGACCTTCGGGCAAAACTTGCTGTGCTGAACGCAAAGCGGAAGCACTAGGAATCGATCGCGCCGGGTCTTGCTCATTGCTGGAAGCTTATAGCAGCAGTTCGGGCGCTATAAAGGCGCTATGTACCCGCATTTGAGGTAGGGATGAAACGCTCGGGGTGATCTAAACGATAGGAAGTTTTCATCCGTGTCACGGCACGCCCTGCTCAGATTTTGCGCGCTTCGGGTTATCGTTTGCTTCGACAGTGATTCTTAAAGGATGGAAGACATGACGAAGCAGAGTCGAAGCGAAACCACCGACGCCGTCATTTTGGTCGGCGGCAAGGGAACGCGTTTGCGTCCCTTAACGGTGAATACGCCGAAGCCTATGCTGCCGACTGCCGGAGTGCCCTTTTTAAAGCACCTGCTTGCCCGCATTCAGGCCGCGGGTATCCGCCACGTGGTGCTTGGCACCTCGTTTAAGGCCGAGGTATTCGAGGAATACTTTGGCAATGGCGAGGATATGGGCTTAGAAATTGAATACGTTGTAGAAGATCAGCCGCTTGGCACCGGCGGTGGTATTCGCAACGTCGCCGATAAGCTGCGTGCAGATACCGTGATGGTGTTTAACGGCGATGTGCTCGGTGGCGCTGAACTTGGCCCCATCCTTGACGCCCACCACCACAATGATGCCGATGTGACCTTGCATTTGGTGCGCGTGCCTGATCCGCGCGCTTTTGGTTGTGTGCCCACTGATGCCGATGGCCGGGTGCAGGCCTTCTTGGAAAAGACCGAGGATCCGCCAACTGATCAGATCAACGCCGGTTGTTACGTGTTTAAGCGTTCGGTGATCGAGGAGATTCCTAAAAATCGCGTGGTCTCTGTCGAGCGCGACACCTTCCCGCTGCTGCTTGAGCAGGGCCGCCGCGTGTTCGGGCATGTAGATAATGCTTATTGGCGCGATATGGGCACCCCGGGCGATTTTGTTCGTGGTTCCTCTGATTTGGTGCGCGGCATTGCTCCTTCGCCGCTGCTTGAGGGAAAGACTGGCGAGTCGCTTGTCGACGAATCCGCTGGGGTTCGTGACGGGGCGTTGCTGCTTGGTGGCACTGTGATTGGTCGTGGCACCGAGGTTGGTGCTGGCTGCCGCTTAGACGATGTGGTGGTCTTTGATGGTGTGACCATTGAGCCAGGTGCGGTGATTGAAGATTCCATCATTGCTGCCGGTGCTCGAATTGGTGCCAATGCTCGTATCCGTGGAGCGGTGATCGGCGAGGGTGCTGTGGTGGGTGCTCGTTGTGAATTGCTCGATGGCATGCGCGTGTGGCCTGGTGTTGAGCTGCCAGATTCGGGGATCCGCTTTAGCTCTGACGCTTAGGCCTTTCTCGGGCTCTTGTGAGGCACACCTAGGGGCGCCACTATATGTAGTGCCCCCGCCTACTACCCCCACCCCTAGAGTTCTGTGACTGATGTGGCGAATGTGAACAACTGCCTGCGTTTTTGGCAAGTGGTGAAGAAAAATTCGCCTAAAAAGTTGCGGATATCTTGTGTTGGCGTGTTGAATCGCAGGTGTGTAATTCATTGTCTCCTTTGATGGGCATTTGGCTCTCTTGGAGGCAGATGAACAGTAAGAAGCCAGGAGCAACCAGAGGAAGGTGGCGTGGAATATATGGCTGATAACGCCGCACCTCGCTCTCGGACGGCAGTAGAGCTCACGCTTGACGAGCTATTCGGGGCAGTTGAGCAGGAGTGGCAAGAGCAAGCACTGTGCGCTCAAACTGATCCTGAGGCATTCTTCCCCGAAAAGGGCGGCTCGACCCGCGAAGCCAAGCGCATCTGCAGCGCCTGCTCGGTTCGTGATGAATGCCTGGAATTCGCGCTCGAGCACGATGAGCGCTTCGGTATCTGGGGTGGACTGTCTGAACGTGAGCGTCGTCGTCTAAAAAACCAGATCGCCTAAACCACGATCAAACAATCAAGCCCTCGGCCACAAGGCCGCGGGCTTTTTATTTTACAAGCCCTAGGGCTAGTCCTCTGCAAAGTCTGGATCAATATCTTTCGGGCTGAGGTTTAAGTAGGTAGCCACCAAAGAGGTCAGCACTTTGCGCAGCAAGGCATCTAATTCCACCGCATCGCTGCTTCGCTGCTCAATTGGCATACGAAACATCACGATCCGCGCCCTGGTGGGGCGTCCGTGTTGATCAATGCCAGCCGGAATCACGCGCCCAAGGGGCACGATGCCATCGGCGGTGATCTCCTCTGGGATTAGCGAAGCCTCGGTGTTTAAACGCATCCTCGGGATGGTGTCTACCGCAATATCCAAATGGCTTAATTGCTCACGCCAGCGATCGTGGATGGGCGCGTAGGCACGTAGCACGGCGGCGTCGAAAAGCTCCCTGCGCGTGCGAAAACGAGGCACCGCAGTGGGGAATAAGGGGCCGCGAACCCCTCGGCCATGACGATCCTTTGACGCGCGCATCATAGCCGTCGATGCTACTGGCATAGGGGGCTTGGGCGTTGGCACCTCGCCGTGGAGCAATGCACGCAAAAAGGGGGTGATGGCCACATGGGCTACAAAAACCTCAAGTAGAGGTCTAGACTCTGTGGGCGTGAATCACTTCCGCCGATGCTCCCGACCAGGCTGCGGCAAGCCAGCCGTTGCAACGCTGACCTATGCCTATGCGCAATCGACCGCGGTGGTAGGCCCACTAGCTACAAGCAGCGACCCCCATAGCTGGGATCTATGTGAACATCACGCATCTAAAATCACCGCGCCACTCGGCTGGGAACTCCTGCGCGTAGACGCCCTTGAAGAAGATGATGAAGACCTCACCGCCTTAGCCGAGGCCGTGCGCCAAGCCGGGCGTTCGAGCATCGAGCAGCCGCAACTCGGCCAAAGCGAAGACATCGGCAGGAACCACCCAGTGCATCGAGCGCAGCGAAAAGCCACCCGCCGCGCCCACCTCCAAGTCGTGCACGACGCCGAAAAAGAGCACTAACCGTTCACGCCCACAGCAATGATGGCCAAATAGTTATTCGGCCAAACGCTTTCAACGGAGTAGGGTATTTCGGGAAGTTGGCGTAAGCAGCAACTGCTTCGCCCAAGCACCAAAGGTGCTTGTTAGAGGTTTGTTCCGAAAGGTAGGCACCCGCCCATGCGCTCTCGCGAAGCAGTCACCAGCGTGATCAAGGCATACGACGTCCGAGGCGTTGTAGATCAAGACATCGACGCTGAGTTCATCTACGAGGTCGGCCAAGCCTTCGGCGCACTCATGCGAGAAGAAGGCGCTACCCGCGTGGCCGTCGGCCACGATATGCGCCCCTCATCACCGGAGCTTTCCCAAGCCTTTGCCAAGGGTGTCAACGCCCAAGGCGTAGACGTGCTCGCCCTTGGCCTGACCTCTACCGATCAGCTCTACTTTGCCTCCGGCGAATTCGACTGCCCAGGCGCGATGTTTACCGCCTCGCACAACCCGGCTGAATACAACGGCATCAAACTGTGCCGCTCTGGTGCACGCCCCGTAGGCCAAGCCAGCGGCCTGGCACAGATCGTAGACATGCTCGTAGAAGGCGTGCCCAGCTACGAAGGCGCGCACGGCAGCATCACCGAAGAAGACACCCTGGCAGCCTATGGTGCATTCTTGCGCGGCCTGGTGGACTTAAGCGGTATTCGCCACCTGAAGGTGGCCGTGGACGCAGCCAACGGCATGGCAGGCCACACCGTGCCCGAGGTATTCAAAGGCCTCAACATCGACATCGAACCACTGTACTTCGAGCTCGACGGCACCTTCCCCAACCACGAGGCCAACCCGCTTGATCCTAAAAACCTCACTGACCTCCAAGCATTCACACCGAAAGTCGGCGCCGATATCGGACTTGCCTTCGACGGCGATGCCGACCGCTGCTTCGTGGTCGACGAACTCGGCCAGCCGGTGAGCCCCTCGGCTATTTGCGCAATCGTGGCGCAGCGCTACCTCCAAGAACACCCCGGCGCCACCATCATTCACAACCTGATTACCTCGAAAACCGTGCCGGAAATCATTCAAGAGCACGGCGGTACCGCGGTGCGCACCCGCGTTGGGCACTCCTTTATCAAAGCGCAGATGGCAGAACACAAGGCCGTCTTCGGTGGAGAGCACTCCGCGCACTACTACTTCCAGGAATTCTTCAACGCCGACTCCGGCATCCTGGCAGCCCTGCACGTGCTTGCAGCTCTTGGCCAGCAAGACCGCCCGCTGTCTGAACTCATGGCCAGCTACACCCGCTACGCGGCATCGGGCGAGATCAACTCCAAGCTTGCGTCTGCCGAACAGCAGCAGGAACGCGCACAGGCCGTCATCGATGCATTCCGCGATCGCGCAGCCTCCATCGATGATCTCGACGGATACACCGTTGAGCTTGCCCAGTCCCCGGCGTGGTTCAATGTGCGCGCCTCGAACACCGAGCCGCTATTGCGCCTGAATGTTGAAGCCCCCACCGAGGATGAAGTGGCATCCTTAGTGGAAGAGATCTTGGCCATCATCCGCGCCTAGTGCTTATGGCTGAACACATCGACCCAGATAAGGCGTACTTCGATATCGCCCACGAAGGCGCGCAGCTACGCGCAGTAGCCGATGCCTTGCCCTGGGAATCGATCTTAAGCGATGCCCCGAGAAGCATCGTGGTGCTCGCAGGCGATGAATTAAGCTACCGCGCAGCCCAAGCCGTGCTTGGGGTATGCCAGCCGCTTGCCACCCCAGTGGTGATAACCCAAAGCCTGCCCAGCTATGTTGGCGCCCTCGATGTAGTGCTGCTGCTCAGCGAAAGTGGGGCACACGATGGCCTGGCCCAAGCCGCCAGTGTGTGCCACGCCAGAGGTACTACGACCATAGCGGCTATTGGCCATGGCCGGCTGCGCGAGGATCTGCCCAGCAGCACGCACATCATCGATCCCTTGCCCATGCACGAAGGCCCATCGCCTGCCAGATCCGGTGCAGCACTGCTGGCACTGCTGGTAGCTCAGCCCACACGCCGCCTGCACGCCATTGCCGAGCGCGTCGACGAAGAGCTGCTGCGCTGCGCGCCAGAGCGTGAAACACTTAACCCGGCCCGCGATATCGCCCAAAAAGCAGCCTTTGGGCTGCATGTGGCAAACGATGCGGAATCGCTGGATCTTTGCGCACTGGTGGCGTGCATGTTCAACCAGCACGCCAAGCTCAGCGGCAGTATCGATGGCCGAGCCTTAGGTGCCTTCTATGCAGCACAACCACCGCGCGACCCCTTCCATGACCCGATCATTGATGGGCCGTTGCCACCGGAGCCGGCGATCATTCGCTGGGCAGTAGCTGAGCTGGCAGAAGCCGAGGGCGATCGCGCCACGGCCCTATTTACGCTCATGGCTCGCGCATTCGCGGCTACTATGTATTAGTTCCAGTCAGCAATGACCAAGCAGCAGCCAAATCTGGCCGAGCATTAGTCAGATATGACCTAGTTCCCGGCAGCCAGGCACACAGCATGTGCCACTGCCACCATTGCCAAGAGGCCATGCACATGGCCGCATTGGCAAGTGACCACGGAGGTTTCCACCTAGATGAAGAAGCTGATCCCGAGCACCCAAGCCTATTCCTGGGGCTCAAGGACTCTGATTCAACAGATGCGTGGCGAGCAAGCAAGCACGAAGCCCCTGGCAGAACTCTGGTACGGGGCGCACCCAGCAGCACCGGCCACCGCAGATGAGATCAGCCTCGATACGCTCATCGCCAGCGACCCCGAAGCAGCCTTGGGCACCACCGTGGCGCAGCGCTACGAGTCCACCTTGCCCTTCTTGCTCAAGCTGCTTGCAGCAGACCAGCCACTGAGCCTGCAGGCGCACCCATCCTTAGAGCAGGCCAGAGAAGGCTTTGCCCGCGAGAATGCCCAGGGCATTGATATCCACGCCCATGAGCGCAACTACCGCGACGATAACCATAAGCCAGAGCTCTTGGTGGCCTTAAGCGAATTCCACGCCATGGCAGGTTTTCGCCCCCTGGATCAAACCCGTGAGCTTTTCGCCGCCCTCGAGTGTGAGGAGCTCAACCACTACGCCTCGCTGATTGCTGAAGAAGGCGAAGAAGAAAACGACCTTCGTGCGCTGTTTACCACCTGGATTACCATCCCCTCGGCCGCACGAGCCGAGCTGATCGATGCAGTAGTAGCAGCAGCGCAACAAGCACGCGATCACGTACCAGCGTGGATGCAGCTCGTGTTGGATCACGTGATTGATCTGCAACAGCGCCACCCCGGCGATATTGGTGTCCTTGGAGCGCTGCTGTTGAATCACCTTCGCCTTGAACCAGGCGAAGCCATCTACTTAGACGCCGGCAACCTGCACGCCTATATCTCCGGCCTTGGCGTTGAGATTATGGCCAACTCCGACAATGTGCTTCGCGGCGGGCTGACCCCAAAGTATGTAGACATCCCAGAACTGGTGCATGTGCTGCGCTTTGACACCCTGGCCGATCCGGTAGTCGAGCCGATAGACGGCCGCTATGAGGTGCCCAGCGAAGAATTTGCGCTGCGCAGCGTGCACATCGACGGCGCGTTCACACTCGAACACGCAGGCCCTGCGATCGTGCTGTGTACCCAAGGCAATCTGCGCGCAGGCGAGCTTAGCCTTGAGCCCACCGAGGCATTGTGGATCGATGCCCAAGATGCACAGGTGCGCCTGGAAGGCGAGGGGGAAGTCTTTATCGCCACCGTGGGTGGAGCTTAAAAACTCCCAGCGGCTAGGCGGGGTTTAGGCGGCTAGGCGGGGGCCGTCTTCTGGCCGCGCTCTGGGCCTAGGTGTAGGCCTAGCTGTTGGTCTAGCTTTCGGTCTAACGCTGGGAGGTATCCGGTGCCGAGGTTTGAGCCTTGGCACCTTCATTCTTTTCAGCGGTGCTGCTTGGCTTAGGCGCTTGAGATTTGGGCTGTTGCTTTAAGCCCATCATTTCTGCCCAGTCCCAGATGGCGTCGATAGGCATCTGTTCCTCGCCATTGCTTGGCTCCAGCGGCAACTCGGTGGCCAGGTCGCCGTTGATGCCCGGAACCTCGGGTACAAGCGGCGTGACCGGCTCAATCACCGGGCTTGTGGGTGCAGACTCGGTGCTCGTAGTAGGCAAGGGGGCAGAGGTGGTTGGCGCGGAATTCTGCGCGGGCAGGTGCGCATTCGGTGGCAGCAGCGGATCGTTGCGATCCACATAGGTTTGAGAGCGATCCACGGCAACGGCAGTTTGCGGTGCCGGAACGGCGGTTTGCGTGGGCTCGCTTGTTTTGGTGCTGGATTTGGTACTTGTCGACGCCCCCGTGCTGCGTTCTGCGGTGCTTGCAGCAGGGGAGATGCCGGCGGTTTCTTCTGGAGTAGAGGAGTTCCATGCAGGATCGAGCTTCCACACTCCAAACCCCACGGCAGCAGCAAGCATCACGCCGGCTCCAAGCGTGCCGGCAATGGTCTTTGAAGTGTGCTTCATGTGCCGCTACCTGTACTAATAAAGGTTTGATAACAATTTGATCACAAACGCTATCACAAAAGGGAAGGGTTGCAAAGAACACATTCGGCAGCCCAACCGGCCAGGAAAAAGAAAATGCACTATGAATGGAAGTAGATCCCACATTCGATGGCGTTACTGCCAACACGCAATGCGCCAGCACACTTAAAGAAAGGTGATAGATCGTGAGTGGATGGGAAGCCGAGGTCTTTGAGGTAGAAAGCAATATCGATCTTCTAGACGAGCTCGCAGATCTCGATAGCGAGTCCATCGTGGAAGAAGTATCCGATCTGGTGCGTATTGCAGCCGAACAAGGAGCCCAGGCAGAAGAACAAGACAACGCCCAACTCGCGGCAACCCTGCTGGCCATTTGGGCAGGAGCCCCCTTTAGCGATCGCGAATTAGCCCAGGATTACCCCTTTATTCTTGGATTGCGCGGCAGGGGCGAGGAAGATATTAGAGAAATCGCCGCAGGCCTGTTGGAGCAGGTTGAAAGCGATGAAGATCTCGATGCCTATATCGAGGCTCTAAGCTAGAGCAGATAACACCAAACGCAGTACCCAAATAGAAGGACATCAAGGTTTTGACTGACTACCGCATCCGTGACATCCACCTGGCCGACGCTGGCCGCCACCAGATCCGTCTCGCCGAACACGAGATGCCGGGGCTGATGCAATTGCGCGAGATGTATCGCGAAGAACAGCCCCTTCAAGGCGCACGCATCGCCGGATCGATCCATATGACGGTGCAAACTGCTGTGCTGATCGAAACCCTCGTTGCACTCGGTGCCGAGGTGCGCTGGGCTTCCTGCAATATCTTTTCCACCCAAGATGAAGCTGCAGCCGCCGTGGTGGTTGGCAAGGGTACTCCCGAGGACCCGCAGGGTGTTCCGGTCTTTGCGTGGAAGGGCGAAACCCTTGAAGAATACTGGGACTGCGTCAATGAGATCTTCTCTTGGGGCGATCGCTTGCCCAATATGATCCTCGACGATGGCGGCGATGCCACCATGGCCGTGATCCGCGGACGCGAATATGAACAAGCCGGCGTGGTGCCACCTGATGATGAGCAGGATTCCGATGAATCCAAGGCATTTAAAGCCATGCTGCGCCGAGTGCTCGAAGCTGAGCCCGGCAAGTGGGGCAAGATTGCAGAGTCGGTCAAGGGCGTTACCGAGGAAACCACCACCGGTGTGCACCGCCTCTACCACTTTGCAGAAGCTGGCGAGCTGCCCTTCCCCGCAATGAACGTCAACGACGCTGTAACCAAGTCGAAGTTCGACAATAAGTACGGCACTCGCCACTCCCTGCTCGACGGCATTAACCGCGCCACCGATGCACTCATGGGTGGCAAGAGCGTGCTGATCTGCGGCTACGGCGATGTGGGCAAGGGCTGTGCCGAGGCCATGGACGGCCAAGGTGCCCGCGTGAAGGTAACCGAGGCTGATCCGATCAATGCCTTGCAGGCACTCATGGATGGCTTCCCCGTGGTCCACGTCGACGACGCCATTGCCGATGCCGATATCGTGATCACCGCAACCGGCAACCGCGACATCATTTCCTTCGAGCAGATGCTGAAGATGAAAGACCACGCCATCTTGGGCAATATCGGCCACTTCGATAATGAAATCGACGTCGCCTCCCTGCTACACCGCGATGACGTCACTCGCGTAAATATCAAGCCGCAGGTAGATGAGTTCACCCTGCCCAATGGCCGAAGCATCATCCTGCTTTCCGAAGGCCGCCTGCTCAACCTGGGCAATGCCACCGGGCACCCGAGCTTTGTTATGTCTACCTCTTTTGCCGATCAAACCCTCGCGCAGATCGAGCTTTTTAATAACGATGGCTCCTACGTCAACGAGGTCTACCGTCTGCCAAAGGTCCTTGACGAGCTCGTCGCACGCATCCACGTCGAAGCCCTCGGCGGCACCATCACCGAACTGACCAAGGAACAAGCGGAATATATTGGCGTCGATGTTGCAGGCCCTTATAAGCCGGAGCACTACCGCTACTAATGATTGTTGCGATTGAGGGGATCGACGGCGCGGGCAAAAACACCCTTGTTCGCGCGCTGCGCGAACAAGTAGATGCCGAGTACCTGGCCTTTCCCCGCTACGAGGAATCCATCCACGCCCAACTGGCCCAGCAAGCCCTTTATGGGCGCATGGGTGATTTGAGCGACTCAATCTACGGCATGGCCACGCTATTTGCCCTCGATCGCCTCGGGGCAAAAGAGCAATTGCACAAGGCCGCAGCAAGCTCGAAGATCTTGCTGCTTGATCGCTATGTGGCCTCGAATGCCGCCTACTCGGTGGCGCGAGCTCAAGATCCAAACATTGCTCAGTGGGTGGCGGGTTTAGAGTTCGAGCAATTTGGGCTCCCTAAGCCCACCCTGCAGGTGCTGCTTGGCACCGATGTGGCATTGGCTGCAAAGCGCGCAGCCTCGCGTGAGGCAGAAGATGCAAGCCGTGTACGCGATCAATATGAATCGGATGCCGGCTTGCAGCTTCGCACTGCTCATGCCTACGCCAACTTGGCCCAACAGCAGTGGTATTCGCCGTGGATGGTGGTTGATCCAGCACAGCAAACAAGTGCTGTGGCCACCGCGGTGCTGCAGGCGCTGGGATAGCAGCGGCAGAGGTTCTTAGCCTTCGGCGGCATTTGTATTCATTGGCATCACACATCGCTGCCATTGCAAAAAGGTGACAGTGTGTTTTGCCTGGCATGTGCGCACGGTAGGCTTAGAACGTCTGAGCAATGCAGAAAAGAAGAAAGGGTGGCCGTTATTTCTATGCCCCCAAAAATCCTCGTCGTTGATGATGATCCTGGCATCTCCGAGATGCTCACCTTGGTGCTTCAAGCCGAGGGCTATCAAACTGTAGCGGTATCCGATGGCGCCCAGGCCGTCCCGGTGTTCCAGCGCGAGCAGCCCGACCTGGTGCTGCTCGACTTGATGCTGCCCGGAGTCAATGGCATCGACATCTGCCGGATGATTCGCCGCGAATCCTCGGTGCCCATTGTCATGCTCACCGCCAAGACGGACACCGTCGACGTGGTGCTTGGCCTGGAATCGGGTGCCGATGACTATATTTCCAAGCCTTTTAAGCACAAGGAGCTCATTGCTCGTATGCGTGCGCGTCTGCGCCGCAGCGAAGATGAGCACCACGATGTGTTAGAGGCCGGGGATTTGCGTATCGACGTCCCAGGCCACCAAGTCACGCGCAATGGTGAAGAAATCCAGCTCACGCCTCTTGAGTTCCAATTATTAGTCGAGTTGGCCTCCAAGCCTGGGCAGGTCTTTAGCCGCGAAGAATTGCTGCAGAAGGTGTGGGGCTATCGCAACCCTGCCGATACCCGCCTTGTCAACGTGCATGTGCAGCGTCTTCGTTCCAAGATTGAAAAAGACCCAGATAACCCGCAGATCGTGCTGACTATCCGCGGCGTGGGTTACAAGATCGGCTAAGGAGCAGAAGGCCATTTCCGGGCTGATTCACCGCATACGTCACGCATTAGTAGAACGCTGGCAAACCAGCGTTCAGTACCGCGTGTTGGGCACGATTATTCTTGCCTCCGCTTTCGTGCTGCTTATTTTGGCCATGTTCGTGACTAACTTCTTAGTTGGGCGCTTCATGGACGCCAAAGAAGAAATCGCCGCTCAAGAGATCGACCGCGCGCGCGTGGCAGTGGAAGAACAAATTGCCGCCACGGGTGCATCAAGCCCATTAGATGTTCGCCTAAAAACGGCCCGCGCCGCCATCGTTTCTCGGGCTGTTGAAGGCCAGGAGCAGGCGGTATATGAGCCCGTCATTTTGGTCAATGAGCCAGAAGGCGAGGTGATTTCTGCTCCCGAGGGCTATCGCATTCCCGAGCGGCTTCGCAGCTTTGTCGCACAGGGGCAGGTGGCAAGCCAATACGCCACGATCCGAAGAAGCGACGATTCCAGCTATAAAGCCCTCATCATTGGCACGCCTACCGACGCCGAGGTGCCAAACCTCCAGGTGTATTTGGTGATGTCGATGGAAAACGACGAGGCTACCCTTGCCATGCTGCGTGGCTCCTTTGCAGGTGCCGCCATCTTGTTGATCGTGCTGTTTGTGATCATCGTCTGGGTGGCGATGAACCAGCTCATCACCCCGGTGCGCTCTGCCAGCCGCATCGCTGAACGTTTCGCCGATGGCCACCTGCGTGAGCGGATGGTGGTCGACGGCAGAGACGAAATTGCCCGCCTGGCCATGAGCTTTAACACCATGGCCGATAGCTTGTCTAAGAAGATCCAGCAGCTCGAAGAATACGGCAATTTCCAGCGTCAATTCACCTCCGATGTGTCCCACGAGCTGCGCACACCACTGACAACGGTGCGTTTGGCCGCCGATATGATCAACTCCGAATCGGAGGAGTTTGCCCCGCATACCAAGCGCGCTTCTCAGTTGCTTGTACAACAGCTTGATCTTTTCGAAGACCTGCTCAATGACTTGCTTGAGATTTCGCGTTACGACGCCGGCGCTACCGAACTTTCGCCAACACAGCTCGATATGCGCGAGTGCATCCATGCTGCATGGGATCAGGTGCGCGCGCTTGCCAAAGAGCTCGGGGTGCAAGTCACTTTCGTGCCAGAAGATGATCCGCTGCCAATGGTTGGCGATGCTCGACGCATTGAAAGGATCCTGCGCAACCTCTTTGCCAACGCCGTGGATCACTCGGAAGGCAACCCGGTAGAAATCCGCACCGCCATGAGCGCAGATGCCATCGCGGTGACGGTCACCGATCACGGCGTTGGCTTAAAGCCTGAACAAGAAGAGCTGGTGTTTGAACGCTTCTGGCGTGCCGATCCCTCCCGCGAGCGTCACTCCGGCGGCACCGGATTAGGCCTTGCTATTGCCTTAGAAGATGCACACTTACACGGCGGCACCATTGAGGCCAGGGGCAATATTGGGGTTGGCTCTACCTTTAGGGTGCTGTTGCCGCGCACCCCAGGCGGTGCGATTGATAAGCCTCCGCTGCCGCTGGAAGCGCCAAAGAGCAAGGAACCATCCAGCGAGGGCATTAACCTCAGCCAGGAGGAGCAATGATGAAGCGAGCTTCGCTGCTGTGCGTGAGCACCACCATGGCCATGGTGTTAAGCGGATGTATTTCTGTGCCTTCAGAAACAGACCCTCAAGCAATTCGGAGTTTTGAACAAGAACAACCCTCAAGCTTCCAAGGCCCCAAAGAAGGCGAAGCCCCAGATTTGCTGCTTCGAGATTTCTACAGTGCCAATGCGCTCGCAGAGCAGCAATACCGCGCTGCCAAGAGCTACATGAGCAAGGAAAAGGCAGAATCCTGGGCGCCAAAGCCAGATATTCTCGTGCTTGATCGCATCGATGTGAATTCCGCGCCACAGGATGATGAGGAACCGGGCAGAACCTACGAGGTAACCGGCACCATCGTCGGCGAGGTGAGCAAAGCTGGTGCCTACCAGCCCCGTAAAACTCCCTTTAGGCAAAATATTCGCCTCGAAGAAATTGATGGTGAGTGGCGCATCGTCGATCTGCCCAATCAGATCGTGGTGGAGCGCAATGCCTTCCGCAATCACTACACCATGCGCAATGTGTACTTCTTTGATCCCAGCGGCAGCCGCCTGGTTGCTGATCAGCGGTGGATTTATAACCGCACCGGCTCTTTAGACTCAGCCCTGCTATCGCTGCTGATCGAAGGCCCCTCCGAGTGGCTTGCCCCAGGCGTGATGGACGAACTACCAGCCGATGCCACCTATGCGGGCAGGCGCGATGGGGTGTATGAGTTTTCTGGGCTGACCAACTTAAGCTCCGATGCCATGCGCAGGCTCGCGGCAAGCATCGTCTGGACCTTAGGCATGGCAGAAATCGGCGGGCCGTATCATCTGGCATTCGATGGCAATGCGGTGCGCTCCAGAGACACCGAAGATCCAGACCTCACGGTGGATAACTTCGCCGAATACAACCCCCAGGCCACCGGCAATAGCTTCGATACCGCCTATGCGCTTATCGGCGGCCAATTGGTCAATATCAATGGCGGCAAGATCAATCCGGTAACCAAGCCCATCGGGCAGCTCGAAGATATTGAGTCGATCAGCATCTCGGGTAAAAGCGATGCGGTGGGTGCGGTGCGAAGCTCTGGCCAAGAAGAGGATCGCGAATCTGAATTGCTCATCGGCACCATGAACACCACCATGGAAAGCAAGCTTCGGGCCCGCACGCTGACCAAGCCCACCTTCGAGCCCACGGCATCATCGCTGTGGACGGTGATCGATGGCCAAAAGATCGCGCGCGTGGCTCGCTCCAGCGACAATGGCGAGATCGTCCAAACTGAGGTGGATTCGGAATCCTTGGGCGAGCACAGCGATATTTCCGTGCTGCAGCTTTCTCACGCAGGCTCAAGGGCGGCCATGGTGATGGACGGCAAGGTCTACGTGGGCGTGGTAGCCAGGCCAAATGTGGGCGAACGCAAGCTCACCAACGTTATTGATCTGCTGCCTGGTTTTGAAGACACGATCATCTCGCTTGATTGGCAAGCCGATGGCACCCTATTAATCGGCACGGCCAACCCCGAGGCGCCAGTGTGGGTGGTAGCCCCCGATGGCTCCAGTGCCACCCCGCTGCCAGGAGCCAACCTCGATGCCCCGGTGGTTTCGGTGACGTCGAATAGCTCCACCATTTTCGCCACCGACGCCAGGGCAACGATGCAGATTCCAAAGGATTTAGAAGAAGCGAATTTCTGGCGCGAGGTCGCAGGCCTTGAAGGCGTGCGCGCACCCGTGGTGGTGCCAAACTAATCCTGATTGCCAAAGCTGCAGAGGCGTTTTAGCCTCTTGGTAGATCGCTGTGCTGATAGGGGAGGAGCACGGCTCTACCAAGGGGGGGGCTTTTGGATTTTCGGGATGTGCGCTTAGCGGCTCGGGCTTTTGCCGAGTTATGCCTTCCGCGTAGTTGCGCCGGCTGTGGCACGGCAGGTGTTGCCTTGTGTGCTTCGTGCAAGCAGCAGCTTCGGCAGCCACCGCAGCGCATCAGCACCAGGGTGCTCCAGCATGTGCCCGTGTATTCACTTGGCCCCTACGGTGGCGTGCGCTCGGCAATGATTATTGGCATGAAAGAACGCGGGCGCATGGATATGTGTGCTGTGTTTGGTGCCGTACTGCGTGCGGCGGTGCAGTCCTTAGAAGCCCAAGGCCGCTTACCCGATGGGCTGTGGTTGGTGCCTGCCCCAACCACGTTGAGCAATGAGCGCGCAAGGGGCGGCGATCCGGTGTTTCTTGCCTGCCAATCCAGCCGCCTGCCAAGTGCTCAACTGTTGCGGCACGCAACAAGGGTGCGTGATTCTGCTGGTCTGAGCGCTGTGCAAAGAAGAATAAATATTTCTGGTGCTGTGCAGCTTTTGGGCACCGTGGATGCGCCGGTGTTGTTGGTCGATGATGTGATTACTACCGGCGCCACGCTGGCTTCTTCGGTGGCCGTCCTTCAATCTGCGGGAATGAAAGTGGCCGGCTGCCTGGGGTTTTCTCATGCTTGACCGTGTTGGGGCGGGATCTAGTTGCTCCAAGGGCATGGATTGGGTCAAGGCGTTGGGCAAATTGCCAACGCTGAGAGCGAACAACATTCTATGGCGGTGACTGCAAAACTACGGGTATCCTTAGAGATGAAAGTTCACCCCGCCCGGAGGGGTCTGTCAGAGGTTTCCTTCAAGGGCGGACAACACAAGGGAGGTACGTGATTATGACCACGCCTGATGGCTCCAACGAGGTGTTGAGCCCGGACGTCAAGGTGTCAATCACCGGCCGCAACGTCGAGGTTCCCGAGCATTTCGCGGAACGAGTCAATTCCAAGCTTGCCAAGATCGCGCGTTTGGATCCTACGCTGACGTTCTTCCACGTCGAGTTGCAGCACGAGCCGAATCCTCGCCGTGCAGATAACTCTGATCGCATTCAGATCACCGCTACCGGCAAGGGCCACATTGCTCGTTCTGAGGCGAAGGAAGATAGCTTCTACGCAGCACTGGAGACGGCACTGTCTCGCATGGAACGTTCCCTGCGTAAGGTCAAGGCTCGTCGTTCCATCTCCCTGTCCGGCCACCGTGCACCGATGAGCACCGGTGAAGCCGCCGCGGAATTGGTGCGTGAAGCTGAGCAGGCTCGCGCCAAGGATCAATATGATGAAGATCCCTATGCCGATTCTGTTGAAGATGTGTTGCCCGGTCAGATCGTGCGCACCAAGGAGCACTCCGCTACTCCGATGAGCGTGGATGATGCTTTGTCTGAGATGGAGCTCGTGGGCCACGATTTCTACCTGTTTGTCAATGAAGAGACTGGTCAGCCTTCCGTGGTGTATCGCCGCCACGCCTATGATTATGGCTTGATCTCTTTGAGCAACGACAAGGCCTAAGGTCATTTGACGCTTGCTTGATAGCCGCACCCGGATTGCTTTGCCGAGCTAGAACATGCTCGCAAGAGTCCGGGTGTTCGTGCTTTTCACAGACCCAAAACGTACAATACCTACGTTGATCGCAATTACCTTGCAAAAGATAGCCAATAGTTAAAGGAACTGTGCACGTGCTTGGACTTTCTAAAATGCTTCGCGTCGGTGAAGGGCGTGCGGTAAAGCGCCTGAAAAAGATCGCCGAAAGCGTGCTCGAGCTCGACGAAGAGTACTCGGCTTTGAGCGATGAGGAACTCAAGGCCAAAACTTCTGAGTTCCAGCGCCGCATTCAAGAAGGCGAATCCCTGGATGATTTGCTGCTTGAAGCCTTCGCCACCGCCCGCGAAGCCTCCTACCGCGTGCTTGGCCAGAAGCACTATTTGGTGCAGGTGATGGGTGGCGCTGCCTTGCACTTCGGCAACGTAGCCGAGATGCGCACCGGTGAGGGCAAAACCTTGACCTGTGTGCTGCCCGCGTACCTCAATGCCCTTGAGGGCAAGGGCGTGCACGTGGTCACCGTGAATGATTACCTTGCCAAGCGTGACGCCGAGTGGATGGGTCGTGTGCACCGTTGGCTCGGCCTTGAGGTGGGCGTGATTTTGTCTGAAATGCGCCCGGAGGAACGTCGACAAGCCTATAACGCCGATATCACCTACGGCACCAACAATGAGCTGGGCTTTGATTACCTGCGCGATAATATGGTGCGCTCTTTGGATGATCTGGTGCAGCGCGGACACCACTATGCCATCGTGGACGAGGTGGACTCGATCCTGATCGACGAGGCCCGTACTCCGCTAATTATTTCCGGCCCGGTGGATGGTTCCTCCCAGTGGTACTCGGTATTTGCGCAGCTCGCGCCGCTGATGAAGAAGGACATTCACTATGAAGTGGATGAGCGCAAGCGCACCATCGGCATCAAAGAAGAAGGCGTTGGCTTTGTAGAAGACCAGCTCGGCATTGACAATCTCTATGCCCCCGAGCACTCCCAGTTGGTCAGCTACCTCAATAATTCGCTCAAGGCCAAGGAGCTGTTTACCCGCGATAAGGATTACATCGTGCGTAAGGGCGAGGTGCTCATCGTTGACGATTTCACCGGCCGTGTGCTGGCGGGACGCCGCTATAACGAAGGTATGCACCAGGCCATTGAGGCCAAAGAGTCGGTGGAGATCAAAAACGAAAACCAGACGCTGGCTACGATCACCCTGCAAAACTACTTCCGCCTCTACGACAAGCTCGCCGGCATGACCGGTACCGCCGAGACCGAGGCCAGCGAGTTGTACCAGGTGTACAAGCTGCACGTGATGGCGATTCCTACCAACCGCGAAAACCAGCGCGAAGACATGACTGACCTGGTGTATAAGACCCAGGAGGCAAAGTTTGAGGCAGTGGTAGAAGATATTGCCGAGCGCGTGGCCAAAGGCCAGCCGGTGCTGGTGGGTACCACCTCGGTGGAGCGTTCGGAGTACCTGTCTAAGCTGCTGCAGCGCCGCGGCATTAAGCACAATGTGCTCAACGCGAAGTTCCACGAGCAAGAAGCGCAGATCGTGGCCCAGGCAGGTTTGCCTGGTGCTGTGACGGTGGCTACCAACATGGCAGGCCGTGGTACCGACATCGTGCTTGGCGGCAACCCCGACATCATTGCCGACCTCAACCTGCGTGAGCGCGGCCTGGATCCGGTGGATACCCCTGAGGAATACGAGGCGGCGTGGGATGAGGAACTCGCCCGCGTGAAGGCTCGTGGCGAGAAGCTTGCCGACGAAGTGCGTGACGCAGGCGGGCTGTATGTGCTTGGTACCGAGCGCCATGAATCTCGACGCATTGATAATCAGCTTCGTGGTCGCGCTGGCCGCCAGGGCGATCCCGGCACCACGCGCTTCTACCTCTCCATGCGCGATGACCTCATGGTGCGCTTTGTTGGCCAGTCCATGGAAAACATGATGAATCGCCTGAACGTGCCGGATAATGTGCCGATCGAGGCGAAGATGGTGACCAACTCCATCAAGGGTGTGCAAACCCAGGTGGAGAATCAGAACTTTGAGATGCGCAAGAACGTGCTCAAGTACGACGAGGTCATGAATGAGCAGCGCAAGGTGATTTATCGCGAGCGCCGCGAGATCCTTGAGGCCGCCGATATTGCCGATAACGTCCAGCACATGATCGACGACACGATCAACGCCTATGTCGATGGTGCCACCGCCAATGGTTATGTGGAGGACTGGGACCTAGATTCGCTGTGGCACGCCCTTGAGTCGCTCTACGGCCCGCGGGTCAGCAGCGAGGAATTGATCGAGGGCAGCGAGTATGGTGCCTCCGGTGAGCTTGGCGCCGAGGATCTGCGTGAGGCCTTGCTTGACGACGCCCACGCGCAGTACAAGGAACTCGAAACCATGGTGGCATCCGTCGGTGGAGACTCGCAGATGCGCAACCTTGAGCGCATGGTGATCCTGCCGGTGATCGACCAGAAGTGGCGCGAGCACCTCTACGAGATGGACTACCTCAAAGAGGGCATTGGCTTGCGTGCGATGGCGCAGCGCGACCCGCTGGTGGAATACCAAAAAGAAGGCGGCGATATGTTCAACGCCATGAAAGACGGCATCAAGGAAGAAACGGTGCGTCAATTGTTCATGGTGCGCAAGCAATTCGAGCAGCAGGAGCAACCCACCGCTGCCGAGTAAACGCGGGCTGATCTTCTACAGCACCCTCAGGCTTCTCATGCGAAGCCCGGGGGTGTTTCCTATGGCTGGCTCAAATTGGGCCAGGTAACCAAAGCTGCGCTTTTTGCTGGTGGCACTGCCTACGGCATCGATTCTTTGGCCGTGGATGCGAAGGTGCAAGGATTCGAGCTTGACCGAGCTATCGATGCGCTGGCCTCCAACGAGGCGGGCGGTGATGTGCCTGCGTACCTGCTCGCTGAAATAGCGCTGCTTGAGGCTGGCTACCACTCGCATGCCCGCTGCTACTTCAAGGGCGTGTTGGAGCATGCTGGAGGCTTGTTGGCGAAGCGCCGGGTCGATGGCGGGCGTGGGGTAGGTGGTGGCCTCATGTGGCCGAAGCGGTGCTGGTGGGAGCTTTTTTAGAAGGTTTCTTCCCGGGATTGCAACCAGCATGTGAGCTAAGCCTCCTTGGGGTCGTTGGCATGAACTATGGCAACGAATCCACTTGACGGCGCGTGGGCGGGCGCTGGCAAGGAGTGATATGTGAAAGAATAACGGCAAAACAAGGAACAATCTATCCCAAGGTGTGATGACTTTCGATGCGTGGACTCATCGTTGATTATGTGGGCGTGCTCGATGGCTCGGAGGAGTCGCAGCGCCGCTGGCAGCAACTGCTCGGTGCGCTGAAGGCTGCTGGCATTGGCATTGCCATTTTGTCCAATGATCCAGGCGGCCCCGGTGCCGCCCCGATCCGTGCGTTTAAAGATCGTGGGCTTGTCGACGCAGTCGTGCTTTCCGGTGAGATCGGTGTGGAAAAGCCCGAGGCTGGTGCCTTTGAGTTTGCAGCAGAGGCCATTGAGCTGCCGATGAAAGACTGCGTGATGGTTGACGATTCCATCCTCAATGTTCGCGCTGCGGTGGATAATGGCCTGGTGGGCGTGTACTACCAGCAATTCGATCGTGCCGTGGTGGAAATTACCGGCCTGTTCGGCATCCAAGGGGAGTTCTAGTGCGCGTTTATATCCCTGCCACCTTCGAGCTGCTGCGCACCCTTGCCCAAGAAGGCGAAGTGCCGGTGCGTTCTGGCTATGTCTTCGGTGTGACTCCCGCGTTGCGCGAGTTTTATACCTCCGGCGATGAGGAAGAAATCGCGCATTCTGCTTTTGAGGATGCTTCCTTGGCCTCGATTCGCCTCCTTGCCATTGGCGATGATCTGCACCCGCACCGCCGCGCCGTGATTTCGGCAGATGTGCCAGACGCAGCCATTAGCTTCATGCCTGATCTGGGCGAGTCGGTGATGCAATTGGATCCTGCAGTGATCGCTTTTGATCAGGTGGCTGCCATTCATGTTGATACTCAAGGCAATGAGCAGGCTACGGCCGCAGCCATTGAGGTAATTGATCAAGCCGACCTCGGTGTTGAGGATGCGGAGCTGTGCGTAGGCGATGCTCTTGATCAATTCATGGCTTGGTATGACCCAAGCGAGCTTTCAGTACTGGTGCAGCTAGCCTAGTCCGTTGACATCTTTGCGCTGCTTGCGTAGGGTTACGGCATCGTAACTATTTCGCTTGCAAAGCAAAGGTGTATCTTTCATGGCGCGTTCTCGCACGCAAGACCGCCTCGCTTCCATGCGCGGTCTACTCAAGCGCTTTACCACCCCCTTGCTGCCCGATGATTACTCGGCAGTGCTCAATCCCTTGTGGTCTACCAGAGAACTGCGCGGGCGGATCGAAGATGTCCGCCGCCACGGCGATGTGGTGCTCCTAGAGATCACACCCGGCTGGGGAGTGCAGACGAACTTTAAGCCCGGCCAATATATCGGCATCGGGGTAGAAGTAGATGGCCGATACGTCTGGCGCAGCTACTCTCTCACCAACGCGCCCGATAGCAACCAGGGCCGCTTTTCCATCGCCGTGAAGGCTGTAGAAAAAGGCAAGCTTTCCCAGCACCTCATCGGCACGGCAAGCCCCGGTACTGCCATTCGGATTGCCGCACCCGCAGGCGATTTCTATTTGCCCAATCCAGTGCCTGCAAAGATTGCCTTTATTACCGCAGGCACCGGCATTACCCCGGTGATCAGCATGCTTCGGGGCATGCAAGAACGCCAAGAATTTGGCCAAAGCGATGTGGTGCTCCACCACAGTGTGCGAAGCCTCAACGACCACGTCTTTGCCGAGGTGCTTGAGCAATTCGCCAAGGATATCCGCATCCACATCCGCCAAACCTCCATCGAAGGCAGGCTGCAAGCTGAAGATCTAGAGCAGCTCGAACCCGATTTGCGCCAAAGAGAAATCTTTGCCTGCGGTCCTGCAGAGATGCTGGATTATTGGCAGCAGTGGGCAGGCGATGATGTGGCCTTTCATAGCGAACGCTTTAGCTTGCAGCGCAGCAGCGATGCCGAGGGCGGCACCATCGAATTTTCAAACGGCGGGAAAGCAACCGCAGCCAGCGGCACCACCATCTTGGAAGCCGGAGAAGCAGCAGGGATCCCTATGCCCTTTGGTTGCCGCATGGGTATCTGCCATACCTGCGTGCGTCAGCTTGAACAAGGCGAAGTGATTGATCTGTTAAGCGGGGAAACACATGAGTCAGGCCAGCGAGTACGCACCTGTGTAAGCGTGCCCAAAGGCGATATCCGCGTGCAGACCTAAACCACCCGAGCTGGATAGAACATTGAAGGAAAGATAACGACGATGGCAATTGACAATATCAAGGCCTATTCCCACCTCAGCGACGAAGATATTCAAGAAATCGGCAGGAGGCTGGATGCCATCAAAGCCGAGGTAACCCAAGACTTAGGCGAACGCGATGCGGCCTATATTAAAAACCTCATCCGCTTCCAGCGCAGCCTGGAGGTAGCTGGGCGTGCAGTATTGCTGTTTAGCGGCAAGAAAAAGGCCTGGCTTGCAGGTACCTCGCTGCTTTCGCTTTCGAAGATCCTTGAAAACCTCGAAATTGGCCACAACGTGCTGCATGGCCAATGGGATTGGATGAACGATCCCGTGATCCACTCCAGCACCTGGGAATGGGATCTGGTGTGCCCCTCTTCGCAGTGGATGCATTCGCACAACTACGTCCACCACACCTACACCAATGTCATCGGCATGGATAACGACGTGGGATATGGCGTATTGCGCGTTACCCGCGATCGCTCCTGGACCCCAATGCATGCATTCCAGCCGCTGATTAACACCGTATTGGCCAGCCTGTTTCAGTGGGCAGTGGGCTACTACGATGTCGAGCTTGGCAAATACTTTTCCGGCAGGAAGTCTTGGGAGGAAACAGCAGAGAAGTTCTGGGAAACCACCAAGAAGGCCAGCCGCCAAACAGCTCGCGACTACCTGCTCTTTCCCGCACTTTCTGGAAAGAACTTCGGCCATACCCTAAGTGCGAATGCCACCGCCAACTTTGTGCGATCACTGTGGGCCTATGCCGTGATCTTCTGCGGGCACTTCCCAGACGAAGCCGAAACCTTTAGCAAAGAGCAGTTTAAAAACGAAGACCACAATGAGTGGTATCTGCGCCAGATGCTTGGATCAGCCAATTTCCACGGCGGGAAGATCCTGACCATTCTTTCTGGAAATCTGAACTACCAGATCGAACACCACCTCTTTCCCGATATGCCTTCGAATCGCCTTGCCCAAGTAGGGCGCAAGGTGCAGGCACTGTGTGTGGAATTCGATCTGCCCTATAACGTAGATAGCTTTCCAAAGCAGCTAGCAAAGGTGCAACGAACCTTGCTCAAGCTCAGCTTGCCCAATAAGTACCTCCGGGCAACCCCGGATAACGCCCCCGAGGTGCGCTCAAATAGGGCCTTTGAGCCCATCGAGCATCAACTCTGGGTGGGCGCAAAACATGGAGTGCGCCGCGGGCTGAAAACGGGGCTGAAGCTGCTCAAGGAGCTCAGGAAGCACGTTTAGTACGTCTCATTGGATCGCAGTGCCACCAGAAGTTTGCGCACCGCAGAAACTCGCCTGCCGGTAGGGGAGTCGGCCTCGAAGGTATCGAGGGCGCACTGTGGGTCTGCCGGCGGGCCGATATGCGTGCAGCCACGCGGGCAGGCCTCAATGGCCTCGCGGAGATCATCAAAGACTTCAACCACGGTGTCGGCTTCTACGTGGGCTAAGCCAAAGGAGCGGATACCAGGGGTATCAATAATCCAGCCGCCCTGCGAAAGCTCAAGGGCTACCGCCTGAGTGGAGGTGTGGCGGCCTTTGCCCACACCTGAGACCTCTCCAGTTTCTCTTTGAGCCTCTGGGATCAGGCGATTTACCAGGGTGGATTTGCCCACACCGGAATGGCCGATGAGCGCTGTGCGCTTGCCGGCCACCTGGTTGATCACGGGTTCGAGGGGATCATCCACACCGCAGAGCAGCACGGGTACATCGAGGGTTGCAAACTCTGCTGCGAAAGCGGAAGGATCTGCAAGATCAGATTTGGTCAGACCAATAATCGGCTGGAGATTGCCCACAAATGCTGCCACGAGGGCGCGTTCAATAAACCCGGCGCGAGGTTCGGGATCGGCCACCGCAGACACGATGAGCAATTGATCGGCGTTGGCCACCACGATGCGCTCATAAGGGT